>NZ_SOEF01000033.1 GCF_004366375.1 Halanaerobium congolense
ACTTTTTAAAATAATTTTATCGACCAAAAAATTAGTATCTATAACTTTTCAGCGACATACATTATCATAGCATCAATTCTTGTATTTGTCAAGAGGTGATCAGAAAAAATTAATCTTTGGTAATTTTTAAATAAATTTTTCTCGTTCTCGGACCATCAAATTCACAAAAATATATTCCCTGCCAGGTTCCTAATAATAATTTTTTGTTTTCAATTATAATATTTTGATCAACACCAAATAGACTTGATTTTATATGTGCAGCTGAATTACCTTCCAAGTGTGCATAATTATCATCAAAAGGTATTATTTTATTTATTTCTTTTTTGATATCACTTTTAACATCAGGATCAGCATTTTCATTTATAGTAACTGCAGCAGTAGTATGAGGGATGTGAATCTGTAATAATCCAGATTCTAACTCTGTTTCTTTAATCGCATTTTGAATCTGAGTGGTAACATCAATAAGTTCTACTTTATTATTTGTCTTAATTGATAATTTTTTAAGCATTTTTAAAACTCCTTTCATTGTTATTATTTAAATTTTCTCAATTAAGAATCAGGTTTCAATTAGCTGAAAATTTAATTAATTAAATTTAAAGATATAGCCGGGATTTTATCACCCCGGCTATTTATTTTAACTTATATCTCAATTATTCATTACTTTCTGGTCTCATGGTTGGAAATAAAATTACATCCCTAATGGAACTTGAATCAGTTAATAACATAATTAATCTATCAATACCAATTCCCAGTCCACCTGTAGGTGGCATACCATATTCTAAAGCTCTAATAAAATCATAATCCATCATCTGTGCTTCCTCATCACCAGCTTCACGCATTTCTACCTGTTTTTCAAATCTGCGCTTCTGTTCTTCTGGATCATTTAACTCACTAAATGCATTAGCAATTTCTCGACCATAAACAAACGCTTCAAAACGATAAGTAAAACGTGGGTCGTCTTCGATTTTTTGTGCTAATGGTGATACTTCAATTGGATAATCCATAATAAATATTGGCTGAACTAATTTTTCCTCAACCCTTTCTTCGAATACTTCATTTAAAACTTCTCCATAAGATAAACCTTCTTCAAGTTTCACACCCACTGAAGCAGCAGCTTCATAAGCAGCTTCCGCTGTTTCAAATTTAGTAAAATCTACATCAGCATATTTTTTAACAGCTTCTACCATTGTTATTCTATCCCAGGGAACTGTAAAATCAAGCTCCGTACCTTCATACTCGAGAGTTGTAGTACCCAAAACTTCTTCAGCTAAATGGCTGACCAAATTCTCAGTTAGTGCCATCATATCATGATAATCTGCCTGGGCCTGATAAAGCTCCATTGTTGTAAATTCAGGATTGTGCTTATATGACATGCCTTCATTACGGAAATTCCTATTTATTTCAAAAACTTTCTCAAAACCACCAACAATAAGCTTTTTAAGATAAAGCTCTGGTGCAATTCTTAAATATAAATCCATATCTAAAGTATTATGATGGGTGACAAAAGGACGCGCAGTAGCTCCACCAGCAATTGGATGCATCATTGGAGTTTCTACTTCTAAAAATCCTTGGTCCTCTAAATATCTTCTCATTTCTTTAATAATTTTGCTTCTTATAACAAAAGTTTCTTTTACATCTGGATTCACAATTAAATCTAAGTAGCGTTGGCGATATCGAATATCTTTATCTTTTAAACCATGAAATTTTTCCGGTAAGGGTCTTAACGATTTAGTTAAAAGTTTAAAAGAAGAAACTCTTATAGATACCTGGCCTCTATTTGTTTTAAATACAGTACCTGTAATTCCAACTAAATCACCAAGATCTAGATCCTGAAAAAATTCATAACGGTCTTCACCAACATTATTTTGCTTCACATATAACTGGACTTTACCGCTCATATCCATTAAATCAGCAAAACTTGCTTTTCCATGAGTACGAATAGCCATTAAGCGGCCTGCTAATTTAACTTCTTTTTCTTCAAGTTCTTCAAAACTATCTTCCACTTCTGCTGCATGATGAGTAGTTTCATATTTTTCCGCAAAGGCTTTTTTCTTTCTCGATCTAAGTTGAGTCAACTTTTCCCGTCTCTGCAGCATTAATTCATTCATATCTTCGAGCATATTTTCACTCATTATAAATATCCAACTCCTTATTAAATTATAATAGAGCCAAGCTCTATTCCTTAAAATTCGAGTTCAAGTTAATAAAAACAAATAATAAAATTAAAACATTATTAATATCTAAATTTAATGTTTAACTTTTTTAATTGAAATAATTTTGTAATTAACTTCTCCAGCTGGAGTTTCTACAGTTACTTCATCACCAATCCCATGTCCTAATATAGCTTTCCCAATTGGAGATTCATTAGAAATTTTGTAATTTAATGGATCTGCTTCTGCTGAACCAACTAAAGTATAGCTGATTTTCTCATCACTATCAAGGTCATGCAGCATAACTGTTGTCCCAAGATTAACCTTTTTATCAGTTACATCTTCATCTTTTACAACATGTGCATTGTTAATCATGTTTTTAATTTCCTGTATTCTTCCCTCAACAAAAGCCTGTTCATTTTTAGCATCATCATATTCCGAGTTCTCGCTGATATCACCAAACTCTCTGGCCACTTTAATTCTTTTAGCAACTTCACGTCTTTTTTCTGTTTCTAAATATTCAAGTTCATTTTCTAATTTCTCATAACCCTCTTCTGTCAACATTACTTGTTGTTCTGACATAAATATCTACCTCTACTTTCTAAATTATATTCAAAATTTTATAATTCTCTAAATTATCTAATATATCTAAAACTATCAAAAGGGCCATCAAACTCAGCCCAACAACAAAGTGTGTCAGACAAATCATCTGACACCTATATAAGTCTACAATTATTAATTATTATAAATAACTTTAGTTTTATTGTCAAGAAGCTTTTTAGCATAATCCGTTAAATAATAGCATCAAACTCCAATATTTTTTCAATAATTTATAATGATTTTTGATATTTTTTTAATAAAGCTATTAATTTATTCTTATCAGCTATTTTATTTGCTTCATTTTTCATCTTACCAGCATTTGGCATCCCTTTTAAATACCAGGAAATATGTTTGCGCATTATTGGAACACCATGGTTTTCTCCATAATAATCAACTGTTAACTCTAAGTGTTTTAAAGCCATTTCGATTTTTTCAACATTTGAAGGAACTTTAATTAATTTCCCCTTAGTTAAATACTCTACAATTTCTTTGAAGATCCAAGGATTTCCCTGAGCAGCTCTTCCGACCATTATTCCATCACATTTAGTTTTATCGATAATTGAGGCAGCATCCTCTGCAGAAAAAATATCACCATTCGCTATAACAGGAATTTCAACTGCATTAACAACATCTTTTATAATCTCCCAATCAGCCTGACCTTTATAAAACTGACTGCGGGTACGACCATGAACTGCAACAGCTGCAGCACCTGCTTCTTCCGAAATTTTAGCCAATTCAACAGCATTAATATTTTCTTCATCCCAGCCACTTCTCATTTTAACAGTTACTGGAACCTCAGCTGCATTTACTGTTTTTTTAATTATCTCAAAGGCTAAATCAGGCTTTTTCATTAAAGCAGAACCAGCACCATTTTTTACAATTTTCCTGGCCGGACACCCCATGTTAATATCTATCAAATCGATATCATATTCTGCAGAAATATCTGCAGCAGCACGAGCCATAAATTCTGCATTCTCACCAAAGATTTGAACAGCAATTTTTCCAGTTTCCCCTTTATCAAACTCAATGAGTTCAGCAGTTCTTTTATTTCCATACTCATAACCTTTTGAACTAACCATTTCAGTATATAATAAATTTACACCCATTTCCCTTACTAACTGTCGATAAGGATAATCACTTACTCCAGCCATTGGAGCCAAAAAAACAGCAGGCTCAATTTTTATATTAGCAATTTCCATTATGATCCCATTCCATTAATATCAGCTATGTGTTTTAAGCCTTTTAAAGTTAAAAATGGTTCAACATAATCAATAGAATCAGTTTCAGCTGCAATTAAACTAACTAATCCACCAGTCGCAATTACAACTGCTTCTTTAGATAATTCTTTTTTGAATTTTTTTACCAAATATTCAACCTGGCCGACAAAACCATAAACTATTCCTGATTTCATCCCGTCAATTGTATTTTTACCAATTGCATGACCTGGTTCAATCAATTCAATTCGTGGAAGTTTAGCAGATTGGCTAAATAAAGCTTCTGAGGATATACCAATTCCAGGAGCTATAGCTCCACCTAAATATTCACCTTTTTCAGAAATGGCACAAAAAGTTGTGGCTGTACCAAAATCGACAATGATAAGAGGACCTTGATAAAACTGATGTCCAGCGACAGCATTTACAATTCTATCTGCCCCAACTTCTTTAGGATTATCCATTTTAATATTCATTCCAGTCTTGACACCTGGCCCAATCACTAATGGATTGACATTAAAATAACGATAAGCTGTTTTCTTTAAAATCCTCAAAATTGGTGGTACCACACTTGAAATAATTATGGAATTAACAGCATCATCAGTAATATCTGCCGACTTAAATAAATTTCTAAACAGCATCCCATATTCATCAGGGGTTTTATTTCTATCTGTTGAAATTCTCCAATGAGTTTTTAGATCATCTCCTTCATATAAGCCAAGTACTGTATTAGTATTCCCAATATCCATTGTTAAAATCATTTCAATTTCTCCTTATTATTTTATATAATTTAGACTATAAAAGACTGCAGAAAATAGAACAGTATCTGCAGCCTATAAACTCATTCCTGGTTATTCTCTAAAATAATCCTTAATCTTTTTAAAAATTTCATGAGTAGATAATATTTTTTTAACTCTACCTATTCCTTCACCAGTGAAAAACACGCCATTATCCAAATCACCAGCTTTAGCATTTACCAGGGCATCCTTAATACAGAATTTTCTGGTGCAGTGTTTTAAACAATCCGTACAATTAGCTGGAGGTGGTGCTTCTCCAGCTTTAATCAAGTCGGAGAATCTAGTTTTTATTGCATTAGCTTTATAACCAACTGAACTCATAATTTTCATAACATCATCAGAAGAAGCTTTAACACATAATTGTTTGAATTCATCCGCCACTGAGGCTTCTTTACTTACTAAAAATCTAGTTCCCATCTGCACTCCATCTACACCTAGCTTAAGCATTTTTTCAATATCTTCTGGAGTCACAACATCACCAGCACCAATTACTGGTATCTCTATTTTACCCACAATTTTTTTAACTAAATTAAAACTATATTCATCACTTCCTAAATGTCCGCCAGCATTTCCACCTTCTACTACAACAGCGGCCGCTCCCAGTCTCTCAGAAATTTTTGCAAGTTTTAATGAAGAAACAATTGGTATTACAGGAGTATTACTTTCCTTACCAACACTAAACATATCTCGAGAAAAACCAGCACCTGAGATAATTACATCTATACCGGCTTCTACTGAAGCTTTTAACAGCTCACTAAATCCAGCAGCAGCAAACATTATATTAACACCTATAATTCCATCACTAAGTTTTTTAGCCTTTTTAATTTCAGTCTTTAGTTCTTTTGGTGTCATAACTGAAGCTCCAATAACTCCAATTCCACCTTCGTTAGCCACTGCAGCTGCCAGTTCAGCCATCGATACACGAATTGCCATCCCACCCTGTATAATGGGAAACTCCGGTTTCAAATCAGCAATTTTCAATTCAGGTAATTTCAATTTATCACTCCTAAAATTATCTTAACTTTATATTCTATTTTATCTTATCATATAATAATAAAGATTTAAAATGTTTTTTTGACTATTGGTCATCTTTTTTTAATTATTGAGGATTTGGTGAAATTTCAATTTCACCTGCTAAAAATTGCTGCTTGTATTCCTCAATTTTAGTTAAAGTATCAGAACTTATTAGCTTTTCGGCCTGTTTTTGAGCTAAAACAAAAGCATTATCACTAATACCATATTCTTTTATCTCATTTATATAATTATCATTATAATGAGCTTCTATTATTCTTTTTACAATTTGATCAGTGTTTTTTAAAATAGCAGTTAATACATTATTAGGAGCTAAATTTATGTCCGTTCTATTTAAAGAAATCAAATTCATATTTTGTTCTATAGCCGCTTCAATAATTCCACTTGAAGCAGCTCCAGCAGCATAAAAAATAATATCTATATTTTCTGCTGCAAGTTCTTCAGTTATATTTTTAGCTTTAGAAAAATTATTAAAACTACCTAGATATCTATTATATATTTTTACTTCAGAATTGGCTTTTTTAGCACCGGTATTAAAACCCACTTGGTACTGCTTTAGTTCATCATTTTCTTTTGCTCCAATAAAGGCTATTTTAGAATTTTGGCTTTCTAGAGCAGCAATTATCCCCGCTAAAAAAGCAGCTTCTTCTTTTTTAAAGGTTATAGATGTCACATTTTCTTCTTTAACTATACCATCAAAAATCACAAAATTTCTTTCTGGGTACATTTGAGCTGTTTCTTTAATGGCCCGCTCCATAGTGAAACCAACACCCCAAATTAAATCAAATTTGTTTTCTGCAAAGTAATTTATATTCTCTAGATATTCTGTCATTAAAGTTGATTCTCTAAACTCAAATAATATATTCAAATTTTGTTCAACTGCATTAATTGATGCTCTCAATTGGTCATTATAGCTGTAATCTCCAAAACCTCCAATATCACTTACTAAAGCAACTTCCAAATATTGGGCTGAAGCTGAAAATGAAAAAAATAAGAAAATAAATATCAAAATTATTATTATTTTAAATTTCATTTTTTTGCACCTTTCTAAAGTTATTTATTGTATTTTTTTAGACTTTTATAATTTAAAGAAGTATTAAAAGAGCTAACTTTTTTACTTTGACCATTGTTAAAATTAATTAATAGATCTCCATCGTCTAATATTTTCTTTATTTCCCCTGTATAATTATTATCTTTATAAGTAAAATCAATTTTTTTGCCAATCAAAGCTAATTTTTCCTTCCACATTAAAATTATCTCTTCTCTTTTTTGATCAAAATAATTATTTACATAATCATTCATCTTTTCAATTAGTACAGCTAGAAATAAATTTTTATCTATATGCTCTTTTCTTTCTAAATAATAAGATGTTGCTAAATTATTAATTTCTTTTTTAAAAGTAGAATTATTTAAATTTATACCACAGCCAATTATCACAAAAGTATTTTTACTATTATCTATGACTAACTCAGATAAAATACCAGCAATTTTCTTTTGAGAGGCTAAAATATCATTTGGCCATTTTACAGCAGCTGATAAGTCAAAATATTTAAAAGTGTCATAGACTGCCAGAGCTGCTGCCGCAGTAACCAATGGGATTTTTGCTGTTTCGTCCTCAACAGCAAATAAAAAAGAAGCAGCTAAACCCTCTGGACCACCAGAAAACCAGCTGTGACCTCTTCTGCCTCTACCTTTTTTCTGAAAATCGGCAGCAAAAACATAGGTATTGTTTATATCATTTTTAGTTTTCATGTTTTTTAGATATTTTTTAGCCTGATCATTTGTTGAATCAGTTCTAGAAAATAGCTTTAGCTTAATTTTATTTCTTAAAGGTTCTTTTAAGCTTAATTTTATTTTATCACTATTAAAGAAATTTAATATATCCATATAAATTCTCCTAGAAAAAGGACCCAAAATTGGGCCCTTAATTATTAACAGCTTTTACCAGCTTCAATTTTTCGAATTTTTACAGCATTGTAATTTAATAATGTTTTAATGAAATATGCATAAATAGGTATATTTATTAACTGACTTACTAATCTGGGGGGCATTAAAACAGTAAATGGAACTCCAAAAAGTAAATTAATAAAATATGGAACTAAAATTAAAGAAGAAATTAATTGCCCAATTGAAATCGAAATAAAAATTATTGGTAGGGTTCTACACCTCTTTAAAATATAAAACACCATAAAACCTGGAATAAACCCGGTTAAAAAAGAGGTAAGCGTAAAATGAGGCATATAAGCACCAAGAGGATTAATAAAATAACCAAGTAAATCCCCCAAAGCTCCAACAACACCTCCCGCGACTGGTCCAAAGGCAATACCCGCAAATATTATCGGTAATGCACCAAATCCAATTCTTACACCTTCAACACCTGCAATTGGAATTCTAATACTTAATACTCGAGTTAAAATAATAGTTAAGGCAGTTAAGAATGAAAGATACGCTATTTTTTTTGTACCTATTTTAATTTTTTACACCTCCCTCCCCCTTTGGTTAAGATGATAGTTTATCTGCACCAAAGAAAGAGGACACTTTGGTGACAGCGGACGCGACAAGGAGACCGCAGCTATAAAGCTTTCGTTTCAAAGCAACGTCCCATCTTTGAACACTCTACGCCTCCTGTCTACTCTATCACTATATTATTTAATATATTATAACTTATTTATAAACATTTTTAAAGTTATTTAGAACAATCCAGAAATTTTACCATCAGCATCTATATCTATATTCTCTGCAGAAGGTCTTTTAGGAAGTCCTGGCATTGTTAATACAGGACCAGTCATAACTACTAAAAACCCAGCACCTGCAGAAAGATTAATTTCATTAACAAAGATTTTAAAACCACTTGGACGTCCTTTTAAATTTGGATTATCAGAAATTGAACTTTGAGTCTTAGCCATACAAACTGGAATATCTGCATATCCCTGTTCATTGTATTTTTCAATCTGAGCAAGTGCTGTATCGCTATAGTTAACACCATCAGCTCCATAAATTTCTTTAGCAATTATCTCAATTTTTTCTTTGATAGGAGCCTTTTCATCATAAAGAAATTCAAATTTACTTTCTTCATTTTCTAAAACATTCACAACAGCATTTGCTAATTCTTCTCCACCTTTTCCTCCATGAGCCCAAACCTCAGATAAGGCTACATTAACACCTAAATCTTCACATTTTTGGCGAACTAGATCTAACTCTGCTTCAGTATCATCAGGGAATCTATTAATAGCTACAACTGTTGGCACACCGAATTTATGCACATTTTCTATATGTTTTTCTAAATTTTCAATACCCTTTTCTAGAGCTTCTAAATTTTCTTCAGTTAAACCATCTAAGTCTACCCCACCATGCATTTTTAGGGCTCTTATAGTTGCCACCAACACTGTAGCATCTGGTTTCAAATCAGCAAATCTTGACTTTATATTATAAAACTTCTCAGCACCTAAATCAGCACCAAAACCTGCTTCTGTAACAGTAATATCACCCAGCTTCATTGAAAATTTAGTTGCCATAACACTATTACATCCATGAGCAATATTGGCGAATGGTCCTCCGTGAATAAAGGCAGGGGTGTTTTCTAAAGTCTGAACTAAATTAGGTTTAATAGCATCTTTTAAAAGAGCTGTCATTGCACCTTCAACCTGTAAATCGTTAGCTGTTATACTTTCACCATCATAACTATAACCAACAACAATTTTCCCCAATTTTTCTTTTAATTCCATCAAATCATTTGCCAGACAAAGTATTGCCATTATTTCTGAAGCAACAGTAATTAAGAAACCATCTTCTCTTGGCTGTCCATTTATTGTACCCCCTAAACCAACGATAGTATTTCTAAGTGCTCGATCATTCATATCTAATGCCCTTTTAAAAGTAATTTGAGTTGGATCAATATTCAATTCATTACCCTGTTTTATATGATTGTCAATTGCAGCTGCCAACAAATTATGTGCTATACCAATAGCATGAATATCACCTGTAAAATGGAGATTTATATCTTCCATTGGAATTACCTGAGCATAACCACCACCAGCTGCACCACCTTTAATCCCCATTGTGGGGCCCAATGAAGGCTCCCTAATTGCAATCACAGCATTTTTACCAATTCGGTTTAACGCCTGTCCCAATCCAACAGTAGTTGTTGTTTTTCCCTCACCAGCTGGAGTTGGTGTAATTGCAGTAACCAAAACTAATTTGCTATCTGCCTTATTAGATAACTTTTTTAAAACATCCAATTTTACTTTAGCTTTGTATTTACCGTATAATTCTAAATCATCTTCCTCTAAACCAACTTTTTCAGCAATCTTTGTTATTTCTTTCATCTTTGCTTCCTGAGCAATTTGAATATCACTTTTCACTATATTTCCCCCTATTTGCTTATTCTAGATCAAAAAATAAAAAATTAAATTTTTGACTTATTTTTAGTACCTATTTTAATATTTCAATATAATTTAAGCAATTCCTTCTTTATAATTAGATTGTGATTTGAATAGCTTTACAAATTTAACTGTTTTCTAGAATTAAAAAATGTTTTAGCACCTTTGTTAACCATAAAAAACACTGTTAAAGTTACACTACCTAAAATCCCCATCATAATTGCAATTTGATATTTTATCGCAATAATAGGAGAAGCTCCAGCTATAATCTGACCAGTCATCATACCAGGCAGAAAAACAATACCCATTCCCATCATAGAATTAATTGTCGGAAGAACTGCATTATAAAAAGCCCTGTTGCTTATTTCTTTAACAGCTGTTTCAGGCTCTGCACCTAACATAAGATAATTTTCAACTAAATTCTTATTATCTCTAATGCCATTGATCAGATAATTCACCCCCAGAGAAATACCTGTCATTGAATTACCAATTAACATTCCTGAAAGAGGAATAAAGTAATCTGCTCTAAACCAGGGATCTAAACCAACAACTGCAATTACAAAAAATAATATACTAATTGAGGTTCCTAAAAACATAGATCCTGCAATAATTAATTTTAATTTTTTCGAAATTCTGCCTTCAACTCTCCCAAAAATATTATAAATTGCAAATGTTTCCATTATTAATAATATTAGTATACTATAAATAGGGCTTTGATTAGAAAAAACATATTCTAATATAAATCCAACTGCAATTAGCTGAATTGTCATTCGAACTGAAGCTAATAAAATTTCCCCTTTATGACCAATTTCTTTTTGTTTGACAATAAATAGTAAAACTAAAACAAATATATATGCAAAAACAAGCTGCATTATTTGAATATCTATTGTTCCACTCATTTTTATACTCCCTCTTTTTTTGTGATTTTTATTTTAGATCTATTTGATAATTTTACCATTTTCAATATTTATTATTTTATCAGCAAATTTTTCTGCAATTTTAGAACTGTGAGTCACCATAATTAAAGTTCTGTTGTTTTTTCTAACATAATCGACCACCCTCTTTATTATTTTCTCCTCAGTCTTTTTATCCAGAGAAGAAGACGGTTCATCTAAAAGCAATACTTTAGGCTCTAACAGCATAACCCTGGCTAATGCCAATCTTTGTTTTTCGCCTCCAGACAAATTATCAGCAGCATCATTTAAGTCCTGAGTTAAAGAAACTTTTTGTAAAAGCTCATTATAATTTAAGTTCCTTGAATTTTCATTATCGGTTATTGCCTCTGTTTTTGTAAAATTATCTTTAATAGTACCTTTAAAAATTTGAGGATCTTGGGGCAGCATCACAATTTCACGCCTCAGAGATACCGGATCATAACTTTCTATATCTTTTCCCTGATAAGTAATTGTACCCTGATCAGCTGTTATCATATTATTTAACAGCTTCAAGAAGGTTGTTTTGCCTCCTCCACTGCTTCCTAAAATTGCTGTAACCCTATTTTCTTCCAATAATATTTCTTCTATATTTAAAATATTTTTAAATTTAATTTTTTCAAGTTTAAACATTATAATCTCTCCTAATAAATTCTTTTATGATTATTTTAAATATAATTATGATTCCATTATTTCCTGACTCAGTTCATGAGTCTTTTCCTTAACTTCTTCTAAAACTTTTTCGCCTTTTTCAGTTAGACTATAATATTTTCTAATTTTACCATCAACAGTTCGTTCCCGACTGGTCAGTATTCCATCTGCTTCCATAGAATGAAGAATTGGATATATTGTCCCTGAACTTACTTCATATCCATGACTTTTTAACTCTTCAATCATCCATAAACCAAAAATTTCTTCTCTTGCATGATGGAGAATATGAATTCTCATAAATGCTAAAAACATCTTCCTTAAAATATCATTTTTCATATTTGCACTCCTTTATCGATAGTCGATATTGATTTTTATTATAGGCTTTCGATAATAAAAAATAAAGTAATTTGGTTACATTAATTGATTTTTTAGAACAAAATGTCCTTCGAACAATCTGTAATATAGTAAGGTTAAATTTTGTTGATAGCGGAAATTATGAAACTATAAATATTATCCACAACAAACCATTAGGTATAATTTCCTGGTATTATATAATGTTGATAGATAAGAAAAAAGACCAGCCGCTAAGCTGATCTTTTAGATAAATTATATATTTATGCATTCTGCGTTTCTGGTTTGAAGGTTTTAATTATACTTTCTTTCTTTTTTTTGTCACCATCAGAATCACCTGATTCATCAATTCTATCTTTATCCGGATCACCAGTAATTTCTTCGCCCTTTATCAGACGTTTAATTTGATCCGCATTTAATGTTTCATGTTTTTTTAAAGCTGCAACAATTCGTTCTACTGTCTCGGAATTATCTCTAAGCAGTCGTTCCGCCTTGCTGTAGCATTCTTCCACCATTTTACTGATTTCTTTATCAATTCGAGCAGCAACTTCTTCACTGTAGTTTCTTTGACGAGAAATATCTCTACCTAGAAAAACCTGCTGATCATGTTTCTGACCTAAGGTTAATGGTCCTAAGTTTTCACTCATACCATATTCAGTTACCATTGCTCTAATAATCTGAGTTGATCTTTCAATATCATTCTGGGCACCTGTACTGATATCATCAAGAAAGATTGCTTCTGCAGCACGTCCTCCCATCAAACTAGTAACCTTATCTAAAAGCTGTCCTTTAGTCATAAAGTTTTGATCATCTGAAGGCAGGGGTACTGTAAAGCCCCCGGCTCTACCTCGCGGTATAATTGTTACTTTATGAGTTCGATCAGCATGTTCAAGAAGTTCACCCAGCAGAGCGTGTCCTGTCTCGTGATAGGAAACAAGATTTTTTTCTTCTTCAGATACTACTTTGCTTTTTCTGGCAGGTCCAGCAATCACACGATCAATTGCATCATCAAATTCCTTCATTGCAATGATATTCTTTGATCTTCTGGCAGCTAAAATAGCAGCTTCATTAGCTAGATTTTCCATATCTGCACCTGTAAAGCCAGGAGTTCTTTTAGCAAGAACCTCTAAATCGATATCATCATCTAAAGGTTTATTCTTCACATGAATTTCAAGTATTTTTTGTCGTCCTACCCTATCCGGCTTATCAACCATAACCTGCCTATCAAAACGTCCTGGTCTTAATAAAGCAGGATCTAAAACATCAGGTCTATTGGTTGCTGCCATTAAAATGATCCCTTCATTTGGCTCAAAACCATCCATTTCTACAAGCAGTTGATTTAAAGTCTGTTCACGCTCATCGTGTCCACCACCAAGTCCAGCACCACGCTGACGTCCAACAGCATCTAACTCATCAATAAAGATAATACAAGGTGCATTCTTCTTACCTTTTTCAAATAAATCTCTTACTCTAGAAGCTCCAACACCAACAAACATTTCAACAAAATCAGATCCACTGATAAAGAAGAAGGGAACCCCTGCTTCTCCAGCAACTGCTTTTGCCATCAATGTTTTACCTGTTCCTGGAGGTCCTACCATTAAAACTCCTTTAGGTACTTCTGCACCTAACTCAGTAAATTTATCAGGCTTCTTTAAAAATTGAATTACTTCCTGCAGTTCCTCTTTTACTTCATCATAATTAGCAACATCATCAAATGATACTTTAACATCACTCTCATTCAATTTTGCCTTACTTTTTCCAAAGGACATCATTTTGCTGCCGCCACCCTGCATTTTCTGCATAATAAAAATCCAAGCGACAATTAAAATTACAACAGGTAAAATATAACTTAAGATATTAATCCACCATGGTGTTGTTGGCTGTGGTTTTGTTTTTATATTAACATCACCAGCTCTTAAATCCTGCATTAAAGAGGGAATAGCTTCCGGTGGAATTGGAACTTTAAAATCTCTATTATTAATAGTACCTGTTACTTCCTGATTACCAACAATAGTTACCTGATTTATATTATCAGCTTCAACCTCCTGCAGTAAATTCGTGTATGTGAAGTCCTCTACAGTAGCTGGTCCCTGCTGCATAAAAAATTGAGCAACTAAAATAGATATTGCAATCAGAATTAAATAAAATCCTATATTTTTAACAAACTTATTCAAATTTCTTTACCTCCCCTACGACTTAAATCATATACAATAAAATATTATAACATAATATTTATATTTTGTAAATATTCTATTATCTCCCCAGCCTTAATCATCTGTTTTGTTTAAAACAGATGAAATACTCAGCTAAAACACATTATAAACTATAAATATTAAATTTCAATTAGAAATCTATAAATATAAATATTAGTATTTAAGCCGGTGAGTATTTATATATATAATTTTTCTTTTAGAACACCAATAAATGATAAATTTCTATATTTTTCAGCAAAGTCAAGCCCGTATCCCACAACAAATTCATCTGGTATTTCAAAACCATTGAAATCAGCATCAATTTCTTTTTTTACTCTTCTTTCCGGTTTATCTAATAAAGTAACAACTTTAATGCTTTTAGGATTTCTTGTTTGAAGCATATCAATTACATGTTTTAAAGTTCTTCCAGTATCAATAATATCTTCAACAATTAATAAGTGTCTGCCCTCAATGTTTTCTTCCATATCCTTAATAATTCGAACTACCCCAGATGATTCAGTAGAAGCGCCATAGCTTGAAACATCCATAAAATCAAAAACTACCGGCAAATCGATTTCTCTTGCTAAATCAGCCATAAATAAAATCGCTCCTCTTAAGATACAGAGCATTACAATATCATCATCATCATTATAAATATTTGTAATTTCTTTTCCCAACTCTTCAATCCTCTGTTTTATTTCTTCTTCATTAATAATAACTTCTTTTATATCATTTGTGAAAACATTATTCTTTCCCATTGTGGTCCTCCTAATTATATTTTAATTTTAAAATTAAAACCTTATTTGTTTTTTCAGTAATTTTATAATCATCAGAAATTCTATATGGAGCCAGCCAAATAATATTGTCATCTGCATCTGTTATTATTGGCACATTTTTTCTTAAGTTCTTAGGTACTTTTTCATCAATTAAAATATCCTTCACCTTTTTATGTCCACTCATTCCTAAAGGTACCAACATATCACCAGGATTTCTGCTTCGTATTTTTAATGGTGACTTTAATTTATCAAAATCAAAAGCTGCCTGCCGTGGATTTTCATTAAAGGAAAATTCTTTTTTTCTTAAAATATTAGAATATATACTATAAATTTCATTGATTTTAATAGTTTCTTCTATTTCAATTTCTTTAGGTTGAAAAACTGTATTGGTTTGCCTATTATTTTTTTTAAAAAATATTAAATTAGAGTAACTAATTTCAACTCTAATTCCAGAAGCAATGTCTATACCTCTTCCAGTCTGCTGGTTAGAAATTAATTTTTCTATTTCCAAAATATGATCAAAATATAAATCATCAAGATTATCATTAAGTTTATTATAAATTAATCTATAAAGCCTGCGCTGTAAAACCTGATTGATTTTTTTTAATTTATCAAAATCAATTATAATCCTATCATCATTTTTTTCTTTGAAAATTTCTTCATATTTTTGGATAGTGAGTTTTTCTAAAAATTCATTTTCAGCAGCAATAATTTTACTATTACGAGAAATAACTTCCCTTGCTTTATCATTAATCTTATTTTCTACAATCGGAAAAATTTCGTTGCGGATTATATTTCTGCTGTAAATACTCTGCTCATTACTGCTGTCAAAACAAGGTTCTAACTTATGTTTTTGGCAGTAGTTTAAAATCTCTTTTTTGCTGAAAGATAACATCGGATGAATTACATTTAATTTTTGAATCACTACTTTAGCTTGAATACCACTCAATCCTTTTAAACCTGTACCCCTAAATAAGTTTAACAAAATTGTTTCTGCTTGATCATCTCTGTGATGAGCTAGTGCCAATCCATCATAGTTATATTTTTCAATAATATTTCTAAAAAAATCAAACCTTATTTTTCTAGCTGCTGCCTCAGCAGAAATATTTTCCTTTTTTATAATCACTGGCAGATTTTCACTTTTTCTAAAAAGTTTGATTCCTTTTTTCTCAACAAATTTTTCAACAAAATCAGCTTCAGCGGCAGATTCTTTTCTAAAATTATGGTCTAAATGAGCTGCAGCTATCTCTATATTTAATTCCTTACTAAGATTACAAAAAAGATTTAGCATTGCTAAAGAATCCGGGCCACCTGAAACACCAAGCAGTAAACTTTTACAATTATCAAGTAAATTATTCTTATTTATAAAATCTTTAAACCTGCTTTTCATCATAAAAGTCTCCCTTTTTTTAACTTCTTTGAGCATCTTTTTGAAGAACTTAATTTATTTAATCAAAAGCTCTTTTTTCAATAAACCATAAAGTAAGTCGTGATCACTTACATACAGTTCTTGAACATTTAAGTAATTCAAAATTGTTTTTAAAATAATAAGACCAGCTGTAATAACATCAGCTCTTTTAGGCTGGAGTCCTTTAATTTTCTTTCTTGTTTTTAAATCAAGATCAGCAAATCTATTTAGAATATTTTCAAGCTCAAAATATTCTAACCTCAAATTTTCTATTTTACTGCTGTCATATTCTTCTAAAGCAAGTTTAACTGCAGCTACTGTAGTTATTGTACCACCTACTCCTTTAACTTTAAATTTTTTATTTAAATCAAGCTTTTGTTTTAAAAGATTTTCTACATAACTTTGAATCTCTTTTTGTTCAAGTGATCTGATCTTTTTTTTTGGATCAGAAATAAATTTTTCAGTCATTCTCACACAACCAATATCTAAACTCTTAAAATTTATATCAGAAGTAGTTGGCCAAATAAATTCTGTACTGCCACCTCCAATATCAATTAATAAAAAGTCTTCATCCAAATTAGATACTGCTCCCAAATAATTTAATTCTGCTTCTTTTTCACCACTGATTATTTCCAGTACTAAATCTAATTTTTTTATTTTATCAGTTAATAAATGGGGATTTTCTACATCTCTTAAAGCACTTGTTCCAACAACTCTAATTTTATCCACCTGAAACTTATCAATTGTTTTTTTATATTTTTCCAAAGCTTTATAAACTCGATTAACAGCTTCTTCTTTCAAAAATCTGTTTTGATCAACACCCTCACCTAGTCTTGTTATTTCTAACTTCCTACTTAAAACATCCAAAGATTTATTGGCTTTTTTTTCAGCTATTAGCAAACGACAAGAATTTGTTCCAATATCAATTGCTGCTGCTCTCAAATTGATCAACCCTTTCTTTACATATCTGACAGTTATCAGGCCAATTAATTTTACTAAACACAATTTCACCAGCTGGATTAAACTTATCAACTAAAAAATCAGCTAGATGTGTATGCAGACACTTTATTCCTTCTTTTTCTTTAATTCCACCAACACCGGAATTCATTAATGTATTATAAAGATCTTCTGAAATGCTTTTAGCTTCAGCTAATTGTTCTGCTGATAACAAAGACTTCCTCTGCTCTGCATATTTCTCATGTGTTTTTATCATTTTATTTTTAAACTTGGGGTTATATTTTAATTTTCCCTGCAGTTTTGAAATTAAATTACTTTCTGCTTCTAAACGATCAACTTCATAATTTAAATGTGGACAACTCAGCCAATAAATTGTGGGCGCTGGAACACCATTAACAAATGGATTAACAATTATTACAGCTGGATAATCGAAAGGACAAAATTTTGCTATTTTTAAAAAATTATTTATTTTTCTATCTAACTGCAGTTCTATAATTTCGTGCTCATTCATTATTTTTCTCCTATAATTTTATTATTTACTTTCTATAAAAAGAGAAAACACCCCTTAAACGAATTAAAGGATGTTTAAAAAGTTAATAAAATAATGGCAAATATTTATTTAGAACTCCCGCCATTTTTTGCCTCTCTACTTTTTAGATCTTGCTGACGCTCACTGCTCTGCTTTAAGAAACGATCCATCTTTTCTTCAAAAGACATCTCCGGAGCGTGATCAATTCTGTCACCTGGATCCTCTAATTGTTTGATGGAAAGTCCAATTTTTCCGTCATCATCAACATTGATGACTTTAACCTTGACTTCATCACCTTCTTTAAGGAAATTACTAATATCTTTTACATAAGTATTAGCAACTTCAGAAATATGAACGAGGCCAGTATCTCCAGTTTCCAATTCAACAAAAGCACCAAAATTTGTTATCCCTGTAACTTCTCCTACAACTATAGTTCCAACTTCAATGGACATGCTTAAAAAATTCCTCCCTAGATATTAATATTGTACTCATTATAACTTAATTACGACAGAGCTGTCAAATTTATTGGCTAAAATTTTCTAAAATTTTAAAGTTAAAGAAATTCTACCCCGTTTTTGATCAACATCAAGGACCTTAACCTCTATATTCTGTCCTATTTCAACAATTTCAAAAGGATCATTAACATACATCTGACTCATTTCTGAAATATGTAATAATCCATCCTGTTTTAAACCAATATCAACAAAAGCTCCAAAATCAACAATATTTCTAACTTTTCCTTTGAAAATCATTCCAGACTCTATATCTTCTATTTTCAGGATGTCCTTTCTAAAAATAGGTGCTGGCATAGAATCGCGAGGATCTCTCCCTGGCTGTTTTAAAGCCGCAGTAATATCCCTTGCAGTCGGCAAACCAATATCTAACTGGTCTGCAATTTCTATTAAGTCAATTTGTTCTAATTTTTCTCTAAGAGTTTCAACTATATCTTTATTTCGAATTGCATCAGCTTTATAATTTATTTTATTTAATATTTTTTCTGCTGCTTCATAAGATTCAGGATGAATAGGAGTAACCGCAAATGGATCTGTTTCTGAATCTAAACGAATAAATCCAGCTGCCTGTTCAAAAGTTTTAGGGCCAAAACCATAAACATCTAATAATTCTTCTCTCTTTTTAAAAGCTCCATTTTGACTGCGGTGCTCAATAATTTTCTCAGCATTGTTAGAGCTGATTCCAGCAACATAAGTTAAAAGAGCAGCAGAAGCTGTATTTATCTCAACTCCAACATGATTAACTGCATCAACAACTACCTCATTTAGAGCTTTTTCCAATCTTTTTTGTGAAATATCGTGTTGATACATTCCTACGCCAAGTGATTTGGGATCAATTTTAACTAATTCGGCGAGTGGATCCTGAATTCTGCGCCCAATTGAGATGGCACCTCTAATCGAGACATCTAACTTAGGAAACTCTTTTCGGGCCAGTTTAGAAGCCGAATAAACAGAAGCACCTGCTTCACTAACAATGGTATATTCTACATCCATTCCACTTTTAATTAACTCGGCAATAAAAGTCTCAGTTTCTCTGCTTGCAGTCCCATTTCCAATTACGATTAAATCAATATTATGCTTTTTCACTAAGTTAGCTACTGTTTCAGCCGCCATTTCCATTTGATTAACAGGTGAATGAGGATAAATAGCTCCTGTCTCTAATAACTCTCCATCTTCAGCTAATACTGCTAGTTTACAGCCCGTTCTAAAGGCTGGATCAACTGCAAGAACTCTTTTAGCCTCTAATGGTGGCTGCATTAATAAAGAATGAAGATTTGTTGAAAAATTATGAACTGCTTTTTTTTCTGCTTTTTCAGTTAAATGATTTCTTATTTCTCTTTCTAGAGATGGAAATATCAACCTTTTATATGCATAATCTACTGCATTTATTAAATGTTCAAAACTTCCTCTTTTTCTGTTATCAAACTTATAAATATTATATATCATTTCAATAGCTCTTTCATCAGAAACCTCAGCTTTAACCCTCAAAATATTCTCGTTTTCACCTCTATTTAAGGCTAAAATTCGGTGAGGAGGAATTTTATTGATTGACTCTTTAAACTCATAATAATCTTGGTATTTCCCTTCTTCATCCTCGTTTTTTTGTTCAGAGGTGATTTTAGCAGTTTTAAAGACGAAAGTTCTTAATTTCTTTCTTAATTCAGCATCATCTGATATTTCTCCAGCTATTATATCTTCTGCTCCGCTTAAAACATCTGTTACAGAGTTCAGTTCTTTTTCCGAATCTAAATGTTTTTCAGCAATTTTTTTAATTTCAGCTTCAGTTTTTTTCTGTGAAAATATTAAATCTGCTAGAGGCTGCAAACCTTTATCAATTGCTTTAGCAGCTTTTGTTTGTTTTTTTACTTTAAAAGGACGATATAAATCTTCAACTTCTTGTAAAGTATTTGCTTTTTTTAATTTAAATAATAATTCATCATTTAATTTTTCCTGTTTTTCTGCCGCCTCTGCAACTTCATTTTTTCTCTCGTTTAATCTGCGCAAATAATCGATTTTTTCCTCTATATTTCTTATCTCTTCTTCATCAAGGCTGCCTGTCATTTCTTTTCGATAACGCGCAATAAAGGGAACTGTATTCCCTTCATCTAACAAATCAACTGCTGCTTTTACATTTTCTATTTTTAATTTCAACTCTGAAGATGCAAGTTTAAATAAGTCTATTTTTATGTGTTCTGACATTTAAAATCTCCTTTATTAAAAATATTAATTATCATTATTATTATCATTTTCTTCCCCTTGATTATCACCTTGTTCTTCCTTTATTGATTCAACTGGTATTAATAATTTTTCTCCTGGTTTTACCAAACCCAATTTTTCTCGTGCAACTTCTTCTATATATTCTTTACTATCACTATTTTGAATTTGTTTTTGTAATTGTTCATTTTCTGCCTCTGTCTCAGCAATTTCAGCTTCGATTTCCTTTATTTTATTTTCAATTTGAGTCATTCTAGTTATATTCTGATAAAAATTAAAAGCAGCAATTACAGCTATAATGACTATAATAGCTATAAAAACTGGATTCAATAAAAAATCCTTTTTTTGGCGAGGCATTTTTATTCCTCCTAAGCAAACTATTATCGTATTTAATACTTACACTAATAATTATACTTGAATTTGTTAAATTAATCAAAAAAGCAGCTGAATTAAAAATCCAGCTGCTGCTATAATTCAAATATTTATTTTTCTTTTTTACTCTAAAATACACACTCTTCAGTTTCAGCATCAAAGATATGAATTTTTCTTAAGTCAACACCAAGAGAAATTGTATCTCCCGTTTTTGCAGTACTTTCAGCTTCTACACGAGCAATTAAAGAGTGTGCTTCTTCTGCTAAATATAAATAAATTTCAGAACCCATAGGCTCAACAACATCTACATCAGCTTCAAAAGAATTATCTTCTTTAACTTCAAAATCATGATTAATATTAGTATCTACAATGTCTTCAGGTCTCACACCAAAAACTACATTTTTGCCTACATAATCCTTAATATGGTCTTCTTTATCTTCTGGAACACGAATTCTAAAGGTTCCATCACCATCAATATAGTAAGTATCTCCTTCTTTTTCAATTTTAGCATCCATAAAGTTCATAGCTGGAGAACCAATAAATCCAGCAACAAACATATTGTTAGGTTTATTATATAGAGATAATGGATCATCAACCTGCTGGATAACACCATCTTTAAGCACAACAATTCTATCTCCCATTGTCATCGCTTCAGTCTGATCATGAGTTACATAAATCATTGTTGTTTGTAATTCATCATGCAGTTTAGATAATTCAGTTCTCATCTGAACTCTTAATTTTGCATCAAGATTAGAAAGCGGCTCATCCATTAAGAACACCTGAGGCTCACGCACAATTGCACGTCCTAAAGCTACACGCTGTCTCTGACCACCAGATAACTGTTTAGGTTTTCTTTCTAATAACTGCTCAATACCTAGGATATCAGCAGCTTCCTGTACACGTCTTTCAATTTCATCTTTAGGAAACTTACGTAATTTAAGCCCAAAAGCCATGTTATCATAAACATTCATATGTGGATAAAGAGCATAGTTCTGAAAAACCATCGCAATATCTCTGTCTTTAGGCGCTACATCATTAACAACCTGATCTCCAATTTTTAAAGTACCCTCACTGATTTCTTCCAGACCAGCAATCATTCTTAAAGTGGTTGATTTACCACAACCGGAAGGTCCTACTAAAACAATAAATTCTTTATCCTTGATTTCTAAACTCTGATCCTTTACTGCCACTAAATCACCAAAACGCTTATAGATATGTTCTAAAGTCACACTTGCCATTAGAAAATCCTCCTCATAATTTTAATTATATTTTGATATTGATGACTCCCTAATAATTAATTCGGGAGTTAAAACCTTGATTTGTTGATCCTTCATTTTTTTATTAATTAGCTTTAATAAAAAATCAAAAGAATAATCAGCTAATGCATCCACCGGTTCACTTAATACCGTCAGCGGTGGATCAATAACCGATGTCAAAATGTTGTCCCCATAACCAACTACTGCAAAATCATCCGGAATGAAATATCCTCCCATTTTAATAGCCTCCACCAGACCAATAGTAGTTAACTCGCTTGTTGAGATGAAAGCATCTGGAATAATATCCCCTTCAATTATTTCTAAAAAGACATTATAACCAGATTTTCTATCAGCTTTAATTGAAAAAATAAGATCTTCATTAATTTGATAACCGTGATCAATTAAAGCTGCTTTATAGCCAGCTGATTTTTCTTCTTCAATTAAGTTATAATCTTCTCCACCAACAAGAGCTATATTTTCAAATCCCTGATCGAGAAGATGGCCTACAGCTTTATAAACTCCCTGACTATAATCTGTTAAAACTGATGTAAAAAAATTTTCCTCTGCGAGTCGGTTAACCAATACAATATTGTTGTCCGGACTAAAACTAGCTCGCAGAAGATGACCCTCAACCAGCTTTCCCCCAATAAAAATAGCACCATCAACTTGATTTGACTCTAAGAGTGTTAGATAAGATTTTTCTTTTTCTGTTTGATTGTTTGTATTACATAGTATTATTTGATAACCATTTTTTTCAGCCGCTTTTTCTAGACTCTTGACTATTTCTATATTACCCGGACTGTCCATCTCTGAAAGAATTACAGCTATCATATTTGTTTTATTTGCTGCTAAACCTCTTGCAAGTTGATTCGGACGATAATTGTGTTTTTTTGCAATTTTTATAATTTTTAATTTAGTATCCTCACCAACTCCGGGCTTATTATTTAAAGCCCTAGAAACTGTTGACTCAGCAACATCAGCCATTCTAGCAATATCTTTGAGGGTGATCTGCATCTTTTCGCCTCCAATTTAAACACTCACTAGAATTTACGCAAGCGCTTGCGAAATTTAAAAAGAAAAAAGAGTCTGTAAACTACCTCTTAGTATATTATTCGTCACAGACTCTAAAACTCCTTCTTTTTTTAAAAAATTTTTATAATTTTTTTAAAATCTCATCAAAATCAATTGAATCAACATTTCCATAAACTAAATGTGCTTTACCTACTCTTGACTCAGGTCCAACTCCTACTGCCTTCATATTAGCAGCTAAGGCTGCTTCTACTCCAGATTCTGCATCTTCTAATACAACACATTCCTCAGGCTCAAGACCAAGATTCTTGGCTGTGTGTAAAAATAAATCTGGGGCTGGCTTAGCACTTTCAACACTATTACCATCTGAAATAGCATCAAACATATCATAAATCTGCAGCTGTTTTAAAACTTTCCTTGCATTCCTACTTGATGAACCCACAGCAATTTTAAAACCATCATTTTTTAGTCTTTTTAATTTAGATTCCATATCATCAAGGATATTCTCTTTTGTAATTTCTTCTAAATATTTTTGATAATAAGCATTTTTTCTATCTGTCCACTCTTTTTTGATCTTTTCTGGGAGTTCTTTGCCATCTAAAATTATGTCTAATGAATCCATTCTAGAAACGCCACGTAATTTTTCGTTAATCTCACGATTAAAAAAAAGGTCTTCTTCATCAGCCAGCTTCTGCCAACTTTTATAATGATATTCGGCCGTATCTGTTATTACTCCATCAAGATCAAAGATAAAAGCTTTAATTTCAGTTGCCATAATCATCACTCCTATTATTTAAATTGAATTAATATAAAATATTATATCTAATTTTTTAATTTATATCAAAACTTGCAATTATTTTTTCTACTGGATCAAGAGTCGGTCTCCAGATCTCTAACTTATCAGCAGCTGCTGATAACGGTCTGGACATTCCCTCCATAAATAAGCAGATTTCCGTTAACTCGTCCATTGGAATTGGATTTTCAGCAAAAATATTACTAATAATTGTAATATGAAACATCCACTCTTCATAATTTTCAATAGTTGAAATCCCCTCATTAATTAAACTTTGATGAACTGACTCAGAAAATTGCTTTAATGATTCAGTTTCATTAACTTCTAAAACCAGCTGATGCTGATCTGAAAATTTAATACAGCTAAACCTATCTACTTCTATTTCAATTTTTCCAAAATCTTTAATTTTCTTTAATAAAATTTTTTTAGCTTTTTTTGCTTTTCTCTTATAAATTCTATCAATTGTAATATGAAGCTGCGGATATATTTGGTCTGGATAAAGATTATAATGTTCAGAAACAATTTTTTGGACTTGTGATGCAGTTTCTACAAGTTCTTTTCCAGGAATTAATACTAAAAAATATTCATTTTCTAAGTCTGCAGCCTTTATCATAATTACCTCTCCATCTCCATGTTTTCCAATTCATTTATTTTTTTAATTAAATCATCTTTTTCTTTTAACAAAATAACATTTTCATCTTCTATTATTATTTTATTCCAGATTGCTGCCGCTTTTCCTTTAATATAATCCCTTTTTTCTATATTTAAATTAGAAAAAAGAATCTTTTTCTTTTCTGGAAATTCCAGCAAAATTTTTAAATTCGCTAAATTTCCATGACCAAAGGGTAAATCACTTAAGATAACTAAGTCCGCTTTTTTAATTAATTTTCTATTTTTATTAATTTCTTTTTCAGTTATCTCTATAAATGGAGGTGCTTCAACAGTTTCAATTCCAAGTTCTTTGGCTGCCTGCCAATCAGCATCTCCAATATTTAAAACTCCTATACTTAATGGATACCCTTCATTATCAAGTTTATACAAAAACTTTTGTGCTGTTCCTCCACCTGCAATGACATGAACTTTAAAATCTTTATTTTTTTGGTTTTTATATTTATCATTTTTTTCAGGTATTAAAGTTACAAATGGTTTGCCTGAAATAGGGTTTATTTTAATTAAAACTTCTGCCTTGTATACCTTTTTGATATTTTTTTCAGTCAAAACATTTTCGGCATTTCCAGCTGCAAATATTTTTCCATTTTTAAGCAGCAGTAATTCTTCACAATATTGAGCAGTCAAATTTAAGTCATGTGAAACTGTAATAATAGTCAAGTTGAATTTTTGATTTAAATGTTTTAATAAACCATAAATTTCCCCTTGATAATTTATATCTAAATTCGACGTTGGCTCATCTAATAATAACACATCTGGATCCTGGGCTAAAGCTCTGGCAATTATAACCCGCTGTCTTTCTCCTCCAGATAATTCATTAATTAGTTTATTTTTTAGTTTTAAGGTATCAGTAAGCTCCATTATGTTTTTTACTATTTTTTTATCTTCCTGCTTTAAACCTGACCACCTTTTTTGATATGGGTGCCTCCCCATCATTATAATATCATAAACATTAAAATTAAAATTAACTTCAGTATTTTGAGGAACCACAGCCATTTTTTTTGCTAACTCCATAGAATTATAATCATTTAAAACTTTTTTATCCAAATAAACTTTTCCCTGATCAACAGTTAAAGTTTTACTTATATTCTTTAATAGAGTTGATTTTCCTGAAGCATTTGGTCCAATAATTCCAACAAAAGAACCTTTTTTTATATTTAAATCAATACCTTTTATAATATTAGTTTTATTATAACTAAATTTGATATTATCTGTTTTCAACATAATTTTCACCAAATATTTTTAGATTTATTACGTAATAAATGAATAAAGTATGGGCCTCCAGCTAAAGCTGTTATGATCCCTACAGGTAACTCCATAGGTGCCATTATAGTTCTAGCTGCTGTATCAGCAACCAATAAAAAGCCACCTCCAAACAGAGCTGTTAAAGGTATTAGTTTTCTATGGTCTGGTCCAATAATCATCCTTGTAATATGGGGTACAACTAAGCCAATAAATCCAATACTTCCGCTAACTGAAACAACAGAGGCAGTAATAAGAGAAGCTGATCCCAGTAAAATAATTTTTGTTCTTTCTACATTCAAACCTAAGTGAGCTGCACTTTCTTCTCCCAGCAGTAAAATATTCAAATCTTTTAAATAAAAAACTATAACAGCCAAAGCAGCTAAAAAATATGGTAAGACCATCTGTATATCTGACCAGGAGGAGCCGGCTAAACTACCCATTAGCCAGTACACTAATTGCTGTAAATTTTCAGTTCTAAGAACCATTAGAAAAGACATAACTGAATTTAAAATAAAACTCATAGCAACACCAGCTAAAAGAAAAGTCAAAACAGGAAGTTTTTTACCAACTTTAGCCAACTGATAAACAATAAAAACTGTTGAAACAGCTCCTATGAAAGCAAAAACAGGAATTGAACTTAAATTTAAAACAGAAATCTCAATTCCTAAAAATAAAGCCACCATAACACCAGTACCTGCTCCTGCAGATATACCAATAATATATGGATCCACCATCGGATTTCTGATGATTGCTTGAAATACAGATCCTGCCACAGCCAATCCTGCTCCTACAATGAAAGCCAAAATAATTCTTGGCAGTCTAATTTCAGAAATAATAATTGCTGTTGAAGCAGAAATTTGATTGTTACTCAAAATATATGATACTACATCTATTGGATTTATATAACTTGATCCTATAAAAAGAGCAGTAAATCCGATTAAAATTAAAACAATTACTGCCACTAGATATACCAATATGTTTTTTTTATACTCGGTCATAAATCTCATCCTCAAAACTTTCTAAATGAATTTTTACTAAATCCAATTCATAAATTTATTTTTTAATTGAAAGCTTATTAATAACTAGACCCGTTAATAGTTTTGGATAAAAATCTGTAGATTTTTGCGGCATTTTTTCACCTTGATCAGCAATTTTTTTAACTTCTTCAACTGATGTCGGATTCAAAATAAATGCTGCCTGATAGTTATCTGCAGCAAGTTTAGCAAGAGCCTTATCTCGGTATCTAATATAATCAAGATTAGATTTAGCAGCTAATGCTTTTTTATCAATGCTGAGATATTTTTCTAATAAAATATTGTGCAGAATACTAACATCTAATTTATTATATGCATCAGAATATTTTTCTTTAATTTCTGCTAAAGCTTCTTCATTTACAAATTGAAAACCATAATAGTTAGTATCTTCTTTTGCTTTAAAACCAAAAACTTTATTGCCTTTATTTTTATCTAAATAATTATACATTTCTTCTTTTATTTTAAATTTATTAATCTCAAAATTTTCAGCAGTTTTTTTCAAAAACAAATCTAGTTTAAAATCTTTTATTCCATACACCAATCTATGGGTTGGTAAGACCCTTAAGCCAGGATCATCCATATTGATAAAAGTCATTAAACGATGATTAAAACTTTCCACACCATCAGCTGCCCAGCCCTTTTTAAGGCACTCTTTTTGATAATTTAAAGCTGTTTGATAACGATGATGACCATCTGCAATATATAAATCCCTGTTCATCATTTTTTCTTTTATTTCACTAATCAAATCAACATCTTCCAACTTCCAAATTTTATGTAAGTTTTGATCTTCATCTTTAACTTCGATCAATGGCTCAGCTTTCATTCTTTTGCTTAATAAATTATTAATATCATTTTTGGGATCAGAATATAACATAAAAATATGGCCAAAATTAGCTTCAGTTGCCCTGATTAGCTTTAATCGATCAGCTTTTGGTCCTTCCATGGTTGTTTCATGTTCTTTAACACCTTCACCAGCTTCTAATTCTCCTAAAGCAACAAAACCTTTTCGAGTAATTTTTTCTCCAGCTACCTCATATTCTTGAGTATAAATATAAACTCCAGGCTTTTGGTCACGAACTAATATTCCATCCTTAATCCACTCTTCTAAATTTTCTGCTGCAGTTTGATAACGATTTTCTTCTTTAGGTAAAATTAATCGAACAATGTTATAAGGACTCTCTTTGTAATAATTATCTTGCTGTTGACTATCAATTTTATCATAGGGTTGAGTTACTACCTTCTCTAATTCTTTTACCTTTTCTTGATTGTACCTATACGCTCTAAATGGAAATATCTTCGCCATATTTATCACTCCTCATTATCCATTATATATTTTAATTGTCTCTACGGCAAGTCTGAAATATTTTAGCAACCTCGACAAATTTAAGTTAATCTTAAATATTTAATCACTTTAAAGAATTAAACCTTGCTTTATCAAGTTCTTTTAGATATAATTAATAAAAATTAGCAGCAAGTAGAGCGAAGGAGTGGTAATAAGTGTACAAAGTACTAGTTAGTGACAATATTGCTCAAAAGGGTATTGAGGTTTTAGAAAATGCAGGCATGAAAGTTGACTTTAATCCGAACTTAAACCGCGAAGAATTTTTAGAAATTATTGCTGATTATGATGGAATAATAGTTCGAAGTATGACAAAATTAGATAAAGAAGCTTTAACTAAAGCTAAAAAACTTAAGGTTATTGGTAGAGCTGGAACAGGTTATGATAATATTGATTTAGAAGAGGCAACGAAAAATGGAATTTTTGTTTTTAACACTCCAACTGGAAACACAATTTCTGCAGTTGAACATACTCTTGGAATGATGCTTTCTCTTTCCCGTAATATTTCTCAAGCTAATCAGGCACTACACAATGATATTTGGGATAGAAAGAAATATATGGGAGTAGAAATAAAAGGGAAAACCTTAGGAATAATTGGACTTGGTAGAATTGGAAGTCGAGTTGCCAAAAGAGCTCAAAGTTTCGGCATGAAAGTAATTGCTAATGATCCTTATCTATCACCAAAAAAAGCAGAAAAAATCAATGTTCCTCTACTTCCTTTTAAAGAAGTATTAAAAAAATCAGATTATGTTACATTACATACTCCCTTGACTGATGAAACTTATCATATTTTAAGTCATAAAGAATTTGCAATTATGAAACCGGGGGCTCGTGTAATTAATTGTGCCAGAGGCCAAAATGTAGATACTAAAGCCTTAGCAGAAGCTTTGGAAAAAAATAAGATAGCAGGAGCAGCAATTGATGTTCATGAGGAAGAACCTGTAAAAGCAAGTAATAATCCTCTGCTTAAATTTGAAGACAGTGTGATAATGACCTGCCACTTGGGCGGAACTACAACAGAAGCTATGGATAATGTTTCAATTACTGCAGCAGAAGAAGTTATTTCAGTGTTAAAAAATAATTTACCAGAATCACCTTTAAATATTCCTGCAATGGATCCACAAGATTTTAATCAGGCTAAACCATATATTAATTTAATAACAAAATTGGGTAATTTTGTGGCGAAATGGAAAGGACACGAAAGAATTGAAGCTGTAGAGATAGAGTACGGTGGAGAAGTTAACCAGTATAATCTTAAACCTATGACTTTAAGTCTGGTTAAATCCATTTTAGAACCAAATTTGGATGATAGAATAAATCTAGTTAATGCTATGCATGTAGCTAAAGAACGAGAAATTTCAATTAAAGAAAGTCAAATTCAAAATGAAGGCGAATTAAAAAATATAATCAAAATTAATCTAAAAACTGAAATGAACGAATACAGTCTTGCTGGTACCTATTTACCTATCGGTTTCAGACTAATTGAAATAAATGGTTTAAGAATAGATCTTGATCTATCAGGAGAATTTATTATTGTAAGTTATCAAGACAAGCCGGGAGTAATTGGAAAAATTGGTTCAACTCTTGGTGAAGCAAATATTAACATTGCAAATATGCAGGTTGGACGTAAAAAAATTGGTGGAAATGCAATTATGATGATGCAAATTGATTCAAAACCATCTAAAGATATTATGGAAAAAATTAAAACTCATCTAGATGAATTAGATACAAAAGTCAAAGATTTAAGTTATTTAGAAATTTAGATTATACAAGATAGCAGCCATTTTAAAATGGCTGCTATCTTAATAATGAGATAAATTAATTTGAAGTTATAATCATTTAAAGCTTATAAAGATAAAATATCTTCTATCACAGATAATAAACCTTTAATATCAACCAAAGTTAAATCTCCCATGTGACCAACTCTAAAGGCTTTATTTTTTAAGTCACCATATCCATTTGCAATTCTAACATTATATTGTTCTACAAGTTGACTAATCAACCTGTCAACATTAATTCCCCGATTATTTTCAATACAGGTAACTGTATTTGACCAATAGCCTTCCTCTGCATAAATATCAAAATACTCCAAAGCCCAATTTTGAACATACTCAGCCATTTTTTGGTGTCTTTCAAATCTATTTTTAATACCTTCTTCATTAACAATGTAATCAAGCTGTTTTTGCAGAGCAAATATTTGAGGTCCCGCAGGAGTAGTTCTGGTTTGAGAACGCTGATGATATTTATAAAGCAGTGGCAAATTAAAATAATAACTCTTACTATCAACTGTTTCTGCTCTTTTTAATAATTTTTCACTAACTGAAGCAACAGTTAATCCAGCAGGTAAAGCAAAAGCTTTCTGCACCCCAGCCAGACACATATCAATTCCCCAATCATCAACCCTAATTTCTGTTCCTGCCATTCCAGAAACTGCATCAACTAAAAATAACACGTCATCAAACTTTTTTACAACTTCCCCTATTTTTTTAATTGGATTCATTAATCCGGTTGAAGTTTCATTCAAAACAACAGTAATTGCATCATAAGCTCCTGTTTGTAGTTTTTGCTCAACTAATTCAGGTTTTACTGCCTGATCCCATGAAATCTCAATTTTATCACAAGCAATACCATTTTTTTTAGTAATCTGATGCCAGCGATCTGAAAAAGCTCCATTAACAAAATTTAAACAGCGTTTTTTTACACCATTTGTAACCGCAGCTTCCATTGCCCCTGTAGAAGAAGAAGAAAATAATAGAACTGGATTATCAGTAAAAAGAAGCTTCCTTAAATTTTTTTGAATATCATCATAAATAATAGAAAATTCTTTAGTTCTATGATGAATCTGAGCAGTTGATAACTGCTGTAACAATTCTGTTCTTACTTCTGTTGGGCCCGGAGTAAACAATTTTTCATGCATATTTAACACCTCTTAATTATATTTTCAGTTATAACTGAATTACTCAATTCTAATATATAATTACTGCTATAATAATAGTAATTTAATATATAATTACTATTATTATAGCAGTAAAAAATTAATTATTAAAGCTAAAAAAAATTATCAGAAAATTAAAATATATCTATAAATAAAAAAAGCACCGAAAAGGTGCAAAATTAATATTAAAAATGGAGCGGGAAACGAGATTTGAACTCGCGACCCTCACGTTGGCAACGTGATGCTCTACCACTGAGCTATTCCCGCATATTTAATGGTGGAGGGGAAAGGATTTGAACCTTTGTAGGCATCGCCGGCAGATTTACAGTCTGCTCCCTTTAACCACTCGGGCACCCCTCCAAATAAATGTAGGAATTAAGAAATAGGAAATAAGATTTTTTGAAAATCTAATTCTATTACTTAAAATATTTTATTTTTCTCCAACAAATAAGCTTTGGTGGAGATAAGGGGATTCGAACCCCTGGCCTCTACACTGCCAGTGTAGCGCTCTCCCAGCTGAGCTATATCCCCATGGCTGGTTAATTAATGGAGCCGATGACCGGAGTTGAACCGGTGACCTCTTCCTTACCATGGAAGCGCTGCTACCAACTGAGCTACATCGGCAAAAAAATGGCGGAGGAGACGGGATTTGAACCCGCGATCTCCGGCTTGACAGGCCGGCGCGTTAAACCGCTACGCTACACCTCCGTATTTGGATGTAGAAAGTAAGATATCAAAAAAGGAATCTCTTCCAGTCTACCAATATACTTCATTTTTAAAATGGTGGGCGAAACAGGGCTCGAACCTGTGACCCCCTGCTTGTAAGGCAGGTGCTCTCCCAACTGAGCTATTCGCCCGCAAAATGGTACCCTCAAGGGGATTCGAACCCCTGCCGCCAGGATGAAAACCTGGTGTCCTAGACCCCTAGACGATGAGGGCATAAATTAAATGGCGGAGAGAGAGGGATTCGAACCCTCGCCAGAGTAAATACCCTGCTACAGGTTTAGCAAACCCGCCCCTTCAGCCACTTGGGTACCTCTCCATGAATACAAATGGTGGGTCTAAGAGGACTTGAACCTCTGACACTGTGGGTATGAACCACATGCTCTAGCCAACTGAGCTATAGACCCATGTTATATGGAGCGGGAAACGAGACTCGAACTCGCGACCCTCAGCTTGGAAGGCTGATGCTCTAGCCAACTGAGCTACTCCCGCATCATTACCATGTAATTTTTGCCTGATGTATAGTAAAATATTATATTTAAAATGGTTGCGGGGACCGGATTCGAACCGATGACCTCCAGGTTATGAGCCTGACGAGCTACCAGACTGCTCTACCCCGCGCTATAAATGGTGAGCCATGGAGGATTCGAACCTCCGACAACCTGATTAAAAGTCAGGTGCTCTGCCAACTGAGCTAATGGCCCAAAATAATGATGATAATTTATAATTAATGGCTGGGGCGGTAGGATTCGAACCTACGCGTCCTGAGACCAAAACCCAGTGCCTTACCGCTTGGCTACACCCCAACAGTTAACAGTTAATATAATCATCAAATTTCGGAAAAAAGGACCGGCAGCGACCTACTCTCCCACATCGTTACCAATGCAGTACCATAGGCGCTGGAGGACTTAACTTTTGTGTTCGAGATGGGAACA
>NZ_SOEF01000034.1 GCF_004366375.1 Halanaerobium congolense
TTGGATGAATGGATACGAATGTGGTTAAGGTCATATATAGAGAAAAAAAAGCAGTTATGAATCAAAACAAAAGAATCCCCAATTCCTTTTTCAGGAAGAAGGGACTCGTTTCACTACTTACTAGATTGTCCTAGAGGATTAAAATATACAGCTGTGGTAACACAGCGACGAAGACTTATTCCTTAAGACGGGGCAACGACTGACGGAAAGCTGTATACGGGAGAACCGTACGTGCAGTTTGACGAGGGGTCCCAGCTGAAAGGCTGGTCCTACTCTATTGCAATCGTTATTCTTCTTACAGGAGATAGCGGTTGCTTTTTTTGTTTTCAGCAACAAAATTTATGCCAAATGGCTCCAAAATTATATCTGGTCTACAGATGAGCGTAATTATATTCATCAATCTGAAATGGAAGATGAGGAAAAAAGTAAGAAAGCTGCTCCAGAAAAGTTAGCAGAATATGCGGAAGAACTTAAAATAGCTGTAAATTAATTTGAAATAGAGTTGTATAGGCCTGTAAATAGGTTTAAGTTTGATTATTCTTGATTTTATTGCCTTAAATCAAAGCTGAGAGTGTTTAATAAAATAGCTATTTTAAACGACAATAATAATAAGAGCTGATGATATTGTCAGAAAAGGCTTTTTAAACAGCAGTTTTCTTTTATCCTCACAAATAATGTGCTATAATAAATTATAATTGTAAATAAAAAAAGGAGTTGAAGCAAATGAATATAAATTCTGCCATGCAGAGTCAAATTGCAAGTGTACAGCAGGCCTTAGGTATGATGTCAATGCAGAAATCAATGGGTCAGGATGCAGCAAGTGTCGGTAAACTTTTGCAAGGAATGCAGGAAACTACTGAAGCTGTTCAGCAGGCAGCTGGAATCAATCGCGGTCATCATTTGAATGTGAAAGCCTAATTTTTTTAAAAATTGGTCAAATTGATTGTGAATTGAATTTTAAATATAAATGTATTAAAACTTGTGAGGTACTTTAATGGATAAAAATAACAGAACTAATTTTCACTATCAAAAAGCCTTAGAACTGTTCAAAAAAAACAATGTAACTGAAGCAGTAAAAGAATTAAAACTTTGCCTTAAGTTTAATCCTAAAGATGTTTTAGCACTTAATTTGCTAGCTCTGGGTTATTATCTCAAATGTCGTTTTGATAAAGCTGAAAATTATTGGAGACAGAGTCTAGCTATAAAAAGAAAAAATAATCAGGCGATTGATTATTTAGAACTAATCACAAAAAAAGATTTTTTAGAACTGCGTCAGGAATATAAAGAAATATTATTTAATGATACTGTTGGCAAAAGTGAAAAAATAGAGTTTTTAAAAACCATTATCAATAAACATGATGAACTAATTGAGCCTTATTTAATTTTAGGTTTATTATACAAAGAAGATCAAAATTACCAGGAAGCACTAAAATATTTGTATCAGGCTTATGATTTAGACAGCGGTAATAAAAATATCAAAGATTATATAATGGAATGTGAAAATATAGAAAATAAGTATAAGTTTTTTAGTTTAGATAGATTTGATCTAAGCCGTTTTAATTTAGAAAAATTTAAATTCTTTAAATATAAAAAAGAAACTACTTTGATTTTAACAGCACTTTTAGCAGTTTTTTTGATTTTTTATATAAATAGTGAAGAACAGCCAGTTCAATTAGATAATACGGTTCAACAGGAAGAAATTAAGAAGCAATCAGCTGCAGCAGAAAATAATAAAAATCAAAATCCAGATCAGGAGAGCCAACAGGAGAGCAAGAATGAGGGATTCAACTCTTTGAATAATTTAGATTTAAAACTTGATTTAATGAAGTTTAAAGCTATTGAAAATCCAATTTCTCTTGATCTGATTAGGACAATCAAAGAAAATGAAGCTAAAAAGAATTCGGCAGAAACTTATGAAGAATATTTCAGTGAGGATCGAGAACAGGAGTTATTTAATCTTGGACTTCAGGCACTTAGAAATCAACGCTATCAGGACGCGGCAGCTATTTTTGAGCAGTTGTATAAATTTTCTGAGGCTGAGTATTTAAAAAGAGAAAGCCTTTATCTTTTAGCTAGAAGCAGCCAACTTACTCAGAATTATCTGGCAGCTGAGAATTATTATCAGCTTTATATTGATAATTATCCTGAGACAAATTATTATGAAGAGGCATTATATAATTTAGGTTTACTTTTAGATGAGCAGGATAAACTTAAAGAAGCAAAAGAGATTTTACAGCAGTTAAGGGAGGATGCACCTTATAGCTCTTATAATAACTCAAAAGTCTATGATATTTTAAATAAAGAAAACTGAGGAGTTAAAAGTTATGCTTAATAATTTAACTTTAAAAATAGATAGTTATCCTTCACGCAAGGCAATGGGTTTTTATAATCTTGCCGATAGAGCTGGAGACATTGCTCAACAGGGAAAAAAGGCTGCTGCTGAAGCGGTTAGATTTTATGCATCTACAGGTGATAAGTTAGCTGATTTTAAAAACTACAAATTATCAGATCTTGGCGCTGAAATTATGTATACGGAAGAAAGAGAACTGAGAATTGTCTACAAACCAGGGCCAAATATAGATTTTAAAGCTTAAAATACAAGGGGGCAGTAAAATTGGAGTTAATGACAAGAGATTTTGGGAAAATAGAAATTGAGAAAGATCAAATAATAAATTTTAAAGGTGGGCTACCTGGATTTGAGGAATATCGAGAATTTGTCTTACTACCCTTTGCCGATGATTCACCTTTTATAATTATGCAGTCTATAGTGAATCCCGAACTGGCATTTATTACAATTGAGCCCAGGAACTTAATTTCTGATTATGAATTTGAAATAAGTGATAAAAAAGAAAAAGAATTAAAAATAAATTCAATCGAGGAAATTTTAGTATTGAATATAATTACTTTAAAGAATAAAATAGAGAATATAACGGCCAATTTATCAGCTCCAATAATTATCAATCTCAAAGAGAGATTAGGCAGCCAGATTATTCTGGATAACCACAAATTAAGCGTTCGTTATCCGATTTTTGCGGAAGCTGAGCAGCAGTCTGCTCAGTTAGAAGAGGTGTCAGAATAATGTTGGTTTTAACTAGAAAAGAAAATGAAAAAATTTTAATTGGGAGCGATATAGAAATAACTGTAGTTGCGGTTGATAATAGCAGTGTTCAGTTGGGAATAACTGCCCCCAGAGAAATAGAAATTTTAAGAAAAGAACTATTAGAAGATGTGAAAAAAGAAAACAGAGAAGCAGCTGCAAATAAAAACCTTTTAAAAAAGCTGCAGCAGTTAAAATTCAATTCAGATTCAAAGGATTAAAGGAGGCGATTATTGTGAATAAAAATCGCGCGGAACAGTACAAGAAAACTCAGATTAATACAGCCAACCCAGGCAAACTTTTATTAATGCTCTATCAGGGATCATTAAAATTTGCTAAACTGGCAGTACAGAATATAGAAGCTAATAATATTGAAGAGAGTCATAAAAATATTATTAAGGTACAGAATATTATTTTAGAACTTAAAAGGACTTTAGATAAAGAAAAGGGAGGCCAGCTGGCAGATCGATTAGAGGGATTATATGATTTTATATATCAGGAGCTGCTGCAGGCAAATTTAAAAAAAGACACCAAACATTTAAAAAATATCATTCCTCTTTTGGAGGAACTTCATTCTGCTTATAAAGAGATAATATTAAATCAATCAAAGTCTGAGCCTCAACAGAGAGTTAATATTGGAGGTTAAAATGGCTTCATTACTCAACTTATATCAAAAATTAAATCAAAAGATAGTAGAAGAGAAAAAATATATACAGGCGGCAGCTTATGAAGAGTTAAAAGAACTATTAGCTGCTAAAAATGATCTAATCAGAGAAATTGAGGAAAAAGAAGCGGCAGTCAAATCAGCTGAAACAAAAAAACTTCAAAAATCAGATATCAAAAAGTTAAAAGAACTATTAGCTGAGGCTGCAGAAATTCAACAAGAAAATATGGAAATTCTGACTCAAAAAAAGGGAGAAATTAAAACAAAACTTTTAGAATTATATGGACGTAAAAAAAGTATTAAAGGCTATCATAGTAGAGGTCATCAGGAAGCAAAGTTTTTTGATCAAAAGAGCTAAAAAAAAATTAGATTATTTTTTTATTTAACTAATAACGAATAAAGCTAGGGGAGGGATTTTTTTGAAGGACAATGAATATTTAAATATGTTTTTTGCCGAAGCCAAAGAATATATAGAAGTTTTAAATAATGGTATTTTAACATTGGAAAATAATTCAGAAGATAAAGAAACAATTGATGCTATATTCAGAGCTGCTCACTCTTTAAAAGGAATGGCAGCAGCAATGGGTTTTGAAAACTTAACAGAATTGACTCATAAATTAGAAAACAGCCTGGATAAAATCAGAGAGGGAAAAATAAGTGTCAAAACCGAATTTATAGACCTTTTATTTCAGGCTTTAGACAATATTCAATATTTAGTTAAAGCTGTGGAAGATAATGGTGGGGAAGAACCTGAAGATTTTGATATTGATGTTTTAGTAGCTGAACTTATTGCTTATACCGAAAATAGCCCCATAGAAAGTAAAAGCAAAGCTCAAAAAAGCTCAGAAGATTTAGAAGATTTTTTGACCGATTCAGAAAAAGAGGCGCTCTTAGATAAGAAAAAGGATAAGGAAAGAGTTTATCAGATTAAAGCGGAAATTGTTGAAGAAGAATTTAAGTCTGTAAGAGCTTTTATGCTTTTAAAAAAGTTAGATGAAATTGGTCAGCTTTTTAAATCTAATCCAACAAAAGATGAAATTGAAAACTCAGAATTAGATATTTGCGAATTAAATATAATTGCTTTAAGCTGGCTCGATTCAGAGGAGTTTAAAACAGAATTAGAAGCACAACAAAGTGTTAATTTGATTAATTTAGAAGAACTTCAAAATTCACAGCTGGAAATTAATCAAGAAAGCACAGCTAAAAAAGCTGATTCTAAAAAAACAGGTGTAAGCAGTTTTAACAGCAGTTCTACAGTTAGAGTGGATATTTCTAAACTTGATACTTTAATGAATATGGTAGGAGAGCTTTTAATTAACAAAAGTCGTTTAGAATCGCTTAATATTAAAAAAACAAAATTTACAGAAATCATGCCTCAGCTTGATCGGGTAACTATGGATTTACATCATATAGTGATGCAGATTAGAATGGTTCCGGTTGGGGTAATGTTCAGCCGCTTTCCAAGAATGATGAGAGACTTGAGCAATAAAATGAATAAAGAAATTAATTTTGTAATGACAGGCCAGGAAACCGAGCTTGATCGTTCAATTATTGATGAATTAGCTGATCCTCTAACTCATTTGCTTAGAAATGCTATTGATCATGGAATAGAAAAACCGGCTCAAAGAAAAGCAAATGGTAAAGATGAAGAAGGCCAGATTGAGTTAACTGCCTATCAAAAAGGAAGCGAAATTATTATTGAAGTTAAAGATGATGGTGCAGGTATAGAAGCGGCAGCAATTTCTAAAAAGGCAGTTGCCAAAGGAATTGTGGAAGAGGAAGAAATTCAACAGATGGAAAAAAGAGATATACTAGATTTTATTTTTCATCCCGGCTTTAGTACAGCTCAGGAAATAACAGATGTTTCCGGTAGAGGTGTTGGAATGGATATTGTCCGTAGTACTGTCAAAAAACTTGACGGTCAAATCAGTATTAATTCAGAACCAGGAAAGGGAAGTACTTTTAAGATAACTTTACCCCTAACACTGGCTATTTCGCAAGCCTTAATGGTAAAGATTCTCGGCGATATTTTTGCAATTCCGTTAAATTCAGTTAGTGAAACTCTAACAATTGAGCCTCAGAATATCAAAAAAATTAGAGGTATGGATGTAATAGTATTAAGAGAAACAACAATTCCGATTGTTTCAGCAGCCTCTATCTTTGGAAATGAAAAGCAGAAAACTTTTAAAAACTCAGCCAAAGATCTTTCTGTCGTTATTTTAAAAAGTGGAGAAAGAAAAGTTGGCTTAGTTGTAGAACAGCTGTTAAATCAGCAAGAAATTGTAATTAAATCTCTTGGAAAATATCTGCAGGATACCAGATATATCAGTGGTGCTACTATAATTGGTGATGGTGATGTTGCTTTAATTATTGATGTCAGAGATGTTGTTAGTAAATAAATATAAATATTGGAGGAAATTTTAAATGGAATTTGATATTAAAAAAATAAACTGGCAGAGTATAAAAACAAAGCTTATTATAATAATAAGTCTTCTTGTTTTAATATTAATTGCTCTTTCTACAACTATTACATATTTTCAAACTAAAAATATTTTAGAAGAAAGCATCTATAGCTCTGCTCTTGATAAAATACAAAGTAGTGCTGCCCAATTAGATATGGTAATTGATCAGGGTATGAATGCAGTTGAAAATGTTGACCATGCCTGGTTTGATACAAGGGTTAATCTGCCTACAAGTTTAGCAAGAGAACTTTATTATAAGGTGGGAAATAATGCACGTTTTAAAAATATAGTTAAAAACAATGAATACCTTAATTCAATGTTTATTTTGGATCTTGAGGGAGTAATGAGCATAACCAGCACCGAAGAAGATATAGACTTTTCTGATAATCCGGTCTTTAAGCAGGCTTTAGAGAGTAAAGAAATATTTATCAGTAACCCTTTAACTCAGCCTGGTGGGTCTAAAGAAGTTATTATGATTATTGAACCTTATTTTGTTGAGGAAAAACTTGCAACATTTTTTGGAGGTACAATTACTCTTAATAAATTGAATGAATTTGCCGCTAATTTAAACATTAACGGCAGCGGTCATGGTTTTATTATTAATCAGGATAATTATCTTCTAGCATATGAAGATGAAAAATATATCGGTAACCAGCAGCTATTAAGAGATGGTGGAGAAGAAGTGGCTCAGCTTTTTAATAATATGCAAAACGACTTAAGCCAGATAGAATTTTATAATCTGATGGGAATTGATAGTGGAGTAGCTTATGCTCCTTTAAATAATGCTGACTGGTCAATTGGGATTAAAGCTAACAACCAAAATGTTTTGAGCCCATTAATTAGACTTCGTTATATCAGTTTAATTATTGGGATAATTGCAGTTTTAATTGGTACAGCAGTTGCTTATTATCTTGCAGATTATATTTCTAAACCAATTATAGAGCTTCGAAACACCGTGAATTTTATAGCTAATGGAGACCTAACTAAAAAAGCTGAAGTCGAAAATAATGATGAAATTGGAGAACTTGCAGCTGACTTTAATAAAATGGTAGATAATATTAAGAAGCTAATTGATAATATCAGCAGTTCTGCAGTTAAAACTGAAAAAACAGGTGCTGATTTAAAAGTAACTGCAGCTGAAACTAGTTCTGCAGTCGACAGTGTTGCAGCTTCAATTGAAGAGTTTTCTGCTTCCATTGAAGAGGTAGCTGCATCAGCTCAAGAATTTGCTTCAACTAGCTCAAATATTAATGAAAATGTTCAGGGTATAACTGAATATACTGATGAGGTAAATGAGCTTGCTGAAAATGGTCTCTTAGAAATGCAAAAAACAGAAAAAGAAATGGAAAATATTCTAAATGTTTCAGCAGAATCAATAGATAAAATCAACAATTTAAATGCTTCTGCTGGTCAGATAAATGGAATTGTAAATATGATTTCTGCTATAGCAGAACAGACTAATCTACTTGCTTTAAATGCTGCAATAGAGGCAGCGAGAGCTGGGGATGCAGGAAGAGGTTTTGCTGTTGTTGCTGATGAGATTAGAGATTTAGCCGAAGAAACAAAAGGTTCAACTAATGAAATAAAAAATCTTGTAAGTAACTTACAAGAGGAAATTAAGGATGCCGTTAAAGTAATTAATAATACAAACTCTCAGATTAAGGAGGGAGCGGATTCGGTAGCAAGCACTGGGAAATCTTTTAATCATATAACAGATAAGATAAAAGATGTTGTGACTCAGGTTAAAAATACTGCTGAAGCTGTTGATGAGCTTAACCGAGGAAGCAAAGATATTTCAAGAGTAACTGAAGAACAGGCAGTAAATAGTGACCAAATTTCAGAATCAGTACAGAAACAATCTGTGGCAGTTGATAATCTTAATAATGCAGTTGGAAGTCTGACAGAAATGACAGTAGAGTTAAAAGAGTTGGTTAATGAATTTAAAATTTCTTAAAGAGGTGAAAAAATGTCCTTAAATAAAGGAAAATCTAGTTCAATGGCTGCTCAGGATAGCAAGTCTGATTTGAATCAATATGTAGTATTTAATATTGATGCTGAACAATATGGAATAAAAATAGATAAAACACGAGAAATTATTAAAGAGGCTAAGATTACAGAAGTACCAAACACAGCCGATTATGTTGTTGGAGTAATTAATCTGAGAGGTATAATTGTGCCGGTGATTGAGCTTAGCCGCCGTTTTGGAATCGAAGAGCATATTGATAAGCATTTATTTGCAGAATCTGAGCAGAGAATAATAACTGTCGAAAGTGAAGAACAGCTTTTAGGTATTCAAGTCGATCATATAGAAGGTATTACCTGGGTTGAAGAAGAAAAAATAGCCCCACCTCCTGAACTTGAAAAGGGTATAAGAGAAGATTACCTAAGAGGTGTTTGGGCTCGGGATAACAAGCCTTTGTTAATTCTTCTTGACTTAGAAAAAACACTTTTTGCTTAAAATATTATATAGAAAATTTGGAGGTGAATTATTTTGCAGTTAAAGAATTCTAAGAAAAGGAACGAACAACAAAAATATATTATATTTACTCTTGCTGGAAAGCAATTTGGGGTTAACATAAAACAAACCAGAGAAATTTTATCATGTAAAGAACTGACTTTAGTACCAGAAAGTCCTGAGTATATTGCGGGACTTATAGACTTGCGTGGTATGGTGGTTCCTGTTATAGATTTACAGCTTAGATTAAATATAAAAAAAGAAGAAACTTCTCAAAACAATAACAAAGAAGCTTCTCAAGATAAGAATAGAATAATCATTATTGTAGAATTAGAAAATCTAACAGCAGGAATGATGGTTGAAGAAGTAAAACAAATCAAAGAATTAAATGGAGAAGAAATTGAAAATTTACCTTCACTTGCGCAAAAGATAGATCGTGAATACATAGCGGGTGTTGGTAGGACTGAAGAGGAAGAATTGCTGATGATTCTTGATTTGGAAAGTGTCTTAACTAGAGAAGAGATGAATCAAATTCAAGAATTAGAAGATAATGTTGTTAACGAATAAAAGGGGCAGGTTATGAATTTAGATAAAGAAAAAAAAGATATATTAAAAGAGATAGCAAATATTGGTGCGGGTAATGCGGCAACAGCTTTTTCGACAATGGTTGATCAGAAAATTGATATAACAGTGCCGAGAATTGAATTAATGCCGATAGAAGATCTTCCAGAAATCACAGGAGACCAGGAAGATTATATTTCTTGTACATTAATTAATTTTGAAGGAGAAATTTCTGGAAAAATACTTTTGGTTCTTGAGATGCAGGTGGTGGAAAAAGTTCTTCATCTTTTGTTTAGAGAAGGTGAATTGCCTGAAGATGAGATTCAAAATTCTGCCTTAAGAGAACTCGGTAATATTTTGAGTGGTGCCTACTTAAAAGCAATAAATATTTTCAGTAATTTAAATTTAAGCCAGGGATTGCCTGCAGTAGCATATGATATGGCGGGTGCTGTGCTCAGTAGTTCAGTTATAGATTTTAATCAAAGTGATGATGAGATAATTTTATTAGAAACTGAATTTATTATTTCTGACGAAAAGTTGGAATTATATTATTTTTTCATTCCCGAAGAAGAATCAATTGATATTTTTTTCCAGCATTTGATGGGTGATAACCTTGATTAGTGTGGAGCAAAAAGAAGAAAGAAAAACAATAGTTAAAATGGGTGACTGGGCAGTAGAACAGGAAGATTCTCAGCTTGTTATTTTAGGTCTTGGTTCCTGCATAGGAGTAGCACTTTATGATGATTTTACTAAAATAGGAGGACTTGCTCATGTTATGCTTCCCAAAAGTAAAGGGAAGAAAAAAGCGGAAGCAAAATATGCAGATACTGCTGTTCCATTTCTTTTAGAAAAAATGATTGAAAAAGGAGCTAAAAGAAGAAGATTAAAAGCAAAAATTGTGGGAGGGGCAGGGATGTTTAAGACAGAAGGTGGTCAGTCTGTAATGCAGATAGGCAAAAAAAATATTGAAGCAGTAAAAGAGGTACTAAAAAATCAAAAGATAAGAATTGTTGGTTCAGATCTGGCAAAAGATTATGGACGCTCAATGTATTTTCATCTCACTGATGGTAAAGTTAGAGTAACTGCCTTTAATAAAGAAAACATCACAATTTAAAAATTAATTAATAAATTTGTCTTGTAAATAAAAAAATTATCTGTTATTATTAACAATAGCAGTGCAGAGAATTACTAGGAGGTAAACCTTATATGAATTCAGTTTTAATAGTAGACGATGCTGCTTTTATGCGTTTAAATCTAAAAAATATTCTTAAAGATGATTTTGAAATTGCTGGTGAAGCAGAAAATGGCAAAGAAGCTATTGAACTTTATCAGGAATTAAAGCCTGATATTGTCACTATGGATATTACAATGCCGGTTATGGATGGTTTAGAAGCAATAAAAGCAATTCAGGATATTGACCCATCTGCAAAAATAGTTGTTTGCAGTGCAATGGGACAACAAAAAATTGTTATTCAGGCAATTGAAATGGGAGCAAAAGATTTTATTGTAAAACCATTTAAAAAAGATAGAGTAATGGAATCTTTAGAAAAATTGCTATAATTCATTTAAAATAAATAATATTGGCTAAATTGTTGAAAGACAATGGCGCAAAACTGTGGGTCTAAAACAATAATTATTGTTATGACTGCCAGGTTGCATAATAATTAGAATAAATAGTGACTTTATTATAGTTTTCTGATACTATAGTTTGAAGTCTAATTTAATTAATTTATCTGCGGCCTTTAGAAAACTAAAGGCCAATTTTATATATTTTGATTTAGGGGGTGGGAAAAATCAATAACTATTTGTCAATCATTAAAAGTGCTCTTGATGGATCAGTCAAACGTAGTGAATTAATTTCTAATAATATAGCTAATATCGGTACACCTAATTATAAACGGCAGGATATTGATTTTAAGTCAATCTTGTCCAAAAAAATAGACAGTGAAAATTCTAAAAGTATTTCAATTAAAACTACTAATGAAAAACATATTCCTTTTCGCAAAGAATATACTTCCCAGACTTTAAATTCCAAAAATAACCTTAGTTTCCGAAATGATCAAAACAATGTAGATATCGACCATGAAATGGCAGAAATGGCTAAAAATAGTATATATTATAATGTGATGACCCGTCGTGCGGCAGGTCATTTTTCGAATTTAAATCAAGTAATAAATCAGGGAGGTAAATAAAAGTGTTTAAAGGAATTGATATCAGTGCTTCTGGATTAACAGCTCAGAGATTGAGGATGGATCTTATTTCCAGTAATATAGCTAATGCAGAGACTACTCGTGCTCAAGATGGGAATACTTACAGAAGAAAAGTTGCAGTATTTAGGGAAAAATTTAATAATGAATTTATTCGATTAAATTCTGCTAAAAGGAGTAACAGTGATTCGAAGGCAGGAGTTGAGGTAAGTGCAATTGAGGAAGATCCTTCTCCTTTTAGGGTAGAGTACAGACCAGATCATCCTGATGCTGATGAAAATGGATATTTAGAATTACCAAATGTTAGTGTGATGACTGAAATGGTTAACATGATTGATGCTAGTAGGAGTTATGAAGCTAATGTTCAGGCAATCTCTAATTATAAAAGCATGGCAAATAGTGCTTTAAATATTAGTACTTAAGCTTTAAAAAGAGGTGAAAACAGTGAATAATATTATTAATCCGATTAAGATAGCAAATAATTTTAAGCTTGAGCAAAATGAAGCAGCTCAGGCACCAAAAAATAAAAATTTTTCTGAATTTTTTCAAGAAAAGTTAGTTGAAGTAAATGAACTGCAAAAAAATTCGCAAGAAATGACAGCCGATTTTGCAGTTGGAAAAACTGATAATATTCATCAGGTAATGATAGCGGCCGAAAAAGCTAAAATAGCTGTTAATTTAACAACGGCAGTTCAGTCTAAAGCTATTGATGCATATAAAGAGATAATGCGGCTTCAGGTTTAGTATCTTATTAAATTAGAATTGTCCTGTTTTTTGTTCTAAAATACACAAATAATATAAATCATTAAAGTAATTAATAAAATAATTAATAAAATAATTAGTAAAGTGATTAATAATTTAGAAAGAGGTTTTATGATGGCGGAGATCTTTGCAAAATATAAGGAAGAACTCAGCACCTTATGGAAAAAATTGAATAAAACTATTCAACTCTTAATTATATTGCTGACTGTTTTAATGTCCTTAGTTTTTGCTTACTTGATTTTTAGAGGAAGTTCTGTTAATTACCAGCCACTATATGCGGATTTAAGTACCTCTGATTCAGCCGCGATTGTTGAAAGATTAGAGGAAAATGGTGTTAAATATAAATTAGGTGGACAGGGTAATACCATTTTAGTTCCAGAAGATGATATTTATAGACTTCGCCTAAATCTGGCAGCTGCTGGTTTGCCTGACCAGGGTGTAGTAGGATTTGAAATTTTTGATCAGAGTAGTTTTGGGACAACAGAATTTGAAAGAAAGGTAAATTATTACAGGGCTTTGGGAGGGGAATTAGGTCGTTCAGTTCAATCCATTTCTGGTATTAGTTATTCTAAAGTTCAAATTACACCTCCCCAGGAAAGTCTTTTTTTAGCCGAAGAAAGATCTGCAACTGCTTCAGTTTTAGTCGAGTTAGAGCCAGGTTTTAGGATGAGTCAATCTCAAATAGAAGCAGTTCGCAATTTAGTTGCCAGTGGTGTACAGGATTTACCCTTGGAAGAAGTTACTATTGTTGATACTAACGGGAATTTGCTTTCAAATAATAATTCTGCAGCTGGTGAAGGTGTTAATCCTCAAAATTTTGTATTTCGCAAGGAATTTGAAGCCTCTTTAAAAAATGATTTAAACTCACTTTTGACCAGAGTTTTAGGTCCGAACAATTTTGTAGTAGAAGTTTATGCTGATCTAAATTTTGATCAAAGACAGGCTGAAAGCAAAACATATACTCCGATTGTGGATGAAAATGGAATAGTCAGAAGCGAAGAAGTTTCAACACAAAGCCAGCAGGGAAGCTCGGGTGCTCAAGGAGTGCCGGGAACTGATACAAATATTCCTCAGTATCAGGCAGGAGCTGAGGCAGAGTCTGAAACTTATGAAAGTGAAAATAGAATAACAAATTATGAAATAAATGAACGAATAGAACAGCATGTTTATGCACCAGGGAATGTTGAAAAACTTTCGGTTTCAGTAATGGTTGATCAAACAACAGATGAGGAAAGGCTTGCTCAGATTAGATCAGCAGTAGCTGCGGCTATTGGCTATGATCAGGATCGGGGAGATATTTTAAATATTGCTGCAGTTAACTTCGATAACTCATTACAGGAAGAAGCCGAGGCTGCAAGAGAAAGTCAGGCAGCGGCAGAAAGGCGAAGAATGTATATCTATGGGGCTCTGATTGCATTTGTTTTATTAATAAGTGCAGGTCTAATTATTTATTTGGTCAGAAGAAATGGTATTCAGACGCAATCAGGGACAAATTTAGATATGTCAGTTGAGGACAATGAAGATGAATTAGAATCATTATTCCAACCAGATCGCGAACAGAGAAAAGAAGCTCATATGAAACGAGAGTTAGAACAAATGATTCATTCAGATCCAGAAAATGCAGCAAAATTAATCCGCAGTTGGTTATTGGATGAATAATAAATGTTAAAAATTGAAAGGGATTTATCATGAGAGATGAACTTACAGGTAAAGAAAAAGCAGCAATACTTTTAATATCATTAGGGCCGGAAATTTCTTCTGATATATTTAAACATTTAGATGATGATGAAGTAGAGAAATTGACCTTAGAAATTGCCAATCAAAATAAAATAGATCCTAGTTTAAAGAAGGAAATTCAGCAGGAATTTATTAATCTACAGCAGGCGAATAGCTATATTAATTCTGGTGGTATTAATTATGCCAAAAAAATCTTGGAAAAATCTTTTGGTCCTGAGAAAACTAAGGAAATTATTAATCGTTTGACTGCAACTCTACAGGTAAGACCATTTGATTCTATCCGTAAATCTGATCCTGCCCAATTATTAAATTTTATTCAGGGGGAACATCCACAGACAATAGCTTTAATTTTAGCCTATATTGATCCTGCTCAAGCTTCTCAAGTTATTTCGATGCTGTCTACTGATGTTCAGAGTGAGGTAGCAAAAAGAATTGCTATGATGGATAGAACTTCTCCAGAAATTATCAAAGAAGTAGAAAGCGTCTTAGATAAGAAATTGTCTGCTGTTGCCAGTAATGAATATGCTCGTGCAGGAGGGATCCAGTCAATTGTTGATGTTTTAAATCAGGTTGACAGAGGAACAGAAAAAAATATCCTTGATAAATTAGAAGAAGATGATCCTGAATTAGTAGAAGAAATTAAGAAGAGAATGTTTGTTTTCGAAGATATTGTACTTCTTACTGATAGAGCTGTTCAGCTTGTACTGCGTCAGGTTGAAACACATGATCTTGCTCTGGCTCTAAAAACAGCCAGTGATGAGGTTGGAAATATCATTAAGAGCAATATGTCTCAGCGAGCAGCAGAAATGCTAGAAGAAGATATAGAATTTATGGGACCTGTACGTATTAGAGAGGTAGAAGATGCACAGCAAAGGATTGTTAATGTGATTAGAGAATTAGAAGAAAGTGGAGAAATTGTAATTGCTAGAGGTGGGGAGGGTGAAGTAATTGTCTAAGATTATTAAAGCTTCTCAAATTATAGGTAAGTATAAAATAAAAAACCACAAAAAATCTTTTTCTCTTGAATCCACAGCTGAACAAAAAGATGGTCAGGATGATAACTCAAAGAATAAAAAAAATAGTGAGCAGAAAAATAAACAAAAAAAAACTTTAATTAAACAGCAAAGGAAAAAGGCAGATGCCGAAGCAGAACAGATTATAACTGAAGCAGAAATAAAGGCTGCAGAAATTATTGAATCTGCGCAAAGAGAAAAGGAAGAAATAGAATTACAAAAAGAGGAAATTTTTTCCAAAATAAAAAAAGAAGCTGAAGCTGAAGCGATAAAAACAGCTCAAAACAAAATTGACAAAGCTGTAAATGAACTACTTTTAACTGCTAATTCTTTTAAAGCAGAAATGAAAAAGAAGACAGTTGAAGCTCAAAAAAATATTATAAATTTTTCTGTAAAAATTGCATCTATAATTATTGATGTGAAGTTGGAGCAAGAACCTGAAATTATTAATAATATTGTTTCTGAGATGCTCTCAAAGATTGATGAGAGTCATAATAATATAACGGTCCGAATCCATCCTGATTTAATACCTTATTTAGAACAAAATAACCTTTATTCTCGCCTTGAAGAAAAGAATCTAAACTTTAAGGGGGATTTTGAACTTGAAAAAGGTGATTGTATCGTAGAAAGCAGTCTGGGTGGAAAAGAAGGAAGTATTTCGCATAAAATTGAGCTGATTAGAGAAGAACTTTTAAAAGAGGTTGAGGACAGTGTTTGATTTAGATATGGATAAACTTGAACAAAAACTTAATCAGATCGATACAACTAGAAATTTTGGCCATATAAACAGGGTTATTGGACTTGTAATCGAATCGATCGGTCCTCATGCATCAATCGGCGAGATTTGTTTAATCAAAAGCGATCAGGGTGATATTAAGGCAGAAGTTGTTGGTTTTGATGATAATAAAATTCTGATGATGCCTATTGGTGAGATGGAAGGTATAAAACCTGGAGCTAGAGTAGTTGCCACAGGCGAAAAACTCAAAATAAATGTAGGAGAGCATCTACTCGGTAAAATTATCGATGGAAGTGGAAATGTTCTTAATGGCAGCTATCAAAATTTAGGTACAGCTGTTGAGGTTAATCGCCGGCCACCAGATCCACTCAAGCGGCGCCGGATTAAACAGCCTCTTTCTTTAGGTGTTAGATGTATTGATGGATTTTTAACATGTGGCAAAGGGCAGCGTCTTGGTATATTTGCCGGTAGTGGTGTTGGTAAATCAACACTGCTTGGAATGGCTGCTCGTAATACAAATGCTGATATTAATGTAATTGCTCTTGTTGGAGAGAGAGGGCGTGAGGTTAGAGATTTTATCGAAAAAGACCTTGGTGAAGAGGGTTTAAAACGTTCAATAGTTGTTGTAGCAACTTCTGACCAACCAGCTCTTTTAAGAGTTAAGGCTGCTAATATAGCAACTGCTATTGCTGAGTATTTTCGCGATCAGAGTGAAGACGTGCTTTTGATGATGGATTCTGTAACTCGGGTGGCTATGGCCTTAAGAGAGGTGGGACTTGCTATCGGTGAGCCTCCAGCTACTAGAGGTTATCCTCCATCTGTTTTTGCTGAACTACCTAAACTTTTAGAGAGAACTGGCACAAATGATTTGGGATCTATAACAGCTCTTTATACAGTCTTAGTTGAAGGTGATGACTTTAATGAACCGGTATCAGATACCGTTCGAGGTATTTTAGATGGACATATTTCTTTATCTAGAGAGCTGGCTGAATCAGGCCATTATCCAGCAGTTGATGTTTTAAGTAGTGTCAGCAGAATTATGAATGACCTGGTAGATAAAGATCACCTGAAAGCTGCTGAACAGGTACAGCAGTGGCTTGCTGCTTATAATAAATCTGAAGATCTAATTAATATTGGAGCTTATGAAAAAGGATCAAATCCGGAAGTGGATAAAGCAATAGAGAAAATCGGGCAGATTAACTCTTTTTTAAGACAGGATATAGAAGAAAAAGCAAATTATCAGGATAGTGTTAGCCGCTTAAAGAAAATAGCATCAAACTAGGATGAGATAAATGACTGGATATAAATTTAAATTTGAAAAAATTTTATCTTTAAGAAATAAAGAAGAAGAACAGGCTGAAAACAAGTATCTACATTTAAAAAAAGAGTTAAATGAGATAAACCAGCAAATTAAAGAATTAGAGCTTGAAAAAGAAGAGGTTTTTGATAATTTAAGGACAGATAATCATAATATTAACTCTCATATTGAAATGAGAGATTATCTAAAAAGATTAAGGATTGTTAAAATAAAGATTGAAGAAAAAAAGGCTGAAAAGGCCGAAGCTGTAAAAAAACAGTTTGAATATATGATGGAAAAAAAGAAAGAAAGAAAAACTTTAGAAAAATTAAAAGAAAAAGAAAGCAAAAAATTCTTTAAAGAATTTTTAGCAGCTGAGCAAAAGGAACTAGATGAACTCGGCAGACACTATGGTACAGGTGGTAGATAAAATAGATGAAAAAATTCATATATTTTCTAATATTATTTTTAGTTCTTTTCACAATGCTTAGCTGGTCACTTAATGCATTGGGAGTAATTGATGTTAAGACTGCAGCCTATAATATAGCTTCGAAAATTCCTTTTATTAATAACTATTTAGTCAGTCGAGCTGAAATGACTCAATTGGAAAATGAAAATCAGAAACTTCAGCAGACAATTAAAGCTAAAGAGACAAAAATTACTGAACTAGAAGCTCGGGTTCAGAATTTAGAAGCAGAACTTGATGAGCGAGACCAAAGGATTGCTGGAATTCAGAATGACTATAATGAACTGCTGACTGATAGAGAAAATACAGAAGCAAAATACGAAAAAGTTACTAAAATATACCGTCGAATGGAGCCAGAAGCAGCTGCAGCTGTGATTATGCAGATGGAGCAGGAACTGGCTGTAGAGATTCTTTCTCGATTAAAAGAGGAACAGGCAGCAGCAGTAATTGAGTCTTTATCTCAGGATAAAGCAGCAGAGATTATGAGTTTATTAAGTCAGTAATGATTAAAAAAATAAATAACTTAAAAACCAAAGGAACAAAATGTCCTTCGAACAATCTGTAATATAGTAAGGTTAAATTTTGTTGATAGCGGAAATTATGAAACTATAAATATTATCCACAACAAACCATTAGGTATAATTTCCTAGCTAATAAAAAAATGAGATTTTAAATTAGATAGAAATAGATAAATAAAAGTTAAAGATAAGCATTGAAAGGGGGTGAGAAATTGAATCAAATAATTGCATTGAATCAGTACAAATTCCAACAGCAGGCAGAGCCAAAAAAAAGTAGAAAGCTGAGTCATGAAAACTACTCTCAAAGTTCTTTTGCTGAAAAAATGAAAGCAGTTCAAAAAAGAGATGATAATTTTGCTTTCAAGGAAAAGTCTAAAGAAATTAAAAGTTCATCTGATTCTGAGAGGTTATCAAACAAAGCTGTTGGCTCCGAAAAAGACCTTTCAAAAAAGAATGAATCATCTTCTGGAAAAGATATTAGAAAAATGCTGCAGGAAACTGCTGAAGAAGCATTTACCCAGTTAGCTCAGCTGAATTTAGGTGATGTTGATTGGCAGAAGTTGAATTCCCAATTTAAAGAGGCTGAATTTTTAGAAGCTGCCGGAGGTGATCTGCTTTCGAAAGCTGATGGATTTGAATTAGAATTTTCACAGCTAAGTACTGCTAATTTAAAGACATTAATTTCTGATTTAGAAAACATGATTTCAAGCTCTGGAGTTAATTTAGCTAACAATGATCAGCTTGCTTCACTACTTAACCTCCCAAAAGAAGTTGAGACAGAAAAAAATATATTGTCTGATAATCAAGCTTTTGGAGAAAAATTTGCTGATTACTTTAAGTTTCAGAACCAAGCAGAACCGAAAACTGATGAATTAGCTTCTTTAGAAAACAGGGAGCAAATTCAAATTTCTGAAAAAACTGCAGCAGCTGAAATTGCTGGTAAAACAGAAAAAAAGAATGTTGATTTTACTAACTCTGATCAAAATAAATTGAGTCAGAAGATTGATTTCGAGCAGAGAAATCTGGCTGATAACACTCTGCGTCAGGAAAGTGCTGAAAAAAATACTACCCATAATAATTCAAAAGTTGAACAGGAATCTAAGCTGTTTAATTTAACAGAGCAAAAAGAAGTTTCAGAATTTAATTCTAAAGTGGTTTTAGAAACTGCTAAAGGAGATAATGCTGCTGAAAAGAAGATTATTGATTTTAATTTTTCTGGAGCTGATTCTTCATTAAATACTGAACTCAATGCTGGTGATAAGACTAATAGTTTTGCTTTGAATAACAATCAACTTAAAGGTGAATTACCGGTAAAAGAGCAATTTGTGCAGCAGTTTAAAGGAGAGTTTTCAGCTGCTAAAAACGAAATGAATATTGAGCTAAAACCTGAATCACTTGGTAAAATTGAGGTTAGACTTAATTTAAATGAAGGTAAAATTGATGCCAGGATGTTGGTGGAAAACAAGCTGGTTCAGACTCAATTAGAAAGCAGTATGAAAGAAATAAAATCTGATCTGATTAAACAGGGAATTAATATTGAACAGTTTAAAATTGAAACTGCTAAGGCAGGACCTCGTCAGGTTGAACAGCAGAATGATTTTAACTTAAATGATCAAAACTCTGCTTTTAGTGATGGTGAGACCGGTCAGAATCAGGAATATGAACAACGTCAGTTTTTCCAGGGACAATATTATGTAGAAAGAGGATTAAGGAACAGCAGTTTAGATAGAGAAAATATAGTTATGAGACAGCAGGAAATAATCAATAGAGCTGCCTTTTCGAAAGGGAAGCTTAATTTGATTGTCTAAAGGAGGTAGTTATATGTCAGATATATATAATGTAAGTTCTACGCAGAGCACACAGTATCAGCAGGAAATTCAGAGAAAATCGCTTGAGGCGAATGATGGATTGGGTCAGGATGCTTTTTTTAAGATTCTAATAACCCAGCTGCAGAATCAAGATCCTTTAAATCCAATGGAAGATCGTGATTTTATTTCTCAAATGGCTGAGTTTACTTCTCTAGAAAAAACTGAAAAACTTTACTCACTGCTGGAAGATAAATTAAGTTCTAATCAGGTAATTGATAATAGCAGCTTAATTGGTAAAGAGATTACTGCTAACGTAGAAGGTGTAAAATTAGAAGGTATTGTTAATGCTGTAAAATCTTCTAAGGATAAAGTCTTAGCAGTGCTGGATACTGGCTCTGAAATAGATATTAGCAATATTACTCAGGTTAAGAATATTGAAGCTGAAGAATTATAAAAAGAGGTGTTTTAAATGGATAACAGATTAAAGATAAATCAACCAATACAGCCTCTAAAAAGAACAGAGCAGCAGAATAAAGCTGCCCAAAAGAATAAAAATCCGAATTCTCCTTCTTTTAAAGATATTTTAGGGGAGAAGATGAATGGAAAAAATGAACTTTCTTTTTCCAAACATGCTCAAAAAAGAATTAAGTCTCGTGCTATTCCAGTTTCCAAAACAGAACTCGATAAGTTAAGTACAGGAGTGGAAAAGGCTAGAGATAAAGGAGCAAGAGATTCACTGGTAATGGTTAATGATGTAGCCTATATAGTTAGTGTAGAGAATAATACTGTAGTTACAGCTGTAGATGAGGCAAGTATGGATGATAATGTTTTTACTAATATAGATAGTGCTGTATTTATGAAATAAAGATATCTATATAATGTTCTAAAATATTAATTAAAGATGATGGGATATAAAATTGAAAGACTTAAGCTAAAAATTATAGAATTAGCTTAAATCGGATATGAGCTGGACCTTTTTCAGGGAGCTCTGTTCTGCTGTCGATAACAGTAGGACTCCGATAAATACTGAAGGAGGAAAAATTATATGTTAAGATCGATGTATGCCGGTGTGTCAGGATTGAATACCCACCAGCAGATGATGGATGTAACAGGTAATAATATTGCAAATGTAAATACAATTGGTTTTAAAAGCAGTCGTGTTACTTTTAAGGAAATGTTAAGTCAGACTTTGAAAGGGGCTTCAAGACCTTCTGAAAATAGAGCGGGAACAAATCCACAGCAGATAGGACTTGGTGTGGGATTAGGAAGTATAGATAATGATATGTCTTCCGGAAATCTGCAGTCAACTGGGAAAACCTCTGATGTTGCAATCCAGGGGGATGGATTTTTTGTTTTACAGGATGGAGATCAAAAGTATTACACTAGAGCAGGTAATTTTAATTTTGATGCTCAGGGTAACTTATATTCTGGTATTTCAGGTTTAAAAGTACTGGGAGAGAGTGGTGAAATTCAGTTAGATAAAACTATATTACCAGAACCAACAACTTATATGGATATTGAAGGTAATTTAAGTAGTGAGACTGAGGATGGTAAAACTAAAACAATCAGCTCAGACTATATTGATTCTAAAGGTGTTTCTCATACTTTAGAAATAGCATTTAAAAAAAGCACTACTGATAATCAGTGGACTGTAGTTGAAGATAGTATAAAAATTGATGGAGATAAGACTTTAGTTGGTACATCACCAACTGGAGATCATACTATTTCATTTTATCAAGATGGAGCATTAGATAGTGGTTCTGAAGTAGGCTTATCTATCGCTTCAATAGATGGTGCTGCACCAGCTACAATCAATTTGGATTTTACAAAATTAACTCAATTGGGTGGAGGTTCAGATATTAAGTTTGGTGAAATGGATGGTGTAGCTATGGGAAGCTTAGAATCCTTTTCTTTTGCTGAAAATGGTGATGTAATTGGTTCTTACGATAATGGCTTGACTCAGGTAGTTGACCGTATTGCATTAGCACAATTTGAAAACCCATCGGGGTTGACTAGAAAAGATGGGTTATTTGTTGAATCTCCAAACTCAGGTGTAGCAAATGTTGGGATGCCTATGGAAGGTGGTGCTGGTTCTTTAGCACCAGCAACCTTAGAAATGTCTAATGCCAACCTATCACAGGAGTTTACAAATATGATCACTGCTCAAAGAGGTTTTCAGGCAAGTTCAAAATTAATTACAACCTCAGATGAAATGCTGCAGGAATTAGTTAATTTAAAAAGATAATTTAAATTAAACTTTCAGGCTGAAATCTTTTTTGGTTTCAGCCTGAGAAATAATAAGAATGTTAAATAAGGAAGTGTATGATGATTAAATTGACCAGGACAAGTGGGGAAAAATTTATATTAAATGCTGAACAGATATTAGAAGTTCAGGAAACTCCGGATACAGTGATTACCTTAAACAATGGGAAGAAGCTGCTTGTCAAAGATTCAGCAGATGATATAGTTGCAAAGGTAATAAATTATCGACAGAGGGTTATGGCCGGAATTACTAGAACAGGGGAGAGATCTTAAATGGATATAGCGACAATTGTTGGTGTAGCAGCAGGAGCAATAATATTTAGTGCAGTAGCAGTACTGGGTGGTAATGTAATAATCTTTGTAAGTCTTCAGTCTGCCCTGGTAGTTTTAGGTGGTACCCTGGCCGGTGTAATGATCAGTTATACTTTCAATGATCTAAAAAACATTCCTAATTTATTAAGAGTATCATTTGAAGATGACAAAATGGAATCAGAACATATAATTGAAAGCCTTGTTAACTTTGCCGAAAAGGCAAGAAGAGAAGGACTTTTGGCTTTAGAAGATGATGCAGCAGAAATGGAAGATGAATTTCTGCAGAAAGGTATTCAGTTGATTGTTGATGGTACTGATCCTGAATTGGTAAGAAATATACTGGAAACAAAATTAACTTTTTTACAGGAACGACACACAAAAGGTAGAGGTATTTTTGCGACAATGGGTCAGCTGGCACCTGCCTTTGGTATGATTGGGACTTTAATCGGTTTAGTGCAGATGTTAAGTCAGCTTGATGATCCAACTAAGCTTGGTTCCGGGATGGCGGTAGCTTTAATTACAACCTTATATGGGGCTCTACTGGCAAATTGGATCTTTATTCCTCTTTCTAAAAATTTAGAAACCCAGAGTAACCATGAAATTCATGTTAAAGAAGTTATGATTGAAGGGATTTTGTCAATACAGGCTGGCGAAAACCCAAGAATTGTTAAAGAGAAACTTCATGCTTTCCTTTCTGAAGGGGAAAAAGAAGAAGTTGAAGCTAGAATAAATGGAAGTGGAGGGGTGGGAATAAGGGAAAATGCCTCTTAAAAACAAGAAACACAAAAAGGAAGATGATGGTGGTGGATCTCCTGCTTGGATGACTACTTTTGGAGATATGATGACTTTGCTCTTAGTATTTTTTGTTCTTCTCTACTCTTTTTCTTCGATGGATGTAGAAAAATTTCGGGGCTTTATCTCGGCTTTGCAGAATCAGCTTGGAGTTTTAGATGGAGGCCAGACTATTACCCCAGATGTAAACATTGATGCAGGAAATATTGGTGAAGATTTTGCTCAAGCACCGGAGAATATTCAGCAGATTATGCAGGAGTTAGATAACTATATTGAAAGCAATAATCTAGGTGATAAGGTAAATGTAGAAAATAAGAGAAAAGGACTGGTTATTAGTTTAACCGGGGAAATACTTTATGAGTTAGGTAAAGCAGATATTAGAGAACAAGGTAAAGAAGTTTTAGCAATAATCTCGAATATTTTAATTGATATTCCAAATGATATTATGATCGAAGGGCATACTGATGACCTACCGATTAGAACAGATGAGTTTCCCTCGAACTGGGAACTATCAACTGCAAGAGCAGTAAATGTAATTAAATTTTTAATAGAAGAAAGAAATTTTAATCCAGCAAGACTATCTGCGGCAGGCTATTCTGAATATCGACCGGTTGCAAATAATAATACTGCAGAAGGAAGAGCTAAAAACCGAAGGGTTGAAGTTGTTGTTTTAAATTCACAGTACAATGAAGGAGGCAGCTGATATGGCAGATGGCCGAAATATAAATTATAAAATGTTGACATTAATAATTGTACTTGTAGTTATAATTACCGGAGTAGCAAGTTTTACTTTTTTTACTTATTTTTCTGTAGCTGATAATAGCGAAGAAGATTTTGATATTGACGATATTCGTTCTACTTATCAAGTAGGCGATTTTGTGGTTAATATAGCTAATAACAGCCGCATAAACTTTATTAGAGCAAGTCTGGTTTTTGAAATTGAAGAAGATAAGATAGTTGAAGAATTAGAAAAAAGAAAGCCCCAGATTAGAGATGCAATTATTACAACTCTGCGTTCTCAAAATGAAAGTATTTTAAAAGAGGCTAATGCTCAAACAATTAAAAAAATAATTAAATCTGAAGTAAATGATATATTACGTTCAGGAAAAATAACAAACGTTTGGTTCACAGAACTGGTTGTGCAGTAGGGAGGAATTAAGATGGCTGATGTATTAAATCAAAATGAAATTGATTCACTTCTTTCTGCAATAAGCAGTGGTAGTATCGATGTAGAAGAGGCTAAAGAGCAATCAGATGAAAAAAAGATAAAAGAATATGATTTTAAACGACCGGATAAGCTCTCAAAAGAGCAGATACGGACTTTGGAAATGATTCATGATAATCTTTCTCGAATTTTTACCACAACTCTTTCTACAAAACTAAGAAGTATGGTCAACTTTGAAGTGGTTTCAATTGAGCAGCTTGCTTATTCGGAGTTTATTAACTCACTACCTGAGCCAACAATTATAAGCATTAACAAACTTGAACCATTAAGCGGACAGTTTATTTTTGAAATTAATCCGGAAATAGGATTTGGAATTATAGATAGATTATTTGGTGGTTTTGGTAAGCCGATTTCTGATATTCGTTCTTTTACTGATATTGAGAGAGTTGTACTGCGCCGAGTTATGAATTGGCTTTTGGTTGATTTCAAAGAGGCCTGGAGTAATATTGAAGAACTGGAGCCTGAATTATTAGAATTAGAATCCAATCCGAATTTTATCCAGGTTGTACCAGATAGTGATATGACAATTATTATCACTTTGGCTGCTAAAATCGGAAATACAGAAGGATTAATAAATATTTGTTTACCGTATATTGTTTTAGAACCAATAGTTAAAAACTTAAATGCTCAGTACTGGTTTTCAAGTACTAGAGAAAAGCAGACAGCTGAACATATTGCTCAACTTAAAGAGCGTTTAAATGATGCTTTAGTTGAGGTAGAAGCAGAACTGGGAAGTACTCAGCTAACAGTAGAAGATTTTCTATATCTACGTCCGGGCGATGTAATTAGACTGGATAAAAAGGTAGAAGAAAATGCTGAACTCAAAATTGGTAATAATCATAAATATCAGGCAGTTGTTGGAAGTAAAAACCGTCATAAAGCAATACAAATTGTTGGAGTAGCAGAAAACTTATTTGAGGAGAGTGGAGTCAATGACGAATGATGGTAATTTTTTATCACAGGAAGAAATAGATGCACTAATGAACGGTCAGGATGATGAAAATAATGAAACTGAAGCTAAAGCGTTTGAATTAACTCCTGATGAGATTGATGTAATAGGAGAAGTAAATAATATTGCAATGGGTTCCTCTGCTACAGCACTCTCCACACTGTTGGATCAAAAGGTAGATATAACAACACCTGAAGTTGAATTAATGTCTTTTCAGAAATTAATTGAGGATTATGATCGACCCTGTGTTTTGGTAAAGGTTGAATATGTCGAGGGAATTGAAGGCTTAAGTATTCTTGTTTTGAATACTGAAGATGCAGCTGTAATTGCAGATTTAATGATGGGTGGAGATGGACTGGACGGACTGGAAAGAGAAATGTTAAATGAAATTTCAATTAGTGCAGTTGGAGAAGCAATGAACCAGATGATGGGGGCTGCTTCTACTGCAATGTCCAATATTTTAGATAGGTTAGTCAATATTTCTCCTCCTGAAGCAGAATTTATTAATCTAGATGATGTAATGGAAGACGGAAGAGATTGGTTTGATCCTAAAGAAGAAATAGTTGTAACTTCATTTAATTTAAAGATTGGAGATTTAATTGATAGTACATTTAAACAACTTTCTTCTTATAATTTTGTTAAGAATTTGGCTGAATCTTTACTTACCGGCCAAACGGGTTTAATGGATAACAGTACTGATGACAGTGAAGAAGCTGTGCCGACATCTGCTCTGGAATCGGAATCTGAGCCGACAAAAGAAAAGGCTGCCCCTAAAACTGCCCCTAAAACTGAATCTGCCTCCAAAAACAAGGTAAAAGCAGATGCTAACAGTGGTGGCAAGCAGAGACGAACCAGTTCGCGAAATATTTCTCCAGAAGAAAAGGTCGATGTTCATTCGGCTCAATTCCCGGAATTTAGTGAATATGAAACCCAGCCTCTACCAAATAATATGGAACTGATAAAAGATGTTCCTTTAGAAGTAACTGTAAGACTTGGTAAAACTGTAATGAAAATTAGAGATATTTTAGAATTAGGAGATGGTTCGATTATTGAACTTGATAAGCTTGCCGGAGAGCCGGTAGATCTCTTAGTTAATGGGAAATTGGTTGCTAAAGGTGAGGTAGTAGTAATTGATGAAAACTTTGGCTTTAGAGTTAAAGACATTGTTAGTCCGACTGAACGTTTAAAAACCCTTTAACCTGGTGGTGTAAAGATGAATTATATGTGGGAAACATTCAAGATGGCATTTTATTTGATTTTAGTAATTGGTTTTATTTTTGCCACCTATTATTTTATAAAAAAGCGTTTTAACTTCAGTTCAACTAAAGAATTGAAATTAATTGATAGTCTACGTCTTTTTAATGGTGAGACTATCTATTTAGTCAAAGTTTATAATGATATTGTAATGCTTGGTGGAAGTAAGGAAGAGTTGAATTTTTTGAAAAGTTGGCCAGTCTCAGAAATTGATTTTGATTTAAATGAGTTGGAAGAAAATCAGGCAGCTAAAGTTGATTTTAAAGAGAAGTTAAAAAAAATAATTAATCAGAATAAAAATTCTCTAAAAAATAAGCAAAATCAGAATTCCGACAGTGATCAAGATGAATAAGTCTTTAATTTTAACTGTTTTTATTATATTATTAATTTTTAGTCCAATTTTCACTGCAGCAGTTTCTGCTCAGAATTTTAATATACCTGATATTTCCTTTGAAATTTCAAATAACGATGCTCAAAATAATGAAGGGGAAGATTTAGTTTTATCTTTGAGAATACTGCTTTTATTAACAGTACTCTCACTTGCTCCCGCAATTATAGTCTTATTTACATCTTTTACCAGGATTATTATAGTTTTTTCTATTTTAAAAAGAGCTCTATCATTAAATAATATGCCACCAAATCAAGTTCTGATTGGGATAGCAATCTTTTTAACAATTTTTATAATGGCTCCGGTGCTGCAGGGGATTAATCAGGATGCTCTTCAGCCTTATTTAAATGAAGAAATCAGTCTGGAAAATGCTTATGAAAATACAATAACTCCAATCAGAAGTTTTATGTTTAAACAGGTAGATGAACGCTCTCTCAGCCTTTTTGCTGAGATGGCTGAGATTGACCGACCGGAAAGTCGGCAGGATCTGCCCACATATGTATTGATACCTGCATTTTTAATTAATGAAATCAAAATTGCTTTTCAAATTGGATTTTTACTCTATATACCATTTTTGATGATCGATATGATAGTTGCCAGTATTTTAATGTCAATGGGAATGATGATGCTGCCTCCAGTTATTATTTCACTTCCTTTTAAAATTTTATTATTTGTACTGGCAGACGGCTGGCATCTTTTAATTGGATCTTTAGTTGAAACTTTTAATTAAATTTAATTTACAGGGGTGGAAAAAATGGGAGAAGCAGTAGTTCTAGATATAGGTAGAGAATCTTTATATACAGTGATCTTGGTAATTATGCCTGTCTTAGGAGCTGGGTTAATTACTGGTCTTTTAGTGGCTATTTTTCAAGCTACAACTCAGATCCAGGAGCAGACTTTAGCTTTTGTGCCTAAAATATTTGCGGTTTTAGCATCTATCGGCTTTTTTGGTCCCTGGATAATGACCACAGTTGTTGAGTTTGTGCAGGAACTACTGCAGAATATTCCCCTTTATTTAGGCCGGTGATAATTCTTGCCAGAAGATATTTTAATTAATGAAAACATATTTTTATTTGCTCTTATTTTCAGCCGCTATTTAGGAATTTTCTTTTTAACTCCTATTTTTAGTAGCCAGGTAATTTTCTTCCAGGCCAAAATTTTAGTTGCTTTAAGTTTAACTGTAATCACAGTGCCGGTAGTAATTAATTCTTTTCAACCTATTTATCCTACGAATAATCTACTTGTTTTAGTAAAAATCATGAGTGAATTAAGTGTAGGGCTATTTATGGGGCTTGCAGTCTTTTTAGTTTTTTCTGCAGTTCAGCTGGGGGGACAGATAATTGATATGCGGATGGGGTTTAGAATTGCCAACGTAGTTGACCCTTTCAGCGGTATTAACTCTCCTGTTATCGGTCAGTATAAAAATATACTTTTGACTCTAATTTTTTTAGCAGTTGACGGCCACCTTTATTTAATCAAACATTTGAATAATTCCTTTAAAATTATTCCTCCAGGTGAGGTTAATTTTAATTCTCAAATCTGGATTTACTTTTTCCGGAGAAGTGCTGATATGTTTCTTTTAGCACTGAAGGTTGCAATGCCGATAGCCGGAGCAATATTTTTACTCGATGTAATACTTGCTTTTTTAGCTCGTTCAGTCCCCCAGATGAATCTTTTTATTGTTGGATTGCCGATTAAAATTTTAGCCGGGCTGCTCTTGTTATTTGTTTTGATACCTGTTTTAAACAATTTTTATTCTGAAATTATTTTTGATGTTATTAACGAAATACCTCATTTATTTCGATTGCTAAGTCCCTAAAGTGAAAGGGGTGGAATTATGGCTGATGGTGGAACTGGAGAAAAAACGGAGGAGGCTACTCCTCGGCGGAAAAAAGAAGCCCGCGAAAAAGGTAATGTAGCTAAAGGTAAAGAAATAAGCCAGGCTTTTACCTTACTGGCAAGTTTTCTCATGTTGTACTTTTTAATGCAGCAGATGATCTTTACTGTTATCAGAGAATTTAGATTTTATTTTAGTGAACTGATCATTTCTCCTTTCAGTATTAACAATGCCTATAATATTTTAATGGCTGCTTTTAGCAAAACTGTAAGGATCATCGCTCCCATAATGATTGTTTCTGCAGCTGCAGGAGTTTTAGTTAATTTTTTGCAGATAGGTCCCTTATTTACCAGTAAGCCGTTAGTGCCTGATTTCAAAAAAATAGACCCGATTAAAGGTGCCAAAAATCTTTTTTCACTCAAATCATTGATGGAATTATTTAAATCACTTTTTAAATTATTTGTTATAGCTGCAATTGCCTATAATATTTTATCACAGAATATTGATATTTTTGAAAGAAGTATTCATCAGGATTTAACACAGTCAATAGTTGTTTTAAGTTCTCTAATTAGCCAGATTGCCTTTTCGATAATTGCGGCTCTGATAATTCTGGGGATCATTGACCTTCTTTATCAGCGCTGGCAGCACAATAAAGATCTTAAGATGTCTAAATATGAGGTTAAACAGGAAAGAAAAGAGATGGAAGGTGACCCGATGATCAACCAGCAGCGTAAACAGCGTCAGCGGGAGATTAGTATGAACAGAATGATGTCTTCTGTTAAAGATGCAGATGTTGTAATCACCAACCCAACTCATATTGCTGTGGCCTTAAAATATGATTTAGATGAAATGGATGCACCTGAGATTATTGCTAAGGGTGAGGGCTTTGTTGCCCAAAAGATAAAGGAAAAGGCAAGAGAGGCTGAGGTTGAAATTGTAGAGAATAAACCACTGGCTCGCTCTCTAAATTCGATGACCGAAATTGGAGATCAAGTTCCGGTAGAGCTTTATCAGGCTGTTGCCGAAATTTTAGCTAGGATATTTAAGGAAAACAAGAAATATTAAATTTTGTTTTAAAGTTTTGAAGAAAGTTTTGGAGGTAAATAATTAGTGGATAACAGTTTAGTTTTTTCGAAAATAACTAAAAATACAGATGTAGTATTTGCTTTAATGGTAGTAAGTATAATTGTGATGTTTATTATACCTCTGCCAACTATGCTGCTTGATATGCTGCTGGCTGCTAATATTACTTTTGCAATGGTAATTATCCTGGTCAGTATTTATACAACAGAACCGCTTGATCTTTCGGTATTTCCATCGCTGCTTTTATTTGCAACTTTATTTAGATTGGGGTTAAATATTTCGACTACCCGATTGATTTTGGGACAGGGTTATGCTGGAGAAATTATAATGAGTTTTGGTGACTTTGTTGTTGGTGGAAATTATGTTGTCGGGTTAATAATCTTTTTAATTATAGTTGTTATTCAGTTTGTTGTAATTACCAAAGGTGCAGAAAGAGTTGCTGAGGTAGCAGCTAGATTTACCCTTGACGCGATGCCCGGGAAACAGATGAGTATTGATGCAGATTTAAATGCGGGTGTTATCACTAGCATTGCATAAAAATATTTAAGCATTGTCAAATTTAAGTTATTGAGAACATATACTATCTACAGAATATTCAGTCACTACCTTATCCTT
>NZ_SOEF01000035.1 GCF_004366375.1 Halanaerobium congolense
TATACCAGAAACGGGGGTTTCATGCTATTTTTTTGCTAAATAATATTGAAATTTCAAGGTGCAAAAGCACTTTTACAAGTGCGAAGTTTGAGTTATTAAAATAATATAAAGTATAAAAAGTTAGAAAATCAAATGAAGTAATTAAAAAATAATTATTAAAAAATTAAAAAGAGAATAATTTGTAATCAAAGATCAAATTGAATATAATGGTAATAGTAATTAGTAAATTGGGAGGGGTAAATAATGGAATATAGTACTATTGGTAAAACAGGGGTCCAGGTTTCTCCACTTTGTTTTGGAACAATGCCTTTTGGTGGAATTGCTGATGAAAAAATGTCTCGTAAAATGTTTAAAGCCGCACTTGAGCGAGGAATTAACTTTTTTGATTCAGCAGATGTTTATAATGAGGGGCGCTCTGAAGAATTATTAGGTAAATTTATGAGGGAAAATAATTGTAGAGATGAATTAGTTATCACTTCTAAAATTTTTGGAAAAACTGCTTCAGATGTTAATGCAAAAGGACTTTCTCGACGTCATATTAAATTAGGCGTAGAAAAAAGTTTAAAAAGATTACAGACTGATCGGATAGATTTTTATTTTGTACATAGTTTTGATTCTAAAACAGATATGATTCATACTTTAAGAACAATGGATGATTTAGTTAAAGAAGGTAAGATACTATATCCAGCAGTCAGCAACTGGGCAGCCTGGCAGATAGAAAAATCTTTGGGAGTTTCTCGAAGGGAAAGTTTGGCTCGTTTTGAATGTGTACAGCCAATGTATAATCTTGCTAAAAGGCAGGCAGAAGTTGAAATATTACCAATGGCTGAGGCAGAAAATTTAGGAGTTGTTTCTTACAGTCCTTTAGGTGGCGGACTTTTAACCGGCAAATATGGTAAAGCTAAGAGACCAGATAAAGGAAGATTAGTAGAAAGAGAAGATTATGCAGCCCGCTATGGGTTAAAAGAATATTATCAAATTGCGGAAGATTTCAGCAATCATGCTGAAGAGAAAGGTGTTGTGCCAGCTTCTTTAGCAATAGCCTGGGTGATGTCTAATCCGGTTATTACTGCTCCGATTATAGGAGCCCGCAATTTAGAACAATTAGAAGGATCTCTCGGAGCACTTGATATAGAAATGACTGAGCAATGGAGAAATGAAATAACAGAACTGTCTATTACTCCACCACCTGCAACAGACAGATTAGAAGAACAAAAAGATATAAATTATTTTTAAATAGATTACTTAATCCAAATGAAATAGTTATGCTATTGTGCAAGAGCTTAGCTCTAATATTTTAAACAGAAAGAATTTAAGTTGGAGTATTAGAGCTAATTGTTCTAATGTTCTAATATAGATAAACGTAACTTATCATTTTTATAGCAGAGATTATTTTGTTATTCAGAAGATTATTTTTTGCTCTTGCTTTTATTTGTTACTTGTGATACAATTTTTTTAAGAAAAATTAATAAGTGATTGCACAATGGAGTGTAATCAAAACTAATAAGCAAAGAAGCTTGTAGAAAAGGGATATTTATGTCCTTTTTATACAGGCTTTTACTATTTTTTGAGAAAAAAGTTTCAAAATGGAGGGTTCTTATGGGAGAAAAAGAAGAAGTTGTAGAAAAACAAAGGATAATTCAAGAATTTGTACCTGGAAAACAGGTGACTTTAGCACATATAATTGCTAATCCGCAAGAGGGAATTTATCAAAAATTAGGACTGGTTGATCAGGTAAATGATGCAATCGGAATTTTAACTATTACTCCCAGTGAAGCTTCAATTATTGCAGCTGATGTTGCCACAAAGGCAGCTGGCATTGAAATAGGTTTTATAGATCGTTTCAGTGGTTCTTTAGTAATTACTGGAGATGTAGCAAGTGTGGAATCATCAGTTAAAGAAATTATGAATATTTTACAGAATATCTTAGACTTTACTCCAGCTAAAATTACTCGAACATAACAATAGGTGAGCACTTAAATGAAAAAAGCAATGTTAATTGGAAAAAGTGGTAGTGGTAAAACTACCTTAATTCAGCTTTTAAGTTCGGAAAAAATAAGGTATAATAAGACACAAGCAATGGAATATTATCCAGAATTTATTGATACACCTGGTGAATATATCGAAAGTAGGCGTTATTATAATGCTATTATTTCTTCAGTAGATCAATGTGAAAACATGGTTTTGGTGCAGTCAGCTACTGATCAAGATAGTGTTTTCCCGCCGAATTTTGCTAAAACTTTCAATCAAAATATTTTGGGTGTAATAACTAAAATAGATAAGGATTCTGCCAAAATCGAAGAAGCAGAAAAAATTCTGCAGCGAGCAGGAGTTAATAAAATTTTTGAAATTAGCTCTATCACTAAAAAAGGTTTAGCAGAATTAAAAAAATATTTAAAAATAAAATGATTTAGGTGAGAAAGGGGAAGACTATGGGAAAGAAAATAGTAATAGCCGATGATGAACCTATTACTATCATGGATATCTCAGAGATTTTGACTGAGGAAGGTTACAATGTGGTAGCTGAAGTCTCAGATGGTTTTGATGCTATTGAAGCTTGTCGTCAGCACAAACCTGATCTTGCTCTACTTGACATTAAAATGCCACTTTTAAATGGGATCAAGGCAGCTAGAATTATTAAAGAAGAGGAATTAGCTGAAACAATAGTTTTTTTAACTGCCTATAGTAACAAAGATTTTATCAGTCAGGCAAAAGAGGTAGGTATAATGGGTTATTTAGTTAAGCCTGTAGACAAAGCAAGTTTATTACCTGTAATAGAACTTGCCATTGCTAAAGGCGAAGAAATGGTCGATATTAAAGAGAATATAAAAGTTTTAAAAAGTAAATTAGAAAAAAGAAAATTGATCAGCAGGGCCAAAGGAATTTTAATGGATTCTGATGGCCTCTCAGAAGAAGAAGCATATAATAAAATCAGAAAATTAAGTATGGATAAACGCTGTTCAATGAAGGAGATAGCGCATGTGATTATTATAAATAGTAATTGCATGGGTGAATAATATGCTAAGAAAGCTTTGTCAAGAGCAGACTCGGCTTAGTGAACAAGATATTGAACAGTTAGAAAAATTGGCTGAGCAATTACCGAGAATTGCTAATTTAGTTAAAGCTGATGTTTTTATTGATTGTCCAATTGATGATCCTGATGCTATCCTAGTTGTAGCTGAGGCAAAACCACGGGGAGCAAAAACTATTTCGAATTATAAGGGATCTGTTGTTGGTGAATTAGCAATTAGAACTAACGAGCCAGCTGCTGTTAGAACAATGGAAACAGGAGTCGCTACTAGAGATTTAAAAGCTTTGACTCAGGAAAATAAAAAAGTAAAGCAAAATGTAGAACCAATAAAAAATGAAGCAGGTAAGATAATAGCAGTTTTAATTATGGAGCGCGATATTACAGCTGATATTAAAAAGAATAAGCAGATGGAAATTTTAACCGAAACAACAGAACAGCTTTCAGATTTGCTCTCACTAGATGAATCTGAAGATGTGATTGCTAATTATATTAATGATGCAATTATTATTTTTAATAATCAAGGTTATGCTAAATATGCCAATACAGTTGCCCAAAAATTATATTCTGATCTCGGTTATAAAGATAAGATTAAAGGAATGCACTTTAATAATATAACTCTTGGCAAAAAGCAGTTTAGAGAGTTAGCAATTGAGGTAAATTCAACCGAAACGTTTGAGGTTAGTTTAAGTAATATGATTTTAAAAGTTAATTATTCTATGATGTATGGTGAAAAGCAAATTGCTGGTTTGGTAATGTTGATTAAGGATATTACTGAGGTTAAGAAAAAAGAAAAAAAATTAGTTTTAAAATCAGTAGCTTTAGAAGAAATTCATCATCGAGTAAAAAATAATTTGCAGATGATAGCTAGTCTGCTTCGTTTACAAGCACGTCGAGTGGATAATGAAGAAGGTCGACAGGCTTTAATCGTAAGTATTAATCGAATTTTAAGTATTGCAGTTACTCATGATATACTATCTCAAAATGAAATAAATGAAGTGTGTATTAAAAGTATTTTAAATAAAATTATTGAAAACACATCTGCTTATTTTTTGAATGAACAGAAAAATATTAGGATTAAATTATTAGGAGATAATTTTATTGTTGATTCTGAAAAAGCAACTTCAATTGCTTTAGTAGTCAATGAGCTTTTGCAAAATTCTTTAAAACATGCTTTTGAAAAACAGGAAAATGGCTTAATTAAAGTTAAAATTTATCATGGTAACAATTATTCTAATATTTCAATTATTGATAATGGTATAGGTTTCGATATTCAAAAAATCAAAAAAAATCGTTTAGGTTTTAAAATTGTTAAAACAATTGTTGCTGATAAATTAGATGGGCATTTAGATTTGGAATCTAGTCAACAAGGCACTAAAATTGTTTTTGATTTTAAAAATGGAATTTAATTTAAATTATAAAATTAACAAATAAATAATGACAAAACACGATGAAGTGTTTTGCAAAGGCAATGGGGCCAGTTTAGGGATAACTATGTTTAGATGTTATCCTAAGCTGGCCTATTTTTTATAAAAAAAGTTAAAACCCTAGTTAAATTTGGAGGTGAGAACTTGGATAAAATTTTAAGTGTTGGCATTGATATTGGTACCTCAACAACTCAAGTTATATTTAGTGAAATAACTTTAGAAAATATGGCTTCAGGATTTACCGTCCCTAGAATTAATATTATTGATAAAAAAGTTATTTATAAAAGTGATATTTATTTTACCCCTTTAATTTCTCAAACTGAAATCAATGGTGAAAAGATAAAAGAAATTGTGGAAAAAGAATTTAAAGAGGCCGGAGTTGATAAAGAAAAAGTTAGTACTGGAGCTGTCATTATAACTGGTGAAACAGCTCGAAAAAAGAATGCTAGCTTGATTTCTGAGCAGCTTAGTGATTTAGCAGGAGACTTTGTGGTAGCAACTGCTGGTCCAGATTTAGAATCTATTATTGCTGGTAAAGGAGCAGGAGCAGCCCAGTTATCAAAAAAAGAAAATAGAATAGTTATTAATTTTGATATAGGAGGTGGTACTACAAACATAGCCGTTTTTGATTCAGGTGAGATTATTGATACAACTTGTTTAGATATTGGTGGTCGTTTAATTAAATTTGATCAAGATAATCAAATAATTTATGTAGCCGAAAAAATCAAAAAGTTAGCTGCTGAAATTGGGATTAAAATTAAAGAAAATACTCAATTAAAACAGTCTGAGCTGAAGAAGATAACCGAAAAAATGGCAGCAATCTTAGTCGAAACAGTTGCTGCAGAAGAAAAAAGTGATCTTTATCAGTACTTAATAACTAATCACGGTTTAAGCCAGAAAATTGAGCCCGATTATATCTCATTTTCTGGAGGAGTAGCTGATTATATAGGCCAAGAAATTGAGCCAGAAGAAAACATCTTTGCTTTTAATGATATTGGTATACTTTTGGCCCAACAAATAACTCACTCTCCACTTTACCAAGATTATAAAATAGTAAAAGCAGAAGAGACAATTAGAGCTACAGTAGTAGGAGCTGGGAGTCATACTACTGATATTAGCGGTAGTACTATTACTTATAATGGAGATGTGTTTCCGCTTAAGAATGTTCCGATCTTGAAAATCACAGCTAAAGAAGAAGCAAATAAGCCAGCTGATTTAGTTGAAATAATCAAGAAAAAACTTGATTGGTTTGATTTAGAAGCAGAACTACAGCCAGTTGCTCTAGCTTTAAAAGGAAAAAGCAATTTTTCTTTTAAAGAAATTACCGAATTAGCCAAAATTATAGTTAGTGGAATGGATACTATTATTTCAAATAGACTTCCTTTAATTATAATTTTAGAAAATGATGCTGCTAAAGTTTTAGGGCAGACAATTAATCGTCTTTTGGGTCAAAAAGAAGATGTTATCTCTTTAGATGGGATTAAAGTAAATAATGGCGATTATATTGATATTGGTAAACCCTTGGCTAAAGGAAAAGTAGTGCCAGTAATAATTAAGACTTTAATTTTTGGCAAATAATAAAATGAGGAGTGTTTGAGAATATGAAATTAAAATGTAAATTATTTGGCGATGTTTATCAGTTTGATAGTGTAAAGGAGGTGCTGGGTAAAGCTAATGAAATAAAATCTGGAGATCAATTAGCAGGTGTAGCAGCTGAGTCTGTAACTGAAAGAATTGCAGCTAAAACAGTTTTGGCAAATCTAAGCTTAGCAGACCTTCGAAATAATCCTGTTGTTCCTTATGAAGAAGATGAAGTAACTAGAATCATTCAGGATGATGTTAATGAAAGAATATATGGTGAAATAAAAAATTGGACTGTCTCTGAACTAAGAGAATGGATTTTAAGTGATGAGGTTAATGGAAGTGATATTAGAAGAATCAGTCGTGGTATAACAAGTGAGATAGTATCAGCAGTAACAAAATTAATGTCTGATCTTGACTTAATTTATGGTGCTAAGAAGATAGTAGTTACAGCTCATTGTAATACTACTATTGGTAAGCCGGGAACTTTATCTTTTAGATTACAGCCTAATCACCCAACAGATAATATTGATGGAATTATTCCCTCAATGATGGAAGGTTTTTCTTATGGTGCAGGAGATGCAGTTTTAGGTTTAAACCCTGTTGATGATAGTCAGAGTAGTGTTACTACTATTTTAAATAAATTTGATGAATTTAAAAGAGAATGGGAAATTCCAACCCAAATATCTGTTTTAGCACATATGACAACTCAGATGAAGGCAATTAAAGCTGGAGCACCAGCTGATCTAATTTTCCAAAGTATTGCTGGTTCTGAAAAAGGAAATGAAGCTTTTGGTGTAACTGCAGATTTAATTGAAGAAGCAAGACAGCTTGCTTTAAAAGAAGGTACTGCAACTGGTCCTAATGTAATGTATTTTGAAACAGGTCAGGGAGCAGAACTTTCCTCAGATGCTCACTTTGGAGCAGACCAGTTAACTATGGAAGCTAGATGTTATGGTCTTGCTAAAAGATTTGATCCATTTATTGTTAACACAGTAGTAGGATTTATTGGACCAGAATATTTATATGATGGTAAACAAATGATTAGAGCTGGTTTAGAAGATCATTTTATGGGTAAATTAAGTGGTATTTCAATGGGTGTAGATGTTTGCTATACAAACCACATGAAAGCAGATCAAAATGATTTAGAAAGATTAGGTGTACTCTTAGCAAATGCTGGCTGTAACTATTTAATTGGAGTACCTGTTGGTGACGATATTATGCTTAATTATCAGTCTGCTGGTTACCATGAAGCGCAAGCAATTAGAGAAACTGTTGGCTTAAGACCTATCCCTGAGTTTGAAGCTTGGTTAGAAAAGATGGGAATTATGAAAAATGGTAAATTAACAGATAAAGCTGGCGATGCTTCTATATTTTTGAAAAATGGAGAGGTGAAGTAAATGATATCTGAAAGAGATTTAAGAGATATTGTTAAAGAAGTTTTAAAAGAGGTTGGAGCAGATAATCCTAAGACAGTTGAAAAAGTAGAAAACGAAGTACAATCAGCAGTTTCAGGTACAAGTACTGAAGTAGAAAGTGGAGTTATTGCTGATATTACTGAAGTAGATCTAAAGAAGGAACTTTTAGTACCAAACCCTGCAGATGAAAAAGCAATTTTAAATTTAAAAGCTAATACCTCTGCTAGACTTGGTGTTTGGAGAACCGGACCTCGTTACAAAACTCAGACATTATTAAGATTTAGATCTGACCATGCAGCTGCAATGGATGCAGTATTTACTGATGTTTCAGATGAAATCATCGAAGAAATGGACTTATTTAGAGTTCAGACTAAGTGTCAGGATAAAGATGAGTTTTTAACTAGACCTGATTTAGGTCGTCAATTTGATGAAGAAAACTTAGCTAAGATTAAAGAAAATTGTAAAGACAAGCCTAAAGTACAAATTTATGTAGCGGATGGTTTAAGTTCTACAGCAATTGAAGCTAATTTAAGAGATGTTTTCCCAGCAATTAAGCAGAGTCTAGAAGGTTATAACTTAGAAATTGGAACTCCTTTCTTTGTTAAATACGGTAGAGTAGCAACTATGGATGCAATTTCAGAATGCTTAGATGCTGAAGTAAGTTGTGTTCTTATTGGTGAGCGCCCTGGTTTAGCAACTGCCGAAAGTATGAGCTGTTATATGGCTTATGATGCAAAAGTAGGTATGCCAGAAGCAAATAGAACAGTTATTTCTAATATTCACTCTGGTGGTACTCCAGCAGTTGAAGCAGGAGCACATATTGCAGATGTTATTAAAGCTATGTTAGATCAAAAGGCAAGTGGACTTGATTTAGATATTTAATTAAAGGAGGAAAATTAGTTATGAGAAATGATCCCTTATATGGAGAAGTTTTAAGTGTTAAATTAATTCCTAATGTTAGTCCTGATTTAAAAAAAGAATTAAAGTTAAATGATGAGCAGCGCAGTGTAGGTATGATTACCTGTGATATTGATGATGTTGGTTATACAGCTATTGATGAAGCAACTAAAAAAGCAATGGTAGATGTTGTTTATGCTACCTCATTTTATGGTGGGGCAGATAATGCAAGCCAAAAATTAGCAGGTGAGTTTATCGGAATTCTTGCTGGTCCTAGTCCTGCTGAAGTGAAAAGTGGTTTAAATGCAGCTGTTCAGTTCATTGAAAATGATGCTTGCTTTTATAGTGCTAATGAAGATGGAAGCATCTGCTATTATAATCACTGTGTTTCTAGAACTGGTACCTATTTATCAGAAACTGCTGGAATTCCAGAAGGCCAGGCAATTGCTTATTTAATTGCACCACCGATTGAATCAATTTATGCTTTAGATGCTGCCTTAAAAGCAGCTAATGTTGAAATGGTAACTTTCTTTGGTCCCCCATCTGAAACAAACTTTGGTGGAGGTTTACTAACTGGAAGTCAGTCAGCCTGTAAAGCAGCTTGTGATGCATTTGCTGCAGCAGTAAAATCTGTTGCTGATAATCCAGTAAGTTACTAATTATAAGGAGAGGTTAAAATGAGCAATACTGCACTTGGACTAATAGAAACATATGGTTACACAGCTTCAGTAGAGGCTGCAGATGTCTGCTTAAAAGCTGCTAATGTTAGCCTTTCAGCCTGCAAAAAAGTTAGAGGTGGATTGGTTACAATTGAAATAATAGGAGATGTTGGTGCTGTCAAAGCAGCAATTGATGCTGCAGAAGCAGCAGTTCCCAGAGTTGGAAAATTGATTTCAACTCATGTAATTCCACGTCCGGCAGCAGAGCTCGATTCTATTTTAGGAGATAACAGTTTTAAATCAAAAACTGGCTCTGAAACTGAGCAGGAAGAACAAAAAGTAGAAAAGTCAGATCAAGCTGAAGTTGAAGCCGAAAATGAAGTTGAAACTGACAAAAAATTAGAAGCAAAGAATAAAACTGAAGTTAAAAGTAAAAATAAAGCTAAAGCTAATGATCAGCAAGATTCTAGTTTAGAATCTAAGCAGAATAAAAAAGAATTAAAAGAGCATAAGGTAGTTGAGCTTCGTTCTTTGGCAAGAGAAATAAAAAATATTAAACTAACTAATAAAGAAATTAAATATGCCCGCAAAAAAGAATTAATTGAAGCAATATTAGATGCTAAAAGAAAAGGAAGTGATATTTAGTGTTAGAGGATAGAGATTTAAAGTCAATTCAGATGGCAAGGAATTTAGTTCAAAAGGCAAAAAAGGCACAAAAAAAATTGGCTGAATATAGTCAAGCAGAAATAGATAACCTAGTGGCTGAATTAGCAAAGGCTGCAGCTGCAGAAGCAAAACCACTAGCTGAATTAGCAGTTGAAGAAACAGGAATGGGTATAGTAGAAGATAAAATAGAAAAAAATTTACTGGCTAGTACTAAACTGTGGGATTATATTAAAGATATGAAAACTGTAGGTGTTGTTAGGGATGATAAGGAAAATAAAATAACTGAGATTGCAAGTCCAATGGGAGTAATTGCAGCTTTAGTTCCTTCTACTAACCCAACTTCAACAACTATTTATAAATCTTTAATTTCTTTAAAAGCAGCTAATTCCATTGTTTTTAGTCCTCATCCCTCTGCTCAAAAGTGTATTCAAAAAAGTGTAGAGGTTTTAAATAAAAAATTAGTAGAATTAGGTGCTCCAGAAGGTTTGATAAATTGTATCGATATAGTTAGTCTAGAAGGTACAAGGGAATTAATGAGTCATGAAGATGTTTCCTTAATTTTAGCTACTGGTGGTTCAGCAATGGTAAAAGCCGCCTATAGCTCTGGAACTCCTGCTTTAGGTGTAGGTCCTGGTAATGTGCCAGTCTTTATTGAAAGAAGTGCTGACTTAGAGAAAGCAGTTCAGAGAATCATGCAGAGCAAAACATTTGATAATGGAACAATTTGTGCTTCTGAGCAGTCAGTTGTAGTAGAAAGCTGCATTAAAGATGAGGTAGTTGAACTATTTAAAAAAGAAAATGCTTACTTTCTCGATGCAGATGAAAGCAAAAAAGTGGAAAAAACTATCCAACTGACGCACGGTGGGCTTAATCCAGCTATAGTTGGTAAGTCAGCTAAAAAAATTGCTGAATTAGCAGGGATTAAGGTTCCCCATAATTGCCGTGTTTTAATTAGCGAAACTGATGGTGTTGGTCAAGATCATCCATTTTCTAGAGAAAAATTAGCTCCTCTCTTAGGCTTCTATACAGTAGAAGACTGGGAAGAAGCGTGTGACTTATCAATGGAAATTCTAAATTATGGTGGACTTGGACATTCATTAGGAATTCACAGTAAAAATGAAGAGGTTATTAGAGCTTTTTCACTTAAAAAACCTACTTCTAGAATGTTAGTTAATACTCCTACTGCTCTTGGAGCGACAGGAAAAACTACTAACTTAGCTCCATCATTTACTTTAGGCTGTGGATCTAAAGGTGGTAATGCAACTTCTGATAACATAACACCACTTAACTTATTTGATCGCAGAAGAATTGCTTATGGAGTAAGAGATGTAGAAACTTCTACACCTCAAACCCAAACTGCAACTTCTAATTCTACTCTTAAAGATAGTGGAGAAGAAGAATTAGACATTATTATCGATAAGATCTTAGAAAAATTATCTCAGAAATAAGCTGAATATAATTAGGTATTAACTTAGAAATAAGTCAAAAATAAATTAAAAATAAACTTAGGAGGAATATATAATGGCAAATTCAAATGCATTAGGATTAATCGAAACAAGAGGTTTAGTTGGATCAGTAGAAGCAGCAGACGCAATGGTGAAAGCAGCTAATGTTACTTTAATCGGTAAAGAGCACGTAGGTGGCGGACTTGTAACTGTAATGGTTAGAGGTGATGTTGGTGCAGTTAAAGCAGCAACAGATGCTGGTGCTGCAGCAGCAGAAAGAGTTGGAGAATTAATTTCTGTTCATGTAATTCCAAGACCACACAATGAAGTTGAAATTATTTTACCACAAAAATAATAAATAATACTTTAGCCGGGCCAGCATTAATTTGTTTGGCCCGGATTAAAAAAGGAATGATTTACTGTGGATTTAATAACCGAAAGTAAACTTAGAGAACTAGCTAAAAACAGTGGTTTAGAAAATTTAGAGATTAAAGAAAACACTATTATCACACCTTCTGCTCGCCAGTATTTAAGAGATAAAAAAATAGAATTACCTGGTGAAAAACAAAAAAAAGCAGAAAGTAGTCAAGCAAAAACTAAAGCTCAATCTGAAACTGAAGCAAATGATTCAGATCAAATTAGCAAAGGCAGAGCTAAAGTTGATAAAAAATCAGCTGATTTTAAATATCAATCATATTATTCTGGAGCTTATTTTAAAGAAAAACCGGAAGCTATGACTCAGATATTTGCTAATAAATTAGTTTACAAAGATCATCCACTTATTGAATACCGAGGTAAATTGGATAGTTTCCAATCTCAAATTTTAGAAGTGATGCTCGTAGTGGAAACAGAAGAAATACCTGGGCTTTATCAGGACTTAGAAGAAAGCCTCGAGATTATGAGAAATATTTTAGCAGCTGAAGTAAGAGATCAGGAATTTAATTTAGAAACGATAATTGGTCTTACAGCAGCTGAAATAAGAGCAAGATCCCATAATCCACAGAAATATTTTTCTGTTAAACATATTTTGCCCAGTCCAGATCTAGGAAAAATTTTAATTAAATTAAACAGTTTGCGTAGTTCTGTACGTGAGGTAGAAATTGCGGCAATTAAAGCCTTTAGAGATGAAAAAGGAATTAAACGTCCAGATATTATTAAGGCTTTAAATAGGATGAGTAGTGTTTTTTATGTAATGATGTGTAAGTATCAAGCTGGCAAATATAAAAAAGAGGTGATTTGATGGAAGAACAAGCATTAAGAAAAGAAATTAAAAACTTGATTTTGAAAATGCGTGAAGACAACCAGAAAAATTTAATTCCCATTGAGGCCTCAGGTAGACATATACATTTAAGTCAAGCAGATGTTGAAAAATTATTTGGTAAAGGCTATCAATTAACTCCGCGCAGAGAACTTTCTCAACCAGGTCAATTTTTGGCAGAAGAGAAACTGCGTTTAATTGGCCCCAAAAGTGTAGTGGAAAATGTTGCAGTTTTAGGACCAGCTAGAGAATCAACACAGGTAGAGCTTTCTCAGACTGATGCAGTTGGTCTAGGGGTTAAAGCACCTTTAAGATTGTCTGGTAATACTGAAGATACAGCCTCTCTTTTTATTGCATCTGCTCAAAATGTAGTTAAACTTGAGGAAGGTGCAATTATTGCTAAAAGGCATATTCACATGACTCCAGAAGATGCAGCTCAACTAAAAGTAGAAGATGGAGAAATTGTTAATGTTGAGGCATTAACAAGCAGACCTGTAATTTTCAAAGATGTTTTAGTCAGGGTAAATGAAAATTATAAATTGAATATGCACTTAGATTATGATGAAGCTAATGCCTGTTTATTACAAAAAGGTGATTGTGGTAAAGTAATTAAAACAGGAAAACATGCTAATGATTGATTTAAAAAGAGTAGATGAGTTAGTAAAAAAAGTTGAAGCAAGTCGACATCAGAACCTCAATTGTGATGGGAAAAAATTAAATGGTGCCGAACTTAAAGTAGGGGTAGACCTTGGTACAGCATATATTGGAATTGTTGTTTTAAATGCTGACAATCAACCTTTAGCTTGTGAATTAGAAGCAGCAGAAGTTGTAAGAGATGGTTTAGTTGTTGATTATATGGGAGCAATAACTATAGTCAGAAGACTAAAAGAAAAACTGGAAAACAGACTTGGAGTAGAACTTCAACAAGCTGCTATTGCAGTTCCATCCGAAACATCTGAAGCTGATAGTAAAACACATAAACATGTTGTAGAGGCCACAGGAATGGAAGTTTTAAATACTTTAGATGAACCTTCAGCAGCTAATTCTGTTTTAAATGTAGAAAATGGAGCAGTAGTGGATATTGGTGGAGGAACAACTGGTATTTCCATTTTTGAAAATGGTGAGTTAGTCAAAACTGCTGATGAAGCAACAGGTGGGACTCATTTAACTTTAACTATTGCTGGGAATTATAAAATTGATTTTGCAGAAGCAGATAAATTAAAAGTAGATCCAGCAAAACAAGCAGATGTTTATTCTATTGTGCTGCCAGTGCTCAATAAAATTGGGAGTATAGTAAAAGATAAAGCAGCTGAGCATCAAGTTGAAGAATTATATCTTGTTGGAGGTACTAGCTGTTTAGAGGGTATAGAAAAGGCTATTGAGTCAGAAACAGCAATTAAAAGCTTTAAACCAGAAAATCCCTTTTTAGTGACCCCACTTGGTATAGCCTTAAACTGTTTTTAATTTTAAAGTCGGAGGTGATTATCTTTGCAAAAAGAAGAATTTATTGAAACTATTGTGAAAGAAGTTTTAAAAAAATTGAATGATCAATCTGACAACTCAAAAAATGAATTCGAGAAAGAAAAGATTTTATTAAGTCAAAAAGCAGATTTTCAATTTGCTCAGTCTCTTAGAGAAAAATATGAATTAATTGAACTAAAAGCAGAAAATGAAATTACTGATTTTGCAGCTGTTGAAAATTTAATTATTACCCAGCTGGATCTTAAAAGCTTAATTGAACTTTCAGAATTAATTCAAGTTGAGGCTCAACTTGAATTTATAGTTAAATTTCTGTTTGAGGGTAAAAATATTTATATAATTGAAGAGGGTCTAAGTTACCGCAATTATCATGGTAATGTACCTCAAGCCTTATATGATAAATTAATTAAAGCTGAGGAAAAATTAAAAAGTTATGGCTTTGTTTTTCTAGGCTTAAATCAATTAGCAGCTGAATTAGAAATTAAAAAAGAGTCTAAAAATTCTACTCCTAATCATTTAGAAACTAAAACAAAGAGCGAATATTTTAGACTTGATAAAAAATTGATTGACTTATCTATAATTCAAAAACTCTATCAAAAAAATCATTCTAAATTTGAAATTTCCCAAAGTAGTATAGTAACCGCACTGGCAAAAGACTATATTAAAGATCAAAAAATTGAGATAGAATATATAGAAGGAAGGTAGTGTACAATGATTATTGGTAAAGTAATTGGTAATGTCTGGGCAACTAGAAAAGACGAAAACTTAAATGGATTTAAGTTTATGGTCGTTGAGCCTTTAGATCACAGCAGCCGTGAAATTAACAAATCTACTTTTGTAGCTGTTGATCAAATCGGAGCTGGAGTTGGCGAAACTGTTTTAGTTGTTAATGGTAGTTCAGCACGTCGTAGTCTATGTCAAGAAGATCTACCAGTTGATGCTTCAATTATTGGAATTATAGACAAAGTTGAGATTAGTCCAGAATTTAAAGATGACTAAAAATTTTCTTTAGCCGAATGAAATTAAGTGAGGGGATAAAAGTGGCAAAAAATTTAACTACTAAAAAAACTTTAAATAAAAAAGCTTTAGCTGAGTCATCACTGATTTATATTTTCGCAGATGATTTAATTACCCCAGGAGCTAAAGATTTAATTCGTGAAAAAAAATTAAGATGTAAATACATTAAAAAAGAAGAATTAAAAGCAGAAATTATAAAAATCATTGAAGAACTAACTACAGAGCAGTTTAGTGCAGAAAAAAAAGAAAAAATCACAAAAAGCATTTTAGCTAAAATAGTTTAAGGAGGAATTTATTATGGCTTCTAGAGAAGCGTTAGGAAAAGTAGAAACAAGAGGTTTGGTAGCATCAATTGAAGCAGCAGATGCAATGGTTAAAGCAGCAAATGTTACTTTAATTGGTAAAGAATTAATTGGTAGTGGTTATGTAACAGTTATGGTTCGAGGAGATGTCGGTGCAGTGAAGGCAGCTACAGATGCAGGTGCAGCAGCAGCAGCTAATATTGGAGAGTTAGTTTCTGTGCATGTTATTCCAAGACCACATTCTGAACTTGATGCAATTTTACCTCAAAGCCCTGAAAGTGCTGAATAACTTTAAAATTAATTTAAATCACAAAATACAGTAAAAAGGAGAAAAAAATATGAGTATAAATGAAATTATTGTCCATATTATGGTATTGTTCATGATCTTAGGTGCCTTAGACAAAATTATTGGGAATAAGTATGGTTTAGGTGCTAAATTTGATGAAGGTATAGAATCTATGGGTCCTCTGGCAGTAGCTGTGGTTGGTGTAGTATCTCTAGCTCCAGTTTTAGCTAATATTTTAAGACCAATCGTTGTTCCTCTTTATTCATTTTTAGGTGCTGATCCAGCTATGTTTGCTGGTTCTTTACTTGGTAATGATATGGGTGGATATCCTCTGGCTATGGAGTTAGCACAGACTCAAGAAGCTGGCTTATTTTCTGGTCTGATTTTAGGGGCTATGCTTGGTCCAACAATTGTTTTTACAATTCCTGTAGCTTTAGGAATTATTGATAAAGAAGATCACCAGTTTTTAGCTAAAGGTGTTTTAGCTGGTATTATCACTATTCCAATTGGTTGTTTAGTTGGTGGTTTTGTAGCTGGTTTTAATATGTCAATGATCCTTAGTAACTTATTGCCTATTATTTTAGTTTCGGCTTTAATAGCAATTGGACTCTGGAGAATGCCAGAAAAAATGATCAAAGGTTTTACTCATTTTGGTAGAGGAGTAGTAATTGTTATTACTATTGGAACAGCTGCTATTATTACTGAAACTTTAACAGGGATTGTTATTATCCCTGGTATGGCACCTGTTTGGGATGGAATTGAAATTGTAGGAAGTATAGCTATTATGTTAGCTGGAGCTTTCCCAATGGTTCATTTTATCACTAAAGTATTTAAAAAGCCATTACTTAAAGCTGGTAAAGCAATTGGTATGGAAGAAAATGGTTCAGCTGGGATGATTGCAACCATGGCAAATAATATTCCAATGTTTAAAATTATGCATAAGATGGAAGATAAAGGTAAAGTATTAAACGTAGCTTTTGCTGTAAGTGCTGCCTTTGTTTTCGGAGATCACTTAGGTTTTACTGCTGGGGTAAATAGAGAAATGATATTTCCAATGATAGTTGGTAAATTAGTAGCTGGTGTTACAGCTGTAATGCTTGCTCTCTATATTGCCAATAAGGTAGAAGTAGAGATTGAGACTGAAAGTGAAAGTGAAGTTTCTGAAAACATAAATTAGTTTTCATAAAAGGAGTAGTTTTTATGAATATAATTGAAAAAATAGCTAAGGCTGGTGTTGTGGGAGCCGGTGGTGCCGGCTTCCCAACCCATATTAAATATGATTGTGAAGCAGAATATCTAATCATCAATGGGGCTGAGTGTGAGCCATTATTACAGACAGACAAATTTTTGATGCGAGAATTTGCAGCTGAAATTTTGGAAGCAATAGTAATGATTGCTGAAAACATTGGAGCTCAAAAAATAGTTTTTGCTACTAAAAAGAAATATACTAAAGAAATTGCTTGTCTTGAAAAAATAATTGCAGAAAAAAATTATAATAACATAGAATTATTTTTAATGGATAGTTATTATCCAGCTGGTGATGAGCAAATTTTAGTTTATGAGGTTACAGAAAGAATTGTACCTGAAGGTGGAATTCCACTACAAGTTGGAGTAGTAGTGACAAATGTAGGTACTTTATATAATAGTTATCGAGCAGTTAAAGATTTGCCAGTAACTGATAAATATGTTTCAGTTTTAGGAGAAGTAAATGATCCGAGAATTATTCAGGTTCCACTTGGAACTTCAGTTAAAGATTGTATAGCAGCTGCTGGTGGCAGTACAATTAATGATTATGCAGTTATAGTTGGAGGGCCAATGATGGGAACTAATTTAGTTGGTTCTGAAATAGATCAGGCAGTAATTACTAAAACTGATGGGGCAATAATTGTAGTGCCTCGGAATAATTTTGTCATAGAAAGAAATAAGCAGAGTATTGAGCATATTAAAAATAAAGCTAAGGCAGCCTGTATTCAGTGTAGTTTATGTACTGAATATTGTCCTCGCTATTTAATTGGACATGAGCTAGAACCACATCGGATTATGAGGGCCTTATCTTATAATGAAGATGCAGAAGTTTTAAAAGAAGCTCAAATCTGCTGTGAATGTGGAATTTGCGAATTGTATGCCTGTCCAATGGGACTTTCACCACGCTTAGTTAATGTTTATTTTAAAAATAAAATTAAAGAAAAATTTGAGAGCAGTCAAGATCAATTAAAAGCTCATCCAATGCGTGATTATCGTAAAATTCCTACTGCTAGACAAACAGCCAGGTTAGATTTAGATAAATATGATCATCAAGCTTTAGCAGAAACTTTAAAAGTAGATGTTAAAGAAGTTAAGATTCCTTTAAAACAACATATTGGAGCGCCCGCTGTTTTTAATTTAGAAAAAGGAGCAGTTGTTAAAAAAGGAGAGCTTTTGGCAGCAGCAAAGGCAGATAGTTTAAGTGTTAATATTCATGCAAGTTTAGATGCTCAAATAGTAGAAGTTAATGATCAATATATTAAACTTAAAGCTAAGGATGAGGTGGTATCATGATTATAGCAATTGGCTTGCTCGAATTTAATTCTATAAGTCAAGGAATTAAAGTCGCAGACATAATGAAAAAAGCAGCAGATATTGAAATTATTATGGCCCAACCGACCTGTCCTGGTAAATATACTGTTTTAATTTCAGGTAGTGTTAGTTCGGTTAATGCTTCAGTTGAGAGTGGAGTTGCAGGAAGTGGTCCTTTTTTAGTAGATCATATGGTGATACCAAGAATTCATCATCAGCTCTTAAGTGCAATGAATGGAACAACTGAGATCGGAGATGTAAATGCAGTCGGAGTTTTAGAATATTTTAGTGTTGCCAGTGCTATTTTTGGAGCCGACGCAGCTGTTAAAGCAGCAGAAATTAATTTAATGCAGGTCAGATTAGCAACTGGACTTGGAGGTAAAGCATATGTAACCTTTAGTGGTGATGTTGGTGCAGTTGAACAGGCATTAGAAGCTGGAGCAGCAGCAAATGAAAATAATGGTATGCTGTATAATAAGATAATGATTTCTTCTCCAGATAAGGATTTATTTAAAACATTATTATAAGTAGGGGAGGAAGAAAAAAATGAACGCTTATAACTTTGAATTTCAAATTAAGACAAAAATTAAATTTGGTAGAAATAAAATTACAGAAATCCCTGCCATTTTAAAAAAAGAAAATAGAAAAAAATTAATGATTGTAGTTGATCAAGGAATTAAACAAGCTGGTATTTTAGCTAAGGTCACAGATGTTTTAGCTGATCAAGTAGATTATTGTATTTTTGATCAAGTAGAGCCTGATCCAACTTTAGCAATTGTTAGTGCAGGTGTAAAATATGCAGTTGAAGAAGAGGCTGATGCAATTTTAGCTGTTGGTGGTGGTAGTCCAATTGATAGTGCTAAAGCAATTAGATCAGCTTTAGAAAGCGAAAAAATGGATACTGAGGCTGAATTAGTTAGCCGCCAATGTCTTTTAATTACTGTTCCCACAACTTCTGGTTCTGGAAGTGAAGTAACTAAGACTATAGTTATTACTGATTCGCATAACAAACATAAATTTGCAGCTACCTCAGATGAGTTAGCTCCTGAAATAAGTATTGTGGATCCAGAATTAACTAGAACCTTACCAGCAAGTTTAACTGCTATTGGTGGAATGGATGCTTTAAGTCATTGTGTAGAAGCTTATACTTCTAAAGATGCAGTTTTACCTTTTGAAATGATTGCAACTAAAGGAATTCAGATGGTTAATGATAATTTAAGACCAGCAGTTGGTAATCCTGATAATATGGATGCCCGGACAGGAATGTCTTTAGCTAGTCTTTTTGGAGGAATAGCTTTTAGTAATTGTGGTTTAGGATTAGTTCATGCTATTGCTCATCCTTTAGGAGGTAAATATAAAATACCTCATGGCTTAGTTAATTCTATGATTTTAGCTGAGGTTATGAATTTTAATCTAATCTCTAATCCAGCTAAATTTGCCAATATCGCTCGTTTAATGGGTGTAGATACAAGTCAAATGACTGAAATGGAAGCAGCTCATCGCTCAATAGAAGAAGTACGTAATTTGGTTTCTGATATCTCGATCCATAGTACTTTAAGTGATTTTGGAGTTAAAAATCTAGAAGAGATTGCAGAACTTGCTCTAGAAGAAAAAGTAATGTTAAAAAGTAATCCACGCCCTGTAAGTAAAGAAGATATTATAGATATTTTAGAAAATTTATTATAAATAAAGTTTAGATATTAGTAAAGATGAAACGATTCTGAATTTGATAGATTAGAATGATTTAATTTATCAGATCAGAATTTAGTTTCATCTTTTTTTTTGTTAAATAGTGTTAAAATTAAGATATCACAAGAAATTGTTTAAATAACTTGACAGCTGACAAAAATATAATTATAATTAATACAACATTTTATTACTTTAATACGGTAAAGAACTAAAATAATAAACGGGAGGCAACATAGATGAATGCATTTGTAGAAGGTGTCAGAGATATTTTACCAGCAGAGTTAAGAAAGAGAAGAACTATTTACAAAGTAATTAGAGAGGTTTTTGAAGCAAATGCCTATCGAGAAGTAATTACTCCGACTCTTGAGTCTTTAGAGTTATATGCAGATGTTGAGGGTCTGGTTGATAAAAGTGAAATGTTTAAAGTGGTTGATGATAAAGGACAAATTTTAGTTTTAAGACCTGATTTGACAATGCCAATTGCTAGGTTGGCGGCAAGTCGTTTTCAGGATAGTCCACGTCCATTAAAATTTTCTTACTTAAGTTCAGCTTTTCAATCTAAAAACTCTCAAAGCTTAAGCCTTAAAGAAAAAACTCAAGCTGGAGTTGAACTGATTGGTTCAGCAAGTTTGGAATCTGATTTAGAAATGATTTTACTTCTAATCAAAACAATGAAAAAAGTCGGAGTAGAAAAACCAATGATTGATATAGGTCATGCTGATTTAATAAATGAAATATTTACAGACTTAGAAATTGAGGAAAACGAAAAAAGAGATTTGAGACAGCTGTTGGCTGCCAAAAATAAAATTGGAATAAAAAATTATATTAACGATATTGAGCTTACTAAAAATGCAGAACAAGTATTGTTGAGATTGCCTTCATTATTTGGTGATCCTAAAGCAGTTGTTAAAGAATTAAAAAATATGCCTTTATCAAGAGATACAAAGGAAGCTTTAAAGAAATTGGAAGAATTATTTAATAGATTAGAAATTTTTAACACTCTTAAACATGTCACTTTTGATCCGATGTTGATTTCTCGTCATGGCTATTATACAGGCCTTATATTTAAAGGTTATGCAAAAGGCTATAGTAATTTGCTTGCCAGTGGAGGTCGTTATGATAACTTAACAGAAAAATTTGGAGTTGAAGAACCAGCAGTTGGTTTTGCCTTAGAAATAGAAAACCTTCTTGATTATCTAAATAAAACCGATAATTTCAATGAAAAATCACAAAAAAGGTTTTTGATTTCCTTTGAAAAAGAAAAAGATTTTAAACTTGCTTATGAACTTGCAGAAGATTTAAGAAATATTGGCTTTGTAGCAGAAGTATATAATAGGGCTGATAGAGAATATATAGATTTTCAGCAGGTGGATTATAAGATTTACCTAAAAGTTGATGAATTAGAATTAAGAAAAAATAATGGAGAAGAAGCTATAATTCAAAAAAATAAGAAGGAAGCATTGGAGTATCTTATTTTAAATAAAATAGAGGAGTGGGAATAATGGATAATCTCTGTATTGCCATGGCTAAAGGAAGACTGGCTAAAGAAGCAGTTAAGCTCTTCCGCCAGGCTGATTATGATTTACCTGAGAAAATGCTAAAATCACGCAAATTGATTTTTGAAATAGAAAGTGAAAAACTAGAGATTATACTTGTAAAACCAGCGGATGTACCAATTTATGTAGAATATGGTACAGCTGATTTAGGAATAGTAGGTAAAGATACATTATTAGAAGAAAATCGTGATCTTTATGAGGTTTTAGATTTAAAATATGGAGTCTGTGAATTTGCATTAGCAGGACTACCAGATCGGAAAGATAGCTTACTGGAGAGAAAAGTTGCGACTAAATATCCTGATTTCACTCGTCGGTATTTCAGAAATAAAGGTGAACCAGTAGAAATAATTAAACTAAATGGATCAATTGAACTGGCTCCATTGACCGGACTTGCTGATACTATTTTAGATATTGTAGAAACAGGCAGAACCTTAAAAGAGAATGGACTTGTTGTTTATGAGAGTATTAGAGATTTATCTGCACGTTTGATTGTGAATAAAGTAAGTATGAAAACAAGACAAAAAGAAATTGAAATTATTATTGAAGCTTTAGATAAAGTAGTTAATGGAGATGGTAATAATGCTTAAGATTAAAAGAATCAAAGATGGCCGAAAAAATGTTGAACAAGTTAAAGAATTACTAGATAGTCGATCCGGTGATAACTTAGCGAAATATAGAGATGTTGCCGCAGATATACTTAAGAGGGTAAGAGAAAGTGGAGATCAGGCAGTTTTAGATTATACAGCTCGTTTTGATGGCATTGAATTTGAAGCTTCAGAACTAGAAGTAACTGAGATAGAAATTAGAGCTGCTTTAAAAGAAGTTGATGCTGATTTTATAGAAGCTTTAAAAAATGCAGCTGCTAATATAGAAGAATTTCATGCTGAACAAAAGGATAAATCCTGGCAGAAGCAGAAAAAGCCTGGAATTATTACCGGTCAGGTCTGTAGGCCGCTTAAAAAAGCAGGAGTTTATGTACCGGGAGGCAGGGCAGCCTATCCATCTTCTGTTTTAATGACTGTTATTCCAGCTAAAGTAGCCGGGGTTGAAGAAATTATAATGTTTACTCCTCCTGACAAAGAGGGTAAGGTAAGTCCGGTGATTTTAGCAGCGGCAGAAATTGCAGGTGCTGATAGAATCTTTAAGGTCGGTGGAGCACAGGCAGTAGCTGCAGCTGCCTATGGAACAGAAACAATTCCAGGTGTTGATATTATTGTTGGCCCTGGTAATATTTATGTTTCAATGGCTAAGGAATTGGTTTTTGGACAAGTGAAAATAGATATGATTGCTGGTCCTAGTGAAATTATGATTATGGCAGAAAAAGAATCCAATCCAGCTTACATAGCAGCTGATTTAATGAGTCAGGCTGAACATGACCCACTGGCATCTTCAATTTTGGTTACAGATGCACCGGAGCTGATTGAAAAAGTAGAAGCAGAACTAGAAAAGCAAATTGAAAAGATGAGTAATAAAGAAATTATCAAAGAATCCCTGGAAAATTTTGGTTTGATGATTGAAGTTAAAAATCCGGAAGCAGCAATGGAAATGATTAATTTAGTTGCACCTGAACATTTGGAATTGGCAGTTAAAAATCCATTTGAGCTGCTGCCGGCAGTAGAAAATGCAGGCTCAATCTTTTTAGGAGAATATACTCCTGAACCAATAGGTGATTATTATGCTGGTCCAAACCACGTACTGCCTACTAATTCTACAGCTAGATTTTTTTCACCACTATCTGTGCGAGATTTTGTTAAGTACTCAGGCTTTATTCACTACAGTAAAGCGGCACTTAAAGAAGCAAGTAATGATGTGATTTGTCTAGCAGAAGGAGAAGGACTTGACGCTCATGCAAATTCAGTTAGGATTAGAAAACAAAAATAAATGATTAGAAAAAAATAGCTGATTTAAAAAAAGATTTTTGTTGCAAAAGTGTTAAAAACTAAAGGAGGAAATTATGAGCAGTAATAATTTGAATAAAAAAGAGCAAAACTTAAAAGAGCTGCTGCGGCCAGAAGTTAAAGCGATTTCTCCTTACTATGGAGAAGAAGAAAATTTTGAGGTTGAAATAAATCTCTCAGGTAATGAATCTCCCTTTGATCTGCCTCAAGAGATTAAAACAAGATTTAAGAAAAAATTTGATCAGTATGATATAAATCGCTATCCAGAAATCTATTCGGAATGCCTGCATCAAACTCTGGCTGATTATTTAAGCCGAGAGCTGGATAAAGATGTAAGCACCAAAGAAGTTATAGCAGGTAATGGTTCAGATGAAATTCTTGATATGCTGATCAGAACTTTTGTTGAACCCGGAGATTTAGTACTTTCACAAGCTCCAACTTTTTCGATGTATAAATATTTTACTAAATTAAACGGTGGTCAATATGAAGAAATTTCATTAGATGAAGAATTTAATTTTAAGAAACTTAAAGCTAAAATAGATAAATTGAAACCCAAACTAATTTTTCTCTGTTCTCCAAATAATCCGACTGGAGAAATCATTGAACGTGAGCTGATTTTAAAGCTAGCTGATTATTTTGCTGGACCAGTGATAGTAGATGAGGCCTATGCAGATTTTAGTGAGATTGATCTAATGCCTGATATCAAAGACTACCCTAATTTAGCAGTGACTAGAACTTTCTCTAAGGCTTTTGGGCTGGCCGGTATTCGTTTTGGTTATTTGTATGGGAATCAAGTTTTAGTTGAAGAGTTAAAAAAAGTATTAAAACCATATAATTTAAACTCTTTAACTGATCTGCTGGCTTGTTTAATACTCGATAATGATGATATTATAAAAGAAAGAATTGAATTTATTAAAAAAGAACGGCAGAAGCTTTATCAAAATTTGAATCAGTATCAAAACTGGCAGCTTTATCCTTCGATGGCTAATTTTATTTACATAGAAGGTGAAAAGACTTTCGAATTCAAAAAGATTTTGAATCAGCGAAAAATTAAGATCAGATCTTATGATACTGAGCCGGCAGCAATTAGAATTACTGTCGGCAGTCAAGAAGAAAATGAGGCTGTCTTAGAAGCTTTTGCAGAATTTAAAGAGCAAAATTAGGAGTGGTTTATAATGAGTAGAGATCGAGTAGCAGTAGAGCAGCGTAAAACAAAGGAAACGGAAATTATTGCAAGTGTAAACTTAGATGGAGAAGGTAGGAGTGAAATTAAAACTGGAATTGGATTTTTTGATCATATGCTGGAACAGATTGCCCGGCACGGTAATATTGATCTGGAGCTTTCTGTTAAAGGAGATATCCATATTGATACTCACCACAGTATAGAAGATACAGGTATTGCTTTAGGTACAGCTTTTGCTAAGGCTCTTGGCAACAAAAAAGGAATTGCTCGTTTCAGCAGTGCTCTAGTTCCGCTCGATGAAACACTGGTGAGGGCAGTTGTTGATATCAGCGGCCGTCCATATTTATATACTGAGCTTCCATTTACAAGAGAAATAGTTGGAGATTTCCCTTCGGAAATGGTAGTTGAATTCATGCGGGCCTTTGCTTTTAATGCAGGGATTACACTTCATTTAGAGATACTGCACGGGGAAAACTGCCACCATCAGATTGAGGCTGTTTTCAAAGCTCTAGCTAGAGCACTAAAATTGGCAGTTAAAATAGAATCAGATAAAATACCTTCCACAAAGGGTGTGCTTTAAATGATTGCTATTATAGATTATGGAGCCGGAAATTTAAAAAGCATTCAAAAGGCTCTTGAATTTGTGGGGGAAGAAACAGTTATTTTAGAAGAAGGAAAAAATGCAGATCTAGATAAATATGCAGGTCTGGTTTTACCCGGTGTAGGTGCTTTTCCGGGCGCAATGAAAAGATTAAAAGAAAATAATTTTGTTGATTTTATAGAAAAATTTGTAGTCACAGGTAGACCATTTTTAGGGGTCTGTCTGGGAATGCAGCTCTTATTTGAGTGGGGGTTTGAAGATCAAAAAACAGCTGGTCTGAGTCTGCTCAAAGGAAATGTTATCAAAATGGAGACGGACTATAAGATTCCACATATGGGCTGGAATCAGCTGGAAATAATTAAAAATGATCCATTATTTAATGGCCTGCCCGAAAATCCTCATTTTTATTTTGTTCATTCCTATCAGTTAGCTGAAGTTACAGATGAGGTGCTGGCCACAGTTGGATATGGAACTACTGTTCCAGCAGTTATTAAAAAAGATAATGTTATCGCTTTTCAGTTTCATCCTGAAAAAAGCGGAGATAATGGAATTAAACTTTTAGAGAATTTTAGGGAGCTGTTATAGATGATAGTATTACCGGCAATTGATCTAAAGGCAGGAGAGGTGGTCAGGCTGAAGCAGGGAGATTTTGATCGCAAAACTGTTTACAGCCAGAATCCACTTCAGATTGCAGAGGACTTTGCAGCTAAAGGAGCAGAGTGGCTTCATTTAGTTGATTTAGATGGTGCTTCTGCAGGTAAAAGCAAAAATTTTAATGTAATCAAAAAAATTGCAGCAGAGACTGAGCTCAAGATTCAGACCGGTGGCGGAATCCGCAAAAAAGAGGATGTCAAACACCTGCTTGAGCTAGGAGTAAAAAGAGCAATTATTGGCACTTTGGCAGTTAAGGATCCTAATACTCTATCAGAAATAATTGAAGAATTTGGAGCAGAAAGTATTTTAGTAAGCATAGATGCTCGAGATGGTAAAGTTGCAACTTCAGGTTGGCTGGAAGCAAGTGAAAAAGATATGCTTGCTTTTGCCAAAGAAATGGAAGCTCTGGGGGTCAGATATATATTATATACTGATATAGGTCGTGACGGTATGCTCAGTGGACCAGATTTTGTAGGTTTAAAAAAATTAAAAAAAGAAACTAGTTTAAATATAATTGCTTCAGGTGGAATCAGCTCCAATCAGGATTTATATGATTTAGCAGCAGCAGATTTTTATGGAGCAATTACAGGCCAGGCTATTTATCAGAATAAAGTAGATTTAGAAGAAGTTTTAACAAAGCTGGGTGAAAAAAATGCTTAAAAAAAGAATTATCCCCTGTTTGGATATCAAAGACGGCAGGGTGGTTAAAGGTGTAAATTTTGTTGAGTTAAGAGATGCTGGTGATCCGGTAGAGTCTGCTAAAGAATATAACGACTTAGGTGCAGATGAGCTTGTTTTTCTAGATATTACCGCAACCAAGGAAAAGCGTAAAACACTAGCTAAGTTGGTTGAAAAGGTTGCGGCCCAAGTTTTTATTCCGCTGACAGTTGGTGGTGGAATCAGAACAGTAGAAGATATGCAGTTTATTTTAAGAGCAGGAGCGGATAAGGTTTCAATAAATTCGGCTGCAGTCAAAAATCCAGATCTGGTTCGCGAAGGTGCACTTAAATTTGGTTCACAGTGCATTGTCGGAGCTGTTGATGCAGCTAAAAGAGATTCTGGTGCGGGCTGGGAAATTTTTGTTCACGGAGGCAGTAAAGAAACTGGAATTGATTTAATTGAATGGGTCAAAGAACTGGAAAAGCTGGGAGCAGGAGAAATTTTGCTGACCAGCATTAATTCTGATGGAACCAAAGATGGTTTTGATCTGGAAATGTTAAAAGCTGTGACAGATGCAGTTAATATTCCAGTGATTGCTTCCGGTGGTGCCGGCAGTATTCAGCATTTTATTGATGTATTTAAGAAAACAGGAGCCGATGCAGCATTAGCAGCTTCCATTTTTCACTTTGGAGAAATTGCTATTAGGGATGTCAAATCTGAGCTGGTGAAAGCAGAAATACCGGTTAGAATTGAAAAAAGAAAATAAAGATTAAGTGCTTATAGAAATTTAGATTTAAATAGAGTTTAAATATTTTAATGTAGAAAGGATAGGTGGTTGAGTGTTAGAAGTAATTGAAAAAATAGAAGAGATTGATTTCAAATATAATGAGCAGGGATTAATGCCTGCTATTGTTCAAGATTATCAGACTAAAGATGTGCTGATGGTAGCTTATGTTAATGAAGAGTCACTTAACTTGAGTTTAGAAAAGGGTGAAACAGTTTTTTACAGCCGCTCTCGCCAGGTATTATGGCATAAAGGTGAGACCTCAGGTAATACTCAGGAAATTAAAGAAATTTATTATGACTGTGATCAGGATACAATTTTATTTTTGGTTGAGCCAGCTGGACCAGCCTGTCATACAGGTAAGACTTCCTGCTTTTATCGTAAAATTGCAGAAGAAACTGAGGTCAAAGCTGAAGAAATGATGAAAATGCAGCAGGAGGCTCAGAAGATCGAGGCAGAATTTGAGGCAGAAAAAGTAGTAGATTCTCTTTATCAATTAATTTTAAGTCGAAAAGAAGAAATGCCAGAAGGTTCTTATACCACTTATCTTTTTGAAGAGGGTATTGATAAAATTTTAAAGAAAGTTGGTGAAGAATCAGCTGAGGTTATTATTGCTTCTAAAAATGATCCCGATCAAGAATTGGTTTATGAAACAGCCGATTTAGTTTATCATATGCTGGTTTTACTGGCTGCAAGAGGAATCGAGCCTGACCAGATAAGAGAAGAACTTAAAAAGAGACATAAATAATTATATATTTTGAAGTACTAGGATCTAAATCTTTTTCTAGTGCCAAGTGCCAAATATTAAAGGCAGTTCTGAATTCTAGGGCTGTCTTTTTTTGTTTGTATGGTATAATAAAGGAAAAATAATCTCTGAGAAGGTGGTAGTTTGGGAAAATTATTGAAAAATTTTAAATATATAACTCAAACTTCGCACATAAATAACCTTTTTGCACCTTGAAATTTCAATATTTAGCAGAATTAAAGTAATATGATTTTCACTGTTTTAGGCAGATATTGGTAGATGTTCTACTAAGTTTTCTGGAAGTGCCATGATAAATGCTTCTAAAAGCTGATCCAGCTGTTTTGAAGTTAATGATAATTTGTCTTTAATTGTAGTAATAAAAACTTCCATCAGCATATGTATGTCCTGAATCCAGGTGATATCTGCCATTTCATCAATCAGAAGATAAAACATTTCCCCAAGTGTTCTGTCATCTGAATATTTTCTGTTTTCTACTGATAGTAACATGTATCTGGTAAAGACAATCGCTACATGAGCTGTCATGGCATCATATGATAGTGTTCTACATTCTTTACTCAGTTTTAGATACGACTTGCAAACCTTAAAAAATACTTCTATCTCCCAGCGTTTGCCGTAAATCCGGATAATTTCTTCTTCAGTTAGCTTCATGTCAGTACTGATTAGAGCAAGATATTCATTTCGTTTGTTACGGTTGCGAACATAGACAATGCGGGCAGGGATAGATTGTTCATCCTTAACTATAGTTACTTCCACTGATAACAGATAACGAGATCTACCACGACGTTTTCTGTTTTCTCTGAAAATCTTTGTTAAGGGCTGCATTTCACCATTGTAAAGATAATGCACTTTAGAGGTCTTTTTAGCCATTGCTATTACGTCATAGCCAATATTTTTGATAGTAATCAGAGAAGATGGAGAACAAAACCAGGTATCAAAAAGTACATGAGATGCTGGAATAGCTGCTTTTTTAGCAGCCTAAAGCCATATTTATACTGTTTTTTGGCATGATCATATATTTTGGCAAGCAGTTCAACTTTTTTGGATCTTGAACGCTCAAAGGTTGTATCATCAATAATCAGAACGTTTACACGATCATTATTTGTTAAATGCTCAATGCTGTCATC
>NZ_SOEF01000036.1 GCF_004366375.1 Halanaerobium congolense
ATTTAATATTATAAAATAACACTGATTTTAATAAAAATAATTTACACATTATGGTTTCATTGCTATATTTTTTAAGCTTTTTGTGGTAGAATCATTTATATAAAAAAAGCCGATTAGATAGAAAATGTTTTTAAAAATTCTATCTAATCGGCTTTTGCCTGATTTAACAGTAACACGCCAAATCAAAATATTTTATTATACTTAAATTATAATTTTAAATCTCTTTTTAACCGCTGAAGGTGCAGTGCCAAGTATCCCTTTTCAGCTTCAGGTACTTTTGAATTAAACTTTTCTTCGATTATTTCAGCAAGTTTTTCTGCTATTTCAAAAGAAAAACTGAAATTTTCTTTAATATTTTCTAAAAGTGGATTAGGGTTTGAAGCATCTGTTTCGATTCTTTCTAAAGCAAATCGCAAATGGTTTACTAAACGAGCATAATTCAAGCTTTCATAACTTAATTTTTGCCCTAATTCATTTTCCACCTCTGTTACCAGTTCTTTAATTACTGTTGTATTTTTTAAAGTCTTAGAAAGACCTTTCTCATTTCTTGCTCCATGAATATGAAATGTTATGAATCCAATTTCACTTTCTGGTATTTCTAATTCAAAGCGTTCTGAAAGCATTTCGACAGCTTTTTCAGCTAATCTATATTCCTCATTATAGAGGGTCCTAGTCTCAGCTAAAAAAGGATTCGCAACTTCAATTCCATCTTTAATTCTTTTTAATGAAAATGCAATATGATCAGTAAGTCCAATTCTAATATGCTGATTCAAGTCTTCTTCCAGCTCCGAACTAACCATTGCAATTATTTCTTCAGTTACTCCAATTACTTTACTGTCTACTTCTTCTAAAAGTTGGATGTAATTTTCTCTTTTCTCACCAACAATTGGAGCAAATTCTTTATCTATTTTAAGTTCTGATTTAAGCACTTGATCTCCAGCTTTGTGAGAAAAACCAATTCCTTTCCCAACAAAGATTAATTCCCCTTCAGCAGAAGCTTTCTCTGCCAGAATAACATTATTATTAAATATTTTTCTGATAACAAATTTCTCAGATTCAGCCATATAAGCCTCCTTGAAAGAACTAGCAATTGATATAACTGGCAAAATAAATGTATTTAAAAATAATAAAATCCAGAAAAAGATATAAATTAATTAAAGATATCCCCTTCTAGATCATGCCTGATTTAACAGTTACACTCTAAATTTTATTTATTTCTTTAATAATAACAGTATTTATTAAATTTTTCAAGTACTTTTTTATAATTTTAGACAATTTTATCAGATTTATCGATTAATTGAAAGTGCCATCCGGCGATAGGTATGTCTTTTTCCTCGAATTGTTTTAGATAAAGTTAAAATATTTTCAGGTAAAGCTATTCCTGCATATCCGGCATCTCCGATATGCTGAATATCAGCCCCTGCCATCTTACTCATCATAGCAATATCTCTTATTGTCTGCTGATCAGAACTTTCCTGTGAAGTACCAATTGCAGTTAAAGACAGTTTACCACGATTGTGAATTAATTTAATTATTTCTTTAAGTGAATTCAAATCAATTCCTGGGACTGTTCCAGGAGCAGGTAATAAAATTATATCTGTGCCTGCAGAAATTAAAGAATCAATATATTTCGCCGCTAGATAATCTTCATTTATACCTGACATATGCATTTTCCCAGCTGTTATAATTATTTGATCACCAAAATTTTGATCAGCAACTTTAACTGCTTCAATAATTGCCTGGTTACTAACACCAACCGAAGGATTTCCAGTAAAAGTTATCATATTAAAACCTGCTTTGACAGCCTTTTCTATATTACTTAAAGTTGCTTTGCGGCCAGAACTTAATTCTATAAAATGTTCAGATTGAAGTTCATCTGTACTAACCGGTTCTAGGTTAATTGCTAAAGGACGACCACATAATTTTTTTATTTCTTTAACTATTTCAAAAACTGTCTCCTTTGCTATGTTTTTGAATTTTGCCTGTTCAAGATCAAATAAATTTAAAAGTAAAATATCAGCTCCAAAAGCTGCTGCAACTTCAGCATTGCTCACATCTTTAAACAAAGAATCTTTTCCAATTACTTCTGAAATAATAGTTCTTCCTTCAGATAATTTTATTGCCTGCAGTAATTCTTCTTTACTATAGTTTAGTAACTCAGAACTGCTGGAACTTAGTATTCGTTTAACCATTTTAAATTTCCTTTCATATAATAAATATTTTGTATAAATTTTCAGCCGGAGCTTTAAAACTCCGGCTGAATTTGATTAATTATTCTTTCATCTTTTTTAATTCTGCATTAATATCATCAGCAATCATTTCAGCTTTAGTTCCAACTACCACCTGGGCATTATTTTTATTTGCTTTTAAAACACCCGTAGCACCAAGTTTTTGCAGAGCTTTTTCGTCTATAATAGAGCTGTCTTCGACTTCTAAACGAAGCCGTGTAATACAAGCCTCTAGTCTCTTAATATTATCTTTACCACCTAGTGCTTCAATATAAGCCTTTGACTTCCCTATACTATCTGACTCAGATTTCGATGCACCATTTTTTTGCTGCTGTGTTTCTGGCATTACACTAACACCAGCATCAGCAGTTTCGGCGTCTAAACGTCCGGGAGTTGGAATATTAAACTTTTCAATTGCAAAACGAAATAAGAAATAATAAATTGCAAAAAATGCAATACCAATTGGAATAATCATTATTGGCCTTGTGGCAAGTCCATAGTTTAAGAAATAGTCAATTGCTCCAGCTGAAAATCCAAACCCATGCTGAATTCCTAAAATATAAGTTACTACTAAAGATAAACCAGTTAAAACAGCATGAATAAAGTATAATACCGGCGCTAAAAACATAAAAGAAAATTCAATTGGCTCAGTAATTCCAGTTAAAAATGAAGTCAAACCAACACTTAAGAAAATACCGGAAACTGCTGCTTTATTTTCCGGTTTAGCAGAATGATACATTGCTAAAGCTGCTGCAGGTAATCCAAACATCATCATCGGAAAGAATCCGGACATAAAAAATCCAGCCGAAGGATCTCCAGCAAAAAACCTAGATAAATCACCAGTCACTACTTCACCTGCTGCAGTAGTAAATTCACCAAATACAAACCAAATAAAACTATTAATAACATGATGAAGTCCCAGCGGTATTAATAATCGATTTAAGAATCCATAAACAAAAACACCAACTGCTCCGGCATCAATGATCCACTGTCCAGCTGACTGAATAGCATCCTGAATTGGAGGCCAAATAAAACCAAAAACACCTGCTAAAACAACAGCAGCAGCACCTGTAATTATTGGTACAAATCGACGACCACCAAAAAATCCTAAAAAGTCTGGCAGTTGAATATCATGGTATCTATTATATAAAGCTCCAGCCACCAAACCACCAATAATTCCAGCTAAAACTCCCATGTTAATGTCAGAATTAATAGCTTGAGTTCCATTGGTAATTACAAGATAACCGACAGCACCAGCAAGGCCAGCTGAGCCAGAACTATCATGGGCAATACCAACAGCAACTCCAATTCCAAATAATAAAGCAAGATTGTCAAATATTGCTGAGCCAGCTGCCATTACAAATGGAATGTCAAATACATCTCCTGCTCCGAGCCGTAATAATAGAGCAGCTGCAGGTAAAACTGCAATCGGAAGCATTAAAGACTTTCCAATACGCTGTAATTGAGAAAATACATTTTTCAATTAAATCTACCTCCCTTTTGATTTAAACGCAATATATTTAAAATAATTTCAAATAATAAATTATTAATAAGACTTTAACTAGTACTCTTGTTAATTATTTCAAATTTTTAGAATATTGCTTCTAGTTTTAATTATACTCAGGTTAAGTTATATTGTCAAGATAATCTAGTTGTTGCATTAATTTCTATCATTTTCCCCTCGAATATAAAAACGGCGGTTCAATCTATGATAGATTGAACCGCCTTAACTTTAGTTGTCTTTAATTTTTAGGTCTTGCTTTATACTTGGTGTGTAATAAATGATGTGATTCTCCACCTAGTGGTTCACCTAAGAATTCATCATATAATTTCATTATCTGTGGATTTTCATGTGATTTACGAATTTTACTTGTATCATCAATACTAGCTAATCCTTGAGCTCGTTTTTCTTTCTTCTCATTTGTAGCTGGACGAGGCTGACCACCACCACCAACACAACCATGAGGACAAGCCATAATCTCGATAAAATCTAAATCGCATTCACCAGCTCTAACTCTTTCTAAAAGTTTTTGAGCATTTTTAAAACCATTGGCAATACCTACTTTTACAATTCTATCTCCAATTCTTACCTCAGCTCGATTTATACCTCTAAAACCTAAATTCAATCTCTCCAGAGGCTCTCCGGTTAATTTTTCCTTTACGGTTCTTACTGCTGCTTCTGCAACTCCACCAGTAGTACCAAAAATGGTCCCTGCACCAGTTGATTCACCCATTAACTCATCAAAATCTTCGTCTGGAAGTGCAGTGAAATTAATGCCCATTTCTTTAATCATTCTGGCAAATTCTCTAGTGGTTAAGACAGCATCTGTATCCTTAAAATCAGAACCATTAATTTCTTCTCTATCTTTTTCAAACTTTTTGGCTGTACAGGGCATCACAGCTACTGTATAAATGGTTTCTGGATCAACTCCAGTCTGATCGGGATAATAAGTTTTACTTAAAGCAGAAAACATCTGCATTGGTGATTTCGCGGATGATAAATGTTTAAGCAGATCTGGAAAATTATGTTCAGCACCTTTAACCCAACCTGGACAGCAGGAAGTAATGTGAGGTAATTCTCCTTCACCATTTAATTTCTTTAAAAATTCACTACCTTCCTCCAAAATAGTTAAGTCAGCGCCAAAATCTGTAGAGAAAACTTTATCAAAACCCATTCTTCTTAAGGCTGCTACCATTTTACCAGTAACTACTGTTCCGGTTTCCATCTCAAATTCTTCACCCAGAGTTGCCTGTATTGAAGGTGCGGTCTGAACTAAAACATGTTTGCTGTCATCTTCCAAAGCAGCCCAAACCTTCTCTATTTCACTTAATTCAGTAATTGCTCCAACAGGACAAACAGTTGCACACTGGCCGCAATTAACACAGTTAATTTCAGCCTGTGGTAGATCAAAAGCTGTGGTTACTATTGAATCAAAACCACGCTGTGTAAACTGCAGAGCAGAAACTCCCTGAACTTCCTCACAGATACGGACACAACGGCCACATAAAATACACTTGTTGGGATCTCTTTTTAAAGCCGGACCGGTTGTATCTAACTCATATTCGCTCTGCTCTCCAGCAATTCTTTCTACGTCCTTAGATTGGATTCCCAGCTCATAAGTTAAATCCTGTAATTCACAGTAACCATTACGATCACAACCTAAACAATCATTAGGATGATTTGCTAACAATAATTCTACATTTCTTCTTCTTGCTTTTCGAGCCTTCATACTTCTTGTATTAATCTGCATTCCTTCATTTACAGGTGTAGCACAGGATGCTAATAAACTTCCACTTTTTTCGTCTTCAACAACACACACCCTACAGGCACCATGCAGGCTTAAATCAGGATGATAACATAAAGTAGGAATATCTATACCAATTTTTTTTGCTGCTTCTAATAAAGTACTATTTTCTTCAACTTCTACAGTCTGTTCATCTATTGTTATTTTAACTTTACTCATTAATTTCCCTCCTATTATAAGAGTTTATCCCTGTGAAATTGCGTCTACAGGACATTCTGGCTCACAGGCTCCACAGGCAATACAAACATCAGCATCTATTGTAAATGGACTCTTAATTTCTCCACTTATTGCATCTACCGGACATACTTTAGCACATTTTCCACAGCCAATACAGGCTTCTTCATCAATTACATAAGCGTCGACTAAATCAGTACAAACACCAGCAGGACAGTTATGATCATGAATATGTGCTTCATATTCATCCCTAAAATATCTAACTGTACTTAAAACTGGATTAGGAGCTGTTTGACCAAGACCACAAAGTGCTGTGTTCTTAATATGATCTCCTAATTCTAATAATAACTCAATATCTCCATCTTTACCTTCACCTGATGTAATTCTATTTAAAATCTCCAGCATTCTTTTTGTACCTTCACGACAGGGTGTGCATTTACCGCAGGATTCACTCTCAGTAAAGTTTAAGAAAAATCTGGCAACATCAACCATACAGGAATCCTCATCCATTACAACCATACCACCAGAACCCATCATTGCGCCGGCTTCCAGTAAAGAATCATAATCAATTGGCAGATCTAAATAATCTTCGGTTAAACAACCGCCAGATGGACCACCAGTCTGAATTGCTTTAAACTTCTTACCTTCAGTAATTCCACCACCAATTTCAAAAATAACTTCTTTTATAGTGGTTCCCATTGGAACTTCTACCAGACCAGTATTATTAATTTTACCGGTTAAAGCAAAAACCTTTGTCCCAGAACTACCTTCAGTACCAATTGCAGAAAAACTTTCTGCTCCTTCGTTAATAATATAGGGAATATTTGCAAATGTTTCTGCATTATTGATATTTGTTGGTTTACCCCATAACCCTTTTACTGCAGGATAAGGAGGTCTTGGTGTAGGCATCCCTCTTTTACCCTCAATAGAATTCATTAAAGCTGTCTCTTCACCACAGACAAAAGCTCCAGCACCTTTTTTAATCTGAAGTTTAAAATTAAATCCACTGCTGAAAATATCGTCACCCAACAAGCCATATTCTTCAGCATCTTCAATAGCTTTTTGGAGACGTTTAATTGCCAGTGGATATTCTGCTCTAACATAAACATATCCTTCATCTGCCCCAATTGCATAAGCTCCAACTAACATTCCTTCTATAATTCGATGTGGGTCTCCTTCTAAAATACTGCGGTCCATGAAAGCTCCTGGATCTCCCTCATCTGCATTACAGATAATATATTTTTTATCTCCCTCAGAGTTTTTAGCAAACTGCCATTTTAAACCTGTTGGAAAACCTCCACCACCGCGGCCGCGCAGACCGGAATCTTTGATAGTATCTACAACTTCCTGAGGGTCCATTTCAGTTAAAACTTTTCCTGCTGCTTCATATCCTCCCAGAGCAATATATTCATTTATATCTTCTGGATCAATTTGACCACAATTGGCTAAAGCGATCCGCTGCTGTTTTTTATAAAAATCTATATCCTGATAAGAAGGAATTTGTTCTTCGGTCATTGGCTCTTTAAAAAGTAATCTTTCAACTGTTCTACCTTTTAAAAGATGTTCTTCCACAATTTCTGCTACATCATCTGACTGTACCTGACAGTAAAATACACCTTCTGGATAAACTATCATGATTGGTCCTTTTTCACAAAATCCATGACATCCAGTTTCTACAATTTTTATTTCATTAGTTAAATCATTTGCAGCTAATTCCTCTTCTAAAGATTCTTTAATAGTCTTAGCTCCAGATGATACACAACCTGTTCCTGTACAAATTAATACATGGGAACGATAAATAGTATCCTTCATTTACAAGTGCCTCCTTTATTATTCTTATTTATGTCTAGCGATTACTAGATCTGTAACTACACTTCCATTAACTACATGTTCTGAAATAATCTTTTGTACATCAGCTTCACTTAAATTACCATAAGTGATTTTCTCTTTACCAGGAAGTTTAACATCGATCAGAGGTTCTTTTTCACACATACCGATACATCCGGTCTGAGTTACTCTAACATCCAGATCTCTTTTTTCAATTTCTGCTAAAACAGCCTTTAAAATATCTCTGGCACCTGCTGCAATACCACAGGTTCCCATTCCAACAATAATTTCTGCTTTTGTTCCCTGATCACGTTTTTTCATTTCCTTCTGTACTTTATTTCTTAATTCCTTTAATTCTGCTAAAGATTTCATTAAAATGCTTCACCTCCGCGGATTTCCGCTAAATTTTCTCCAATATATTCTCTTAACCAGCCAATTATTTGTCTGGATTGAATAGATACATCATCTAATTCAGCTTTAATTTCTCTAGTATCAAAATTAAAACTCTTATCCTGATATTGATGCTGATAAATAATATCAACTTTTTCCCCATTAGCAGCTATAAAATTGCTAATAGTTGTGGTAATATCCCCCAACGGGGCTCGATCAATATGATTATAATCAAAATTGGCTTCAACCTTTGTTCCTTCTCCAATTTTGGATTTTATATTTAAATTTCCATTACAGCTTTCTGCTGCTGATTTAAATAACGAAATACCAAGACCTACTTCTCTAGTTGTTCTTGAGGTGATAAATGGATCATCAATCTTATCTAATTTCTCTTCACTAATCCCACTACCATTATCTTCAATAACGATTTTTAATAGATCTTCATCAGGCATTTCTGAAATTTTTATTTTAATTAAATCAGAACCAGCCCTTCTAGAATTTTCAATTATATCTAAAATATGAAGAGATAATTCCCTCATTTTATTGATACTTTGCTAAAATTGCCGGAATTTTATCAGGAGTTAAACGACCATGTGTATCATCATTAATCATAATGACCGGTGCTAAACCACAGGCTCCAATACAGGCTACAGATTCTAACGTAAATTCTAAGTCTTCTGTAGTTTCTCCTGCTTCAATTGCCAACTCATCTTTAATCGCATCCAAAATACCATCGCCACCGCGAACATGACAAGCTGTTCCCATACAAACTCTAATTATATTGTTGCCTCTTGGTTCTTGGTGGAATTGACTGTAAAATGTTACAACACCATAAACTTGACTCAAAGATAAATTTAAGCCCAGTGCTATTTCTTTCATGACTTCTTCTGGTAAATAACCATACTCTTCCTGTGCTTCCTGTAAAACAGGTATCAGATATCTTTCTTTTTTTTCATATCTTGATAAAATTTCTGTCAGTGGTTTTAAATATTCATCTAATTTTTCTTTTGTCATTTCTGCCATCAATAATTACCTCCTTGAAAATTAAGTTTTAATTAATTCAATTTTTCTACCATCTTTTTTCTCTACAGCTTTTTTGAATTCTGAAAAAGAAAATTTTTCTACTATCAAATTTTGATATGCTTTAATTTCTTTAAGATAATGACTATCAGAATTCTGCATAAACTGAAATTTATTAAAGTTTGGAAATTGTCTCAAAAAACTTTTAGGCTCAGTATTTTTAGATATTTCCACAGTTATAAAGCTAAGCTCAGGTGGTATAAACCCTAACTGAGAAATAATGCTGTGCTTCCTATCTAAATGTGAAGGTACAGCAATTCCTCCCAATTCTTTTACTTTTTCCACAACTTTCTCTAAACTTAAATTTACAGAAGCTGCAAGCAGATATTTAATTTTGCTCTGATATTCATCATCATAACCACATTTTATTTGTGCTCCAAAAAAATCTTCATCATTTTCTTGATCAGAAAGATTATTATATATAATTTCCTGCCAATTCAGCAGACTTTTCATGTCAGGAAAATAACATAAAATGTGAATTTCTTCTTTTGTTTCAGCCTCCATTGCAGGAATAATTTTTAAATTGTACTGTTCAGCATAATACTGTAAAACCTCTACATTTTCAGCACTATTATGATCTGTTAGAGCCAGTACATCTATCTTTTCTTTTTTGGCCTTCTTAATTATCTCAGCTGGAGTCATTAACAAATCACCACAGGGAGATAAAACAGAATGTAAATGAAGATCAGCTTTTAACTTAATCATTTATATTTCGCTTTCACAAAATTTACAGGCCAAATCATAACTTTTCTTTTTTGTTTTTAAAAGATTAACACCTTTTTGACAGGCCCTTTGAACTGAATTTTCCTCATATTCAAAATCTTCTACTAAAATAACAGCAGATAGCTCAACTAATAAAGCAACTGCAACAACATTTTGATGTCCCTGGACTGTTAACCAGAGATTATCTTTTTCTGCTCTTGCCATTACATTACTTAAAAGATCACCAATGTAAACACCATCAATTTCTTTTTCTAAATTTGGGCCGGCAACTATTTCCAAATTAAATAAATCTACCAGTTCTTTAACTGTCATCTGTTTCCTCCTTTTTAGATGCCATTACAGGCGGAAGTTCATTTGCTAGATTTGAAAGTTCATCTGCCAATTCACCTAACTGCTGTCTTAACATAAAAATACAGTCAACTCTAACAGCACGGCCATTAACAATATCCTCAGCAAAAGTTTTGCAATCAGGTGCCCCACAGGCTGCACAGTCTAAACCAGGTAAAATTTCAATTTCTTTTTGCAGCTGCTCTAATTTTTGCATAGCTATTTTAAAATCGTGATCTAGTTTAGAAATGTCGTCAGCAGTAATTTCATCTGGAAGCGCAAAATTATAGTATTCATCATCAGATATATTTAATTCTAGTTTCTGATTTTTAGAAATTTCTTTGATTTTTTTAATCCTTTGTTCTAAGTTGAATTTCGCCTGAAAAGGATTAATGACATTTAATACTCCGCCAATACAGCCATCAAGACAGGAAGTTAATTCAAAATATTTAATAGATTCAGCTATATTATTTCTTTCTATTTCGTTAAGTAATTTTTTAACTTCTTTAATTCCTGAAACACTTAAAGTGTTTATGTCCTGCCAGGATTGCAAAATAGATTGTTCTCCACCTTCACTTCCCCAAATTGTAGCCAAAGTTATAATTTCAGTTTCGGGCTGTTCTAGTTTAATATTTTCTAAAGACTCATATATTTTTTTATAAATATTTTCAACTCCAATTGCTCCACTTAAAAAGCTCTCTTTCTGTCCAATAGCTCTTTTTACAGTTGTTAATTTCGCAGGGCAGGGAGTCAAAAAGAAAATATCAGGATTTATATTCTTCTCTTCTTTAAATTTTTTTTCAAGTTTTTCCGCCATCAGTTCAACTGGAGATTTTAAAGGAATCAACATCTCAATTAAGTCTGGAAACTGCAATTTTATTAACCTTACAATTACAGGACAAGAACTAGAAATAAAGCTGCCTGGATTATTATTTAAAAAATCAAGTGTTTTACGTGATAGAGCAGCTGCTGCCTCTGCTACATCAAATACAGCTTTAAAACCTAAATTTAAAATTGCTTTTTTTATTTTAGCTGCAGATGTATTTTCAGTAAACTGACTATAAAAACTTGGAGGTATTAATAAAATAGGATAGTTAGATTCAACTATTTGAGTCAGTTCATCTGTTTTAGTATATTTTGCATGATACTCACAGGCCCTAATACATTCTGCACAATCTAAACATAAATCCTCTTTAATCCAGGCCTTACCCTGATGAACTCTGATGGCTTTCGTTGGACATCCTTTAACACAATTTGTACATCCTTCACATTTATCTTCTTTTAACAGCACAGAATGATTTTTGGTCATTATTAACCTCCTGCAGCAATTCTTTAGCTTTAACTTGATAGTTTTATTATTACTTTTACGTGTGTGCCTTCCCCCAGGGAGGATTTTACATCAATTTGATCTGCATATCTTTTAACATTAACTAAACCCATTCCAGCTCCAAAACCCATCTCTCGAATTTCATCACTAGCTGTAGAATAACCAGCTGTAAAAGCTTTGTCAAGATCTGCTATACCTGGGCCATCATCATCAACCCTTATTTCCAATTCGTCTTCAGATATCAGAGCCGTGATTTCCCCTCCTAGAGAATGAATCACAACATTCATTTCTAATTCATAGGTGACAATTGCAGTCTTACGAACAATTTGAGCTGAAACTCCTAATTTGCGTAGAATATTTTTCAAATTACTGGAGGCCTCTCCTCCACTTTGAAAATCAAAGCTTTCAATTTCTTTATTTAATATTTGTTGTTTTCTCAAAAAACAAATCAACTCCTGAAAATTATTTGGAGGCTTCTATATAATTCATCTCTTCTGGGCCAATTCCATTTTTATATAATAGACCACAGGCTTCAAATAAAGATTTATCAGTAGAATAAAGACAAATATTTAATTGATTTGCTAAAGATATAGTTTCGATTTGTGGCTCCTTGCCTCTAACAAAGATAATCACCTTAATTTCTACCATATCAGCTGTACGGACAACTTGAGGATTAGTTAATCCTGTAAGCAATAATGTTTTTTGATTAGAAAAGGCTAATACATCACTCATTAAATCTGCACCACAGGCATTATTAATTTCAAGATCATCACCACAGGCTGAGTCAAGATTATGATTATCATTAATTCCACAATCTTCAAATATTGTTTCTGTGTTTAACAGCTTCTTGACAGTTTTTAGTTTCATTATTAACCTCCATAATTAAATAATAACCCATTTCTGTTATCATTGCAATTTGTTAAATATTCCCACAAATACTATATAGTGATAAAATTCACTTTAATCAATAAAAAATTACTCATTAAGAGTATATGATATTTTTTTCACACTGTCAAGAAAAATTAATTTAATAATAAAAATAATTATTTTATAAATCTATTAATCCTAAACTTATTTCAATTGACTGATTAACATCTTCTATTACATCCCCACCTAAATGAGCAATATGACGCTGTAGTCTTTTTTTATCAAGAGTTCTAATTTGTTCTAGTAAAATAACAGAATCTTTGTCTAAATTAGTATAATCAGCAGGTATTTCAACATGTGTAGGCAGCTTAGCTTTATTAATTCTGGAAGTAATTGCAGCAACTATTACCGTTGGACTGTATTTATTACCAATGTCATTTTGTATAACAAGTACAGGTCTTACTCCCCCTTGTTCAGAACCAACAACTGGATTTAAATTTGCGTAAAAAACATCACCCCTTTTTACTTTCAATTTTTTCACACTCCACCAGTCTCTGCTCATAACATAGATAAGAATAACATTCACTTGATAATCCTTCATCAGCTAATTGCTGATTAAGACCGGCCATTTTTTTATATCCATCACGAAGATGATTGCGAACCTCTTGTTTTTTCATTTCTTTTAAATAAAATTTTATTGCCTGCATTAAAAAGTCATTTCTTTTTTGATTATTGTTTTTGCAATAGCTCTTTATTTCTTCTAACACACATTCTGGAAGTTCAATACTTATTTTTCTGTTTTCCAACAACATGCCCACCTCCATTGGTTTTAGACTGTCTTAATTATATCATCTACATATAAATTTTCAATTAAATTATAATCCCAAAAAAGAAAAAAAGATGAGACTAATTAGCCCCATCCTTAAGTAGAGAAAAGTCTTGAACACGATCATCAGTTACTGCAGATATTTTTTCATAGCCCTTGATCATTCTTTTAGCAATTTCTTCCTTTTCTCTTTTGCTAAAATTATTCTTTCGGCGCAGTCTCTCCACTTTCTGACCACCTCATTATAAATGATTTTAAAATCCTCTTAGATAATGTAATTATATCTTAAATAAGATAACGTGTCAATCAAAAAATGAGACTAAGCTTACTGTTATAACTGCATTTTCTCCAATTTATAACGCTTTTGACTATAATTTATAATAAAGCCCAGTTTTTTTAATATATTTCAAAAGTTTAGCATAAACATTATGACTGCAGATCGTGCTGCTGTCACCAATAAAAATTAATTTCCTTTTTGCTCGGGTTAAAGCAACATTAAGACGTCTTAAATCTCTTAAAAACCCAATAGTATTATCATTATTACTTCTGACTGCAGAAAAAATAATCATTTCTTTTTCTCTCCCCTGAAAAGCATCTACTGTATCAATTTCTACATTCTGAAATTTATTGTGCTGATTAATTAAATCAACTTGGTCTTTATAGGGGGCAATAACTGCAATATCATTTTCAGGTATTAAAGATTTAACTGCTCGATCTAATATATCTAGTACAATTTCAGATTCAACCGGATTATCATAAGAATTAGATCCTTCAAATGATCTTTCATCAGCCTTCATTTCTTTCGTATCTAAAAATACTAATGGATATTCTGATTTTAAAGATTTACTAGTAAAACAATCATCTACTTCAAGTTCAATTCCAAGATCACTCAATTTTTGATCAGCTGCAGATTCAGCTGCAGTTAAACTATTGTTATAGAAATATATACTAGAAAAACCCATAAGCTCTCGATTCATCCGATATTGGATTTTTAATAAAGAACTTAATTTTTCCTGATAAGAGCCCATTAATCTTTCAAACAGAGAAATACTTAAACCATTTTTAGCCGCTTTTTGGTTAACTACTGTAGGCGGCAGCTGTTTATGATCACCAATTAAAATAGTTTTATCAGCCTTTAAATAGGGAATTAAAGCTGCTGGTTGAGTTGCCTGAGTAGCTTCATCAATTACACTTAAATCAAAATCCCTATCTGCTAAAAGATCAGATCCAGCTGAAATGTTTGTAGTACATATAATATCAGCCTCATCTAATAACTCCTCGACAGCTTTATTTTCTAAGCTTTCAATTTCTTTGAAATACTCATCAATTTTTGCCTGCAGCTCCAACCATTCTGCCATTTCTTCAATAACTTCAGGACTAATACCTCTAACATGATGTTCTAAATCTTTTTCGGCATAATTTTTTATTTCTTGATCTGAAAGCCCTCTCCTATACTTACCACCAGGATAAATATATGATTCTTGTTTGTTGATCAAATCAGATACTTCATCTCTTAATTTTTCCGCCTCAAGATAATCCTGATGTTCTAAAACAATCTCATCTAGAGTATGCTCCCTTAATTTTCTATTAACTCGAATTGGATGTCCAATTCTAATCACATTAAGCTCTTTTTCGGCTAAAAGTTCTAAAAGATTATCGACAGCTGTATTGGAATCAGCTGCAGCTAGAACTTTCATTCCATCTTTGACAGCTTTATTAATTAATTCCACTGCTGTTACAGTTTTTCCAGTTCCTGGTGGCCCCTGAATTAAATATAGATCTTCAGCTGCCAAGGCACTCTCTACCGCATTTAACTGTGATTCATTTAAACAATCCAAACTCAGACTTAAACACTCATTTAATTTTGGTTTTTTTCGTTCAAGTAAAATATCTCTTTTTCTTTTTTGTAATTCATTTTCAGGGTGTTTTATTTTTTCCAAGGCAGAAAACATACGCTGAAAACTTGTATCATTAACAAACAAATCCAACCTTACTCCCTTATTATAGATAAATTCAGGTGGATGGCTCTCAAAAGCAGCTGTTATTGAATAAGCAGTTTTTTCTATTACTGTCCCTATTGGATTATTAGGATGTAAAGGTTTATTCAGACTAATCATCACTAAATCTCCAGGTGTAATTTGAGTCTCAGCCAATCTTTCTCCCTTGTATTTTGAAGTAAACTTAACTAAAGGGCGGTGTCCAAAAGTTGTTCCGTCATCTCTGCCGTGAAGATCCAATAATGTTCTTCCTTTTGCCTGCCTTTCTCTTGCGGATAAGTATTTTATTTCTAGTTTATGTCGATCAATCTCTTCCTGTCTTTCTAATTCAACCAATTCATGAAATTTATTATAATAGTTAATAATATTTTTGTCAATCAAATCATCTGGATTCTTTACTTCTACCTGAACTTTTACTCCTCCAATTTGATTGTTGTCCATAGCCTCTATTATTTGAGAAGCAGATTCCCAATTAACTTCAACTTCTGCTATTTTGTTTTTCTTATCTATATTAATCTTACCAATGTTATCACTTTCAGTCCCAGCTTCATTAATAAAAGCACCTACTATATCACCTGGGCCAATACTTTTGTCAATATCTGAAATAACTAAAGTTACCACAACAACAACACCTCCAGTTTTATCTTTTTTTGTTTTCTGGATCTTTGAATACTCTGGTACCTACTGTATTTTTTTGTCCCTGATATTTTCCGCGATATGGATTCTCAGCTTTGTTATCCATCAAAGCAAATACAAGCTGGCAGATTCTACGATCTGATTCCAATTTTATTGGTAATCGATTAGCATTATATAATTCCAATGTTATTTGACCTTCAAAACCAGGATCAACCCAACCTGCATTTTGAATAAAAAGGCCCATTCGACCAATTGAACTTCTTCCTTCTACAAAAGCAGTTAAATTATCTGGCAGCTTAATATATTCTTTAGTAGTTGCAAGTAAAAAGGAATGAGGTGGAATAATAATTTCACTCCCCTTAACTTCTTCATAATTAACCTTATCATTTAAGGTCATAACCGGCAGGGAATTCTCATCTACCTTTAAAAAGTCATCTCCCAACCTCATATCAACCGAAGCAGGCTGAATTTGCAGATCATCTATAGGATCAATTATAAGCTCTTTATTTGCCAACATTTTTTTGATTGTTTTATCTGATAATATCATTATTTACCCCTTAAATAATTTTATTTTACTCAATCATACTTATCTATTATATTTTCTAATTTCAAGTTAACTCATTCCAAACTGCTGCTAAATTATCTATAATATCTCCTGCAGTAAGAGCATAATTGCTTTCTGCAGCAGCTGCATATTCACCTGCTCTACCGTGAACATATACTGCTAAAGCTGCAGCTTCAAAACTATTCATACCTTGTGCTTTTAAAGAAGATACTATACCAGTCAATACATCACCACTTCCAGCAGTTGCCATCCCATTACAGCCGCTGCTGTTAATATATGTTCTACCATCAGAAGCAGCAGTTATTGTTGCAGCCCCCTTTAAAACTAAACTGAGATTATTTTCTTTAGCAAAATCTCTTGCTATTTCCAAACGATTATTATTTATTTCTGAAATATTTAAGCCAATCAATCTAGACATTTCTCCAGGGTGTGGTGTTAAAATAAGTTCTCCCTGGTAATTTTTTAAAAGCTTTAAATCATTAATTACATTTAAAGCATCTGCATCTAAAACCAACGGGATATTTAACTGTTCTAAAATATTTTTTATTATTTTTTGAACAGCTGTATTGGAACCAAGCCCCGGGCCAACAGCTAAAAGATCAACTTTTTTTGAAAACTGTTTAATCTTTTCAAATGCTTTTTCAGCAATTATTCCCTTTTGAGAAGGAAGCGGAATACCAACTAATTCTTCTAGTTGAGAGCTGGTTAAGGCTTCTATTTCTTCGCTAATTAATAAATAAACAAGTCCTGACCCGCTTTTTAAAGCTGATTTAGTTGTTAATAAAGGAGCACCTGTCATTCCTCTAGACCCAGCCAATACCGCAATTTTGCCAAAGTCTCCTTTGTGTCCATAATTTTTCCTATAAGGAATCAACTTTTTTGCTTCCTGCTGATTAAATATTTTCAGTCCATCCCCATATTTTTCAATGGCTTCTTTTTGGATACCAATATCAATAACCTGAACTTCACCACTATAGTCTCTGCCTGGATATAAAATTAAACCTCTTTTATAAGCAGCCATAGTTGCTGTATAATCAGCCTTTAAAGCCTCTCCTGCTGTATTTCCTGTCTTCCCAATAATTCCTGAAGGAATATCTACAGCAAGCGTTAAAACATGATCATATGCTTCTTGACTAATCAAATTAATAATTTTTTTGATATTTCCTCTAAGTTCACCAGTAATTCCTGTACCTAAAAGTGCATCAATAATTAAATCACTATTATTTATTTCAGTTAAGAATTTTTCTTTTTTTAAATCTGGAAATTGATAAATCTTTATTTTGTTTAAAACTGCAAGTTCCAAGTTCTTCTTATTAACACCTTTCAACTCATCCCGGCTTGAGCTTAAAATTATTTTTGGCTTATAGCCCCAATTTTTTAAAATACGGGCAGCAGCTAGTCCATCTCCACCATTATTCCCTTTGCCTACCAAAATAGTGATTTCTATCTTGTCTCGTTTTTTATAAATCATTTCTTTTTTTATAACTTCGTCCGCCAGCTTAGCCGTACCTAAAGCAGCTGATTCCATTAGTAAAATTTCAGGATATCCTGCTTCTATTGTTTCTTGGTCACATTTTGTCATCATTGCTGGAGTCAAAACTTCCATTTAATTTTCTCCTTCCATAATGATTTGAGCAATACTATATTCTTTTTCATGTGAAATTGATATAAAAATTGAACTTACTTTAATTTTTTCCGCTCTACTGGCAGTTTTGTTATTTAATAAAACCTCAGGTTTTCCAAGTTCATTATTAAGAATTTCAATTTCATGCCAGTTATTATTTCTCATTCCCGTTCCTAAAGCTTTCAAGACAGCTTCTTTAGCTGCAAACCTTGCTGCAAAAGAAGCAACAAAACTATTTTTAGACTGACAGTATTCAATTTCTTTTGCTGTATAAATTTTTTCTAAAAACCGATCCCCATATTTATTTATAAGCTCTTTAATCCGATTATTTTGAACTATATCTACTCCGATTCCAATAATCATATTTATCCTTTCTACTGTTTCCTGAAATCTCTAAACTGCTCTTCTTAATAATTATATTAAAATTATGAGTTAAATGCAAAAAAACCGAGTCTTTATAAAGACTCGGTTTCTAATTATTTATATCATTTATTCTACTGTTACACTCTTTGCTAAGTTTCTTGGCTGATCAATATCTTCACCACAATTTAAGGCAGTATAATATGCTAAAAGCTGTAAAGGAATAATTGCCAATAAACCAGCAAAATCCTTATTTAAAATTGGCAGTTCAATTAAATGATCAACACTTTCAGTTTCAAATTTTTGATTTTCCTCAGTAATCAATAGTGTTTCAGCACCTCTAGCCTTAACTTCTTTTAAATTACTAAATAGTTTAGAAAAGATATCAGCTCTACTTCCAAGAGCCACAACTGGTACTCCCTCTTCAATTAAAGCAAGTGTTCCATGCTTTAATTCTCCTGCAGGATAAGCCTCTGCATGAATATAGGAGATTTCTTTAAGTTTTAAGGCTCCTTCTAAAGCCAAAGTATAATCAGTGTTACGGCCAATAAAGAAAATATTTTCCTTATCTTCATAATTATTAGCAATAGCCTGAATTTGTTCTTTACTCTGTTCGCTCAGCTTGCGAATCATTTCCGGCAGCTTAATTAAATCAGAAGTATATTCAGCTGTAATTTGATCACTAATATTATCTCTCTGCCTCATTCCATCTACTAATAAAAGATAGAAAGCTGCTACCATATTTGTATAAGCTTTTGTTGAAGCAACAGCAATTTCCGGGCCAGCTTTCAAATAAATTACCATATCAGATTCCCGAGCAATGCTGCTGTCCCTGGAATTAGTCAAAGCTAAAACTGAGGCTCCTTTTTTCTTTGCTAATCTTAAAGCTGCTAAAGTATCGGCAGTTTCTCCTGATTGGCTCACAACAATCATCAAAGTCCCAGCATCCACAATTGGGTTCCGATAACGATATTCACTTGCAACTTCAACTTCTACTGGAATTCTCAATTTATCTTCCAGCAGATATTTAGCAAGTGCCCCAGAATGATAAGCAGTACCACAGGCAACAATATGAATCTTATCATAATTATCCAGCCAATCTTCAGCAAGACCACTAGCAGTTAAGTCGATCTGACCGCCATTTAAATTATCTTCAAGTAATCTTTTTAAGGATTCGGGCTGCTCATGGATTTCTTTTAACATAAAATGCTGATATCCCTGCTTTTCAGCCATTTCGGCATCCCAGCTGATCTTTGTCTTGTTTTTATTAACAATTAAGTCCCCATTGAATTTATAAATATTAACTTTATCTTTTCTAATATCAGCAATTTCTCCATCCTCGAGGATATAGAAATTATCAGTATGTTCAAGATAAGCTGGAATATCAGAAGCTAAAAAATTCTCATTTTCACCTAAACCAATAATCAGCGGACTGTCTTTACGAACAGCAATAATTTTATCTTTCTCCTGTCTCGACATGACAGCCAGAGCAAAAGATCCTTCTAGTCTCTCAACAGTTTTATTAACTGCAGTCCTTAAATCATCATCATAATAAGTAGAGATTAAATGAGCAACTACCTCCGTATCAGTTTCAGACTTAAATTGATGACCCGCAGCTGATAATTCTTCTTTTAATTCTCTAAAGTTTTCAATAATACCATTATGTACTATTACAATTTCAGAAAAAGAATCTGTATGAGGATGGGAGTTTATATCAGATGGTCGACCATGAGTAGCCCATCTAGTGTGTCCAATTCCAGTTCTTCCATAAAAAACTTCTTCTTCTGTACGTGATTTCAGTTTATCTAATTTACCTTCTTTTTTAACAATTTTAACAGCCTTTTTCTCCTGAACAGCGATCCCAGCTGAATCATATCCTCTATATTCCAACTTTTTAAGTCCAGCAAGAAGTATTGGGGCTGCTTTTTTATCTCCTATATAACCAACAATTCCACACATATATTATCTTAACCTCCGTTTTATTATTAATATTTAATTGTCAGCTATTATTTATTTCCTTTGTCTCAGCAATTACCCACTGATTTTGAGAAATAAACTTAAGGCAGAATAGCTGCTGCCTGAAGGCATCCGCCGAAATTTCGATAACCCTCTTCCTCGTCCACCCAATTAAGATTCCGTTCTAATTGGGTTCTGGCGCTTTTGTTTTTTTATTTTTCAATCACCTCCTTCAATTTAATTCAAACTTCAAATAATCTTCGAATAATTTTCCCATTCAAAATTTGATCTTAACATAAATATTAACTTCACAACAATTTAAATAAACACAGATATAATATTATTATAAATTACCGAAAATAGCAAATCATTAATTTAATTCAGAACTAATTATTTCAGTTAATTTATTTTCCCATTTATCCAGAAGTTCTTTATCCTTACCTTCAAGCATTACTCTAATTAAAGGCTCAGTACCTGAAGCTCTAACAAAAACACGTCCTGATTTGGATATTTCTGTTTCTGCTGCTTCAATTTCAGAACTTATTTTAGAATTTTTTTCCCAGCCTTCTTTTTGGTTAACTTCTATATTAACCAGAATTTGGGGCCAATAACTCATTACTTTTTTCAATTCAGATAGAGATTTATTTTTCTTTTTAATTATGGAAGCAATTTTAACTGCAGTTAAAATTCCATCACCTGTTGTATTGTATTCGCTAAAAATAATATGTCCGGATTTTTCTCCACCTAATTTATAATCATTCTTAAGCATTTCAGCTAAAACATAACGGTCCCCATTTCTAGTAATTACCAGATCAGCATCCACTTCTGCTAAACTTTCTTTTAGACCTAAATTACTATATTTAGTTGTAACAACAGTTTTTTTGTTTAACTTATTTTCTTCTATCATAGCTCTAGCAGCAACAGCCATAATATTGTCACCTTCTACAATTTCCCCCTTTTCATCAATTAAAATAACTCTATCGGCATCTCCATCATGAGCAACTCCAAGGTCTGCTCCCATTTCAATAACTTTTTCAGCTGCTAATTCCGGTGCAGTCGAACCACAGTTAACATTAATTTCTTCACCATTTGGATGGTTATTAATTATATAAACCTCAGCACCTAAAGCTTTAAACACAGACGGAGAAGCCTGGTAAGCAGCACCATTTGCACAATCGACGACAATCTTTAAGCCATCCAACTTATGCTCAGCACTATCTATAATAAAATTAATATATTCGTCTATCCAATCATATTTTTCTTCTACCAGTCCAATTTCATTATCAATTGGATAAGGCAGCTCTTCAGAATGATCATTAAATATTAGCTTTTCTATTTCCAATTCTGCTTCATCAGTTAATTTAATTCCATTATTATCAAAAAATTTAATTCCATTGTCAGCAGTTGGATTATGAGATGCAGAAATCATAATCCCTCCCACTACATTTTTAATTCTGCTTAAATAACAAACACCTGGAGTTGGAATAATACCCAAACGATAAACATCAATCCCAACTGAAGTCAAACCTGCCATTAAAGCAGCCTCTAACATATCCCCAGAAAGCCTGGTATCCTTACCAATTAATACTACTGGTCTTTTAACTTTATAATTTTGGCTCAAAAAATAACCGCCAATTCTTCCTAATTTAAAAGCTAACTCACCCTTTAATTCGTGATTAGCTACTCCTCGTACTCCATCAGTACCAAATAATCTTTTTTCCAAATTATCCACCTCTATTTGATTTAGACTTAATTATCTTTTTGACTTACATTAACTAATAAATAACCCGGATCAACTCCCATTAATCGTGCAGAACTTGGAAGTTCAACCTCAATTATTTTCATGTTATCACCTGGATCTACATTACGCAAATCTACATAAGCTGTTATGTCTTCCTTTTTTATTTGAGAAAAATAAGATACATAATCAACTCTTACAACTGCTCGATCAACAGACATTGATTCTAATTGATAGTTATCAGCTAAATTTCTAACTTTAATATCTATTAAAAATGAAGCTGCCTGTTCTTCACCAAAGTTAAAAATATTTGCTGTTTGATTGCTGGCATAACCCCAAAGTAAAACAGCAATTAAGAAGGCTAAAATTATTTTTTTTTGATTTTCGCTTAGAGAAAACATTTATAGATGCCTCCTCACAAATGATTTTTCTCTTGATTTTCCGAAGCTCTGAGATAATTTCTCACGCAGCTCAGTCTTATCAAGATGACGGCTTAACTGACCATCTTCAGCAAACGAAATAACCCCGGTTTCTTCAGAAACCACCAGAGCTAATGCATCGGATTCCTCAGTAATTCCAATAGCTGCCCTGTGTCTTGTTCCAAGACGAGGATTGATATCAGAACGGGTAGAAAGATTCAAAAAACAGCTTGCAGCTCTAATTCTACCATTTTCAATTATTAAAGCACCATCATGTAATGGTGATTCATGTTGAAAAACACTATATAAAAGCTGCTTAGATATTTCAGAATTTAGCATTATTCCAGTCTCAATATAATTTTTCAAACCAACCCTGCGTGAAATTACAATTAAAGCACCAATTTTTTGCTCAGACATTTCAGACACTGCCAGAACAATTTCATTAATTTCTTTTGGACCCCAATTCTGCCAAAATTGTTCTTTCAAAAACCCACCTCTTCCGATTTGTTCGAGAGCCCTTCTCAATTCAGGCTGAAAAACAATTGGTAGGGCTACCATAATAATTGTTAAAAAACTATCCAAAAACCAGTTTACAGTGTTCAATTGTAAAAGCTGAGCCACTAATGCTACTACAAAAATCAAGCCCAACCCTTTAATTAACTGTACTGCTCTTGTTCCTGAAATAATATTTAATAAATAATAAATAATGAAAGCAATTATAAATATATCTAATAGACTAGTTATAACTTTCCATGACAATTTTATCACCTCTACCTTAAATATTCGGCAAAACCGGGGTTAAAACCTTCTTATTTTATCTAATCTATTCAAAAAAATAATAATTTAAAGGATTCTTAAATTTTTAATAGAAATAGGAGAAAGGAGGTGATAATTTGAAAAATAATATTTTCTCTGATCAGCGCCTAAATTATAAAGATTTTTTTATTGTTATCTTAAGCTGGTATTTTATAACTTTAAGCAGCTATTATATTAGTGAAAATGATTTTGCCTCATTAATTTATATTAATGAACTTTTAAGTTTTTCAATTAATGTTCTTTCGCATTTTGTTTTTTTGATTATAATATATAGTTACTTTAATCTACTTTATGATTTTAGCCTTTCAGATTTAGGTTTTGATTTTAAATTAAAAAAAATAAATTTAACTGCTCTATTTACTATCTCTTCTATTTTAACAGCAGGAGTAATTTTAATTAATCTTAATTTGCAAACTAAAATAAACAGCAGTTTTTTTCCGCTTCAATTAAGAGAAAATTTTTTCCAGATCTTATATAGTGATTTACCACTACTTGTTATTATTTTTATAACACTACTTTTTACAGCTAGTGTAGAACAGTTTATATTTAACAAAGTGATCTTTTCATTGTTTGATTTATATCTACCATCATTTATAGCTGTAATATTAAGCGCCCTATTTGCTTCATTATTATTCTTAGAATTTAATCCAGCTTTTATTTTGATGATTTTCATCTCAGTTATAATAAGTAATTACCTTTATATAATTACAGATTATAACTTATTTACTTCAATTATATTTTATAGTTATTTTTTAACTCTTTATATAGTTTTTATCTATGGTTTTGAATTCATGTATATTTAAAGTATCTTAATTTAGAAAAAAGGCCGGCCAAAGGCCGCCCTTTTTTTAGTCTTATAAAATCATATGAGCTTAACTAGAGTATAGCAGCAGCAATATTTGCTGTCAAGATATCATTTAAATAAAATTAAAAATTATTAGATAAATTATTATATTTGCCAGTAATAAATTATTAATAGTTATTAAATTGTCCATAAATTATTTCTCCACAATTACTACAGCAATTTTCTTCCATCCTATTTTCAATATTATATGCTTTTCTTTTAATTAATGGTTCTCCACAATTACTACAAAATGTGTCTGCTGTATTTTCAATAATTGCATTACCTAAATATACATGCTGCAGATATTTTTTTGCTTTTTTATAAGCTTTTTTCATTAATTCTAAATTAGTAGGAGGATTTTTTAATTTATAAGCTGGATGATATCTACTCAAATGAAGTGGTATTTCATCATTAAGGTCAGCAATCCATTTAAAAAGCTCTGTTAATTCTGCTAAATCATCATTTAAATCACTTATAATTAAAGTTGTAATTTCTAAATGGACTTCTTTAGCTAATAAGCTTATAGTCTTTTTTACACTTTCCAATCCACCACTACAATAATCCCGGTAAAAATCATCTGTAAATGCCTTCAAATCAATGTTGGCAGCATCTAGAAGCGGAATAAGCGCTTTTAAAGGTTCTTCATTAATAAAGCCATTACTAATAATTATATTTTTTATTCCATTTTCTCGAGCTATTCTAGCTGTTTCAAGCATATATTCATAAAATACTATTGGCTCAGAGTAGGTATAAGCAATATAATTTATTTCTCTTTCCACTGCTTTATCAACAATTTCCTGAGGAGAATAATCTTTTAAAAGTGGTTTTTGCTGGCTAATCTGCCAGTTTTGACAGAATTGACAGCTTAAATTACAACCCCAACTACCAAAAGAAAGAACTTCCGCCCCCGGATGAAAATGATAAAGAGGTTTTTTTTCAATAGGATCAACAGCTATAGACGATATTTCACCATAATTCAAAGAATACAACTTTCCTGAAATATTTTTTCTAACCTGACAAATTCCTGTTTTTGATTCACTAATTTTACATTCATGTGGACATAGCTCACACCGAATGAAATTCCCTGCTAAATTATAAAATTTAGCAGGATAATCTTTAGTCATTTTCCTCAAACCTTCTTACTTGAAAGCGATAAATTTCAACATTGCTATCTTGATTTAAGCCAGCCTTTCTCTTAGCAATGTTTAGCTGTTCCTCTGCGGTATCAATTCCATCTAAATCTGGTAGTAATAAGCCTGTTTGATGACCACCTTTTACTAAAACACCATATTTCTTAGGATCTAATTCTGTTTTATCTCTTACCTGTTCTGGCTCTGATAATATATCAACTGAAAATTTAATTTCATTTAGTTCTTCTTTATTAACCTCCGGGAATCTAGGATCATTTTCAGCAGCAGTCATAGCATTACTAATGATTTCATAAGCAGCATTTTTTTGAACTGACTTAAAAGTTCCCATACACCCCCGCAGCTTATTGTTTTTCTTTAAAGTAACAAACACACCAGCTTGTTTTTTTAATATTTCTGGAAGTTCATTTTCATCAATTTCAATTTGTTTTCCCTTAATAATATATTCCTCGACTGCTCTTCTTGCTAAATCAGTAATAAATTTTTCCTGATTCACTATTACCACTCCTCCATAGTTTTTTAAGATTTATTTTACATCTATAAATACAGTACCATAACCAACACCAAAAGGGCCTTCATAGGAGTTTACACTGGTTTTTACATTCAATCCATCCAATGCCCCCAGCATAGTTACAATAGGTCTTAAACCACATTCTCCAGCTTTCTTAACTAATTCAGAATCAAAATTTAAAATAGATTTGAAATTCTGTTCCTTAAAATGCTGAATTAACCTCTCATCAAAAATATGGGCTTCTGAATTAAAACCAGCAGGTGCTCCCTTTTTTAAACGATGGGATAAATCACCACTGGCAATCACAGCTATCTTATAATCAAGTTTATCTGCTGTTTTTGCAATCTCCTGACCAATTTTATATAGCTCTTGATAAGAAATAAAACCAATTGACAAAGGCAGAATAGGTAATTTAATATCAAATTTTTTGAAATAATGCAGGGGAACCATAATTCCATGGTCTAATTCCTGATCTATTCCATAATTATTTAAATCTTTTGTTCGAAGCGGCTGCAGTGATAATTGTTTTTCTCTAGCTCTGGCTATTAATTTTTCAGCAAATTCGATATCTGACTTTTCACTAAATTTAATCTTCGAGTGACCGAACTCACTAAAATCACCAGCAAGTGTCTTTTTAATAATTAGTGATGCTGTAGAACGAAATACAGGTCCATGTGGTGTAACAAAAATAACTAAGTCAAGCTCATTCTGATAGTCAGCCAGCTGAGAAACTGTCTTTTTAAAACCCTCAACAGTTTTATTAGCTTTTTTAAGTTCATGGCCACCAATTTGTTCAACAATAATCGGCGGATGAGGCAGTAAAGCAGCACATTTAACTACCATTAATTTCACCTCCAGCTTAAATTAAGTTCAAACTAAACAGCTCAAAATAAAGATAAATAAATTTAATTTTCTAAAATAATTAACTAAGCTTATTCATCTCTCATTTATATTATACAACAAATTAACTGATAAAAAAACACCTGATATACGGAGAGCTGTTTTTTAGTTTTTCTGTAATAATTTCTTTAACTACCTCTTTCTGTGGGTATATATTCTCCATCTTTCATGACTCCCATGGTCAGCCACGATTTTATTATTTCAATTACCCAACCATCTGTTACTTTTTGCTTT
>NZ_SOEF01000037.1 GCF_004366375.1 Halanaerobium congolense
GTTAAATGATAATTATGGTGAGTGTTTTAATTAAAAATACAAGTATCTTAATGAAATTAACAGCTACTCACCATAATCTTTTCCTCTACATAATGGCGAAAGGCATGAATGTTGCTTCTATCTACTCCTCTTCTCCTATTATATCGAACTATAGCGGACCTAAGACCTGCTCTAGACAGTTTTTCTCCGTACTCTGTAGAAAACAAATAGTCTTCAGGAGCACCTTTTCTTATGCCCATATATTCCTCTATGATCTTTTTGAATTTTCCATAAAAGCTTACTTGATAAGTATGATGGGTTTTATAATTAAAAAGAGTAATTTTCTGATTGGCCAAATCAATATCTTGATTCTGAATATTTACAGTAGTTTTTATTCTAGCACCAGCAGTAAGAAAAAAGTTAATTATAACCCAATTTCTATAAGTAGAAAATCTAGTTTTTTTAATATTGGGCTTTTCCAGCAACTTAGAAAGTTCATTCGTGCTGTAAATTTCTTTCTTTTTTCGCTTATTATCTGGTAATAATAAGATTTTAAAAGGTTCAATATTCAAATCATTTCTTTCAATCATATAATAAACAAAAACACGGATAGCTCTCAAAGCAGTATTAGCACTGGTGGTATTATAATTATATTTTCTATCCAACCAGACTAAATATTCATTTATTAGCTTTTTATTTACATCTTTATGGCTAATATTTTTATTCTTAGTTTTTGTAAAAACGATAAAATTATGAATATTATTCTCATAATAATCAATAGTTGCAGGCGATAATCTCTTAGACCTCTTATCTTCTAAAAAATCAGCTAAAATTTCTTCTAAATCAGGCTGCTTAACATCAATTTTGATCATAGTTTGCTCCCCCTTTTAAAGAAAATAATTCCGCATAAAAAATACTATTATAAACAAAAAAAGTGAACGACTGATTGTTATAAAAAAATAACAATACAAGCCTTTCACTAGCTTATAATTATAAAATTTTTACACGGGCTTATCCCCTTCATGTCGGGGTTTTCTCAGAATTATATTCCTAAAAAGGTCTCCCGAGAGGAGTCGAACCCCTAGCCTTCTGATCCGTAGTCAATCGCTCTATCCAGTTGAGCTACGGGCGCACGCTGAAACTTTTCTTAAGCAACAATAAATATTATAACAGCTACTCTTATTATCGTCAAGGAGTTTATGAGAAAAAATTATATTCATTGATCTGACAGCATTTATGAGCTGTTTAAGTTGGTAAGTAAGCTGTCTTGACGACAATAAAAAAGACCATTTTTAAAAAATATTTAGAGTTATTTAAGTAAGATTTCCAGTATTAAAATTTGAAAAGCGTCTGATCTTTTAGGTATCAACACTTCTGATCCTATTATTCCTGCGTGTATTTAGATTACATTATTTGGGTGAAAAAGTCAAGATTTTTTGTTTCTGATTGGATGGGGTTTAAGTAAGTTATTTAGCCTTTATTTTATATTTTCATAAGATTGCTAAAAATTATTCACCTTTGATATCAACTAAATTTTCAATCTCTTTTGTTTTAAATATTTCTGTAATATCACTTATATCACCAATATCTAATTTAAATACCCCAGTCTCATTTCTTAGATCTTCTGGAACATCAAAAGCAATTCTATATTCATGTTGATAACTGTAATTATTAAACTTTTTGAATATACCCATCTCACCGCTATAATTCTTTTTATCAACATACTCGACTAATTTACTGCCTTTTGTCTTAATTCTCTTATTTAACACCTTGTTTTTGTTATTAATAGCTAGTTTAATCCTATTTATAAATTCATCTCCATCTTGAACTGCTAAACAGGCATCACCAAATTTATAAATTCTATCATCTAAAATAAATTGAAAATTGTTGGACTTAATAGTTTTAGAATTAATAGCATACATACAGAAAAGGTTAAAATCTTGAACTTTAGATAATCTTATTTCTACCGGTTTAACGATATCTTCTTTATTAATTATTTGGTCACCTATTGTTATAGTAAGAGAATCTTTCTGTAAAAATCTATGTAAACCCTCATTTTTGTCTCCTCTTGATTTATCTTCCTCTATCCCCCTGAAATAAGAAAGTGGATTCATATATAGTATACCATTCTGGAGTTCCCTAATATGTTTTGTTTTACCAAATTTTAATAATGCAAGAACATAATTGTCCATAAAAGTTATATCCTTTCTCAATAAAATCTTTAATGTTTTATTTTTCAAAATAATATACTAAAGATTTAATTGCAATGTCTTGTACATCTTTCAGTGGATCAGAATTAAAATGGTTTCGATAGTCTATTATTTCTTTCCAATCATTTATATAACTAGAACCACCATGAACTAGATCAGATCGCAATTTATAAATTTTTTTAATTTTATCTTTATCAACTTCATGATTGGTTTTAGTATAAGTATTGAAAACACCTTCACTTATACTCTCTTCAACTCTACTTTTTTCACCAAACAAAGCATCTAGTGAAATAAAATAATGAATAAACTTATCCAACTCAGTTTTTCTAGTTATCCCATACTGAATAAATTGTGCTCCCTTACTTGCTCTATTAAAATTCTCGGATTCAGATTGTTTTTTATACCAATCTTTAACTTCATTTATAACTTCAGAAGTGATTTCTAAATCTATTAATAATGAATGCAAAATAATCCCAATATGTGGATAATTAAACCTTGTATTACTATCAGAAGATATTTGCATTGAATATGTTGTTTCTGATCTGCCAGCATGTTTAAGCACAGAAGAATTTTCAATATATAAGTGAGCCAATAAAACACCAATAAATTTACGCATTAAAATTGAAGCTCTTTTTTGTGAAATATCTTTTGAACCATTAACTTCACAAACCAACCATGATTTCGGAGATTTATTAGAGAAAATATTATCACTGCTATCAAATTGTTTTCCTTTTTTAGGATCCCAAAATTCTAGAGCAGGATACTCATTCACTATCATATCCCAAAATTCTTTATCCTCCGAATTTACTAGAGATAGACCATCAAATTCTAATTTTAGTGATTTTGTTGTTACTCTTGATAAAGGATAAAATATAATCCAATCTTTTAGATTATCAGAAAACTCTTTTGTCATAATATCCCAAACTTTCATGGCAAAATCTTTTTTATCAAGATCATCATTAATATAATCAAATAATTTATCTTTCTGTGATCCTGAAATTAGTTTAACTTTAAACAATTCTTCATTAAAAATAATCCTATCAAAAATTATTTTTACTATTTCTTTAAAATCATTTATATTTCCATTCTTGAATTCTATTTTGTATTGCATACTCATTAGTGCAATTTCTCTACTAATATTCTTTCCAGTTTTAGTGATCCACAATTCCATTGGTATCGGAATAGTATTTAAAGGTGTATTATATTTATAAGATTTTTCTTCTGGCTTTTTCAAATATATATTTTTTGTTAACTCCAATATCTTCCCTAAAATCTTATTTAATTCCATTTTTTTGCTCCTAAATTTATTCGTCTATTATATTAGTGATAACTATCCCTCATATTTATTCAAAATTATTATTAGCTTCTATAACGAAAAGTTCTTCATTGAATTATCCATTACATCCTGATTGATTCCAATGTAATCTAAAGTAATACTGGGAGCAGAATGATTAAACAGTTCCTGCAGCAGGGCCACATCTTTGTACTGCTTATAATGATGATAGCCGAATGTTTTACGCGTAGAGTGACAACCTATATTATCTAAGCCTACAGTGTCTCCTGCTTTATTTAATACCCTGTATGCCTGGCTGCGGGATAATGGTTGATTGGTTCCATTCCTACTCTGAAATAAATATTCATGATCGGACATGTTTTTAATATACCTGTCCAGAGCTTCTCGCAAAACAGAATTGATAAAGAACTTCTTAGTCTTTCCTGTCTTTTGCTCTTTTAGAATGATATGGGTTTTATTCCTCATATCCTGAACTTTTAGCTTTAAGATATCACCAATTCTTAATCCAGTATTAATTCCCAGAACAAAAAGCAAATAATTGCGGTAATTATCTTTTAATAGCTCAGTCTTAATTTCTTCAATTAAACTTTTATCTCTGATTGGATCGACTTTATTCATTAAACCCATCTCCTATCATAAATATAATTTAGATCCATTATACACCATTAAATAGGAAAAGTATATATGATAAAGTTCATTAAGAACTAATTAGTTGCTGATAAATCATCATTAACCCTGTGATGACAAAGAACAAGTAACTTATAACCAATGCGACTTAACATAACTTATGTTGTATTGATGTTTTACTTGAGCTTTATTTTTTTCTTAAATTGTTTTCCCTTTTTATTTTTCCATTTTAGATAAGCATATGAACATTCATAGATTTTCTTGAGTATATCTTCTTTTATATCACTTTTAACATTTATATTTTTTATTTCTTGAGGAGGCAAAGAAATATTAGCAACTTTTTCCGATCTTAAACAACCAGCAGCAACTTTTTCAGTTTTCATATTTTTTAAATCAAATTTTGTTTTACCAACTTCCAGATATATATCCCTCATAATTTTATTTATTTGAGAATTATTTATTAAATCTAGATCTAAAATGATTTTGCCACTATTGAATTTTTCCATCACACCAGGAAGAATTTTATTTTTAGAATTAATTATAGTTTCTTCGTTGTCGCCATAAGCAGTTTTTTGATAGAAAACTAATTTACTATCATTTGTTTCAACACTTATTTTACCAACTACTTTGTAAAAATAATGTTTAGCCCAAATACTAATTACACCACCAGCAACACCAAAAATCATACTTATAATTATATTACTCCAATGAATATTTTCCATTTATATGTTAATCCGCCTTGAAATGCGGCCTCCTCCTTCTTTATTCTAAGAGTTAGTCAATTATTTCGCATTAAAATTTATAAAATAATATCAATCCCATAATCTCTACCTGTTAATTCTCTATGCTCCCAATCAATAGGAAATGCTAACGGTACTTTCCTTCTTGCTGCAGTATCAATATCATGAGCTTCTGGGCGGATTAAAATAGTTGAAATTAAATTCTCCCTTCAAATGATATTCAAGATAATATTTTGGGTTTTCTAATATTATCTTTCTTCCATCTGTATCCACGCACATTATCCCAGCCGAATTTTTTTATATAACTAATGGTTTCCTTTTTACATTCCTCTATATTTCTAGTTTTATATTTGCTAACTAACTTTACAGGTTTATATTTTTTTGTCCACTCACAGCCCTTTCCATCAAAATGATTATCAATTGCCGAATCCATATTGACATTATATCCTATAAAAAATTTATCTTCCTCTAGTTTAAGAATATAAACTCCTTCGTTGGTCTTATTATTGATTTTCTTTTTCACATGCTTAAATTTTAAATCTTTTCTAACGTGATCTCCACCTCGAATAATCCTATATCCATATTTTTTCATGTAGAGTTCGGTTAGTTCTGTTTCAAATTTTCTATTTACTCCTTTATACACCTTTACTATTTCTAATGGTTTATATTCTTTTGTCCATTTTGCTCCTCTTCCAGAAAAATGACTTTCCATTCTTTGAGCCAAATTTTCTGTATAACCTATATAATATTTACCCTCTTCTAATTTTAAAACATATACATCCCCTTTTCCGGAATATCCAAATTCATCAAGTTCGATTTGATTCTTTAATATCAAAAATTTCACAGATGAAATAAAATTAAAATTCATTTTATTTTGAATAAACTTAAAAATATTTCCACCAATTCCACATCCCCAACATTTAAAAATTTGTTTTTTGGGAGAAACTGAAAAGGATGGTTTTTTATCATCATGAAATGGACAAAGACCTACATATTCTGATCCTTTCTTCTTTAGTTTTATATAATTAGCAATTTCTTCTTCAATTTTTATACTGTCTTCTACTAATTCTATTTGTTTTTTTGTATAATACATAAGACTTCACTCCAGTAATATTCTTTTAATTATATATTGATTTCCACTTATTTCTTCAATCTTCTTTTATGATTATTTAAAACTTCTTCAAATATTTGATCTCCTAACCACTGGATATAATCAATTATTACCCTCTCCAGACCAAATTCTTTTAATTTTTTATTATTACTTTTAGTTTTTGGTAATAATTCTGGATGTTTTTTTAGTAAATCAAACATCTGCTCTACTAACTCAGCTCCCTTATTATCCATCTCTTCAACTTTAGGATTTCTCAAGATTTTATTTTTATGAATCTGTTTGAGAGATTTATAAGCTTCTTTTAATTTAGGACTAAAGTCTACTCGATCATTTTCATTACTAAATCTAATTACATCATCAATTAAAATATGAAACCAATTTTCATTTTCTATACCACTTATATTTTCCCATGTTGAAATGATTTCATCTTTTGTTACAAAGTCATTCCTTATCCCATCTTGGATATCATGATACAAATAAGCCAGACTATCACTTAATCTAACTACTTGGCCTTCCATAGTTGGTGGATTTTCAGGGTTAAATTTTTCTAATTCTCCCAAATTTGTTTTTACGCCTGTATGTTTTAATATTCCCTCTCTTACTGCATATGTTAAGTTTAAACCTGGTATAATTTTACCATTAATTTTAACACCATGATATAGTCTTTCAACAACCCAAACACTTTGAACATTATGTGAAAAACCACCTATTTTCTCTAACTTATCATTTAATACTCTTTCACCTGCATGACCAAAAGGGGTATGTCCTAGATCATGACCTAAAGCAATCGCTTCAGTAAGATCTTCATTTAGATTTAATGCCCGTGAAATCTGTCTAGAAATTTGAGAAACCTCAATTGTATGAGTTAATCTTGTTCTATTGTGCTGATTAAGGGGATCATATAAAACTTGCGTTTTAGTTCGTAATCTTCTAAATGCATTAGAATATAATATTCTTTCAATATCTTTTTGAAAACTAGTTCTGTAAATATCATCTTCTTCCTCAATCCATCTATTTGAAGCATAACTATCTGAATTGGTAGCTTTATCAGATAAATTTTCTATTTCCCACTCTACTTTATCTTCTTTAACAAATAAACCATCTGACATTTTATTTTCTCCTTCCAATCTTAAATTAAAATCTATTCATTATTTTTACATCTATACTTAGTTACTAAATTAAAGCCATCTTCCAAATTAATCCGAATCTTATATATTTAAATTGCTCCTAATTTTCCAACTAAATCTTCTCTTTTCTCTAATTCCACTTCTAATTTATCTATTATTCCCATTATAGAATCTATTTTTTTCACGATTCTTTTTTGTTCTTTTATTGGTGGTAGAGGAATAACAAGGTTTTTCATAAAAGTAGTATTAATTCTTTGTTGACCAGCAGTACCTGAAAAGTTAGATATTCCTTTCTTAATAAACCACTCAGTTTTAAATAAATACAATAAATATTTACGATTAATATTGTTTGAAAACACCCTGATTATGTGAAGCTCTGTTGTTCCCGCTCCAAACCCAGACTTTAAACCTTTAAAAATAAGAGATTTTCTATTTTGAAAACAAGGAGTTATTTTTGCAACTCCTATATCATTTTCTGCAAAATGTGTATATCCTTTTTTTATTTCTTTCCAGTTTTTTATTTCAAAATCAAAATAACTTCCATAACCATCTTCAATTAAGGTCATAGGGACAAATGATACTTCTTTTTCATCATTTACTGAATTTCTAGGGTTAACCTCAGTAATCTGGTTTAATCTAACCCATTTCCAATTATTTGGAATAGCAAAAGGAATTTCATTTCCTTTTATTTTGTTAACATGATTTTTTTTAATTTTACCTTCTTTAATTAATTTTTCTTTCTCTTTTTTAATTTTTTTTATCAGTTTAAAAGATGGCATATCACTCTCATCTTGTGGTACTAATTTACCTTCAATAGCTAACTGCAAAACAATATTTCTCATTTCATCCATTGATTTTGAAGTCTTAAAAATAACATCAAAATTCTCAATAATAAATTTTATTTTTTCTTTAATTTCTTCTACATTCTGACTATCTTTTATTGCATCAACTATTGATTCTGAAAGTTTTTGGGAAATCTTTTCTTTTTTTTCAAGCTTTGATTCTAATTTATCAGCTTCTTTCATTAATTTTTCTATTTTGTTTACAATTCTTTTTTGCTCCTCAGGAGAAGTAATATCTATTATATAATTTGTAAGATTTTTCATTTTTATATAATTAGTTGCTGAACCATATTGCTTATTCAAATTATATTTTTCCCAGTTATATTTAAAATGATAATACAAATATTTACTATTAATATCACCATAAGGTTGAACAACATAAGTTCTCTGGTATGCCTCAAATTTTCCATTATAATAAGTTACATATCCAACATTAGCTCCATTACCAGGTAATAAAATACTTTCCCCTTCAAATGAATAATCCTTTGATCTCTTTGGCTTTTTAGCACAAGTAAAGAAATGATATTTTCCATGATCATCAGCATAATTAGCATTTTTTGATCCTGTAACAATATTGGCTACTCTTGATAACCTTGTGAATGACCAATTTTTAGATTTTTTCTGACTTTCATTTTTTATATTTTGTATGTTTCTTTTTTTATAATGTTTAATTTCTTGGATTTTACTTTCCCTTTGTCTATCTAATTTATCTAAATAAGAATCTAAATTTGTATCTGATTCTTTATAACTGGTAAGTTTCCCTTGAAATGCTAATTCTAAAATTTTATTTCTTAATTTTTTGATATTATCAGATGTTCCATATAATGTTTCAAATTCATCTAAATATATGCTCATATTAAGACCTCCTACAGTACCCCTTTAAGTTCTTCTTTAAGTAATTCCTGTAAACCCTTAATTTCATTCTGAACTTCATTATATTTTCTTAACAATTCTTTGGGGTCATGGTTATCCTCTTCTTTAACATTAGGATTATTTATATCTAAATTATAATCATTTTCAACAATTTCTTCTCTTTTAACTCGCCAGGCTCTTTCAGTTTCTTCCCTATCATTCCACCATTCTCTAACTTCTTCAAAATGTTTATTCTGCATTGGTTTAGTCTTAGAAAACGCCTTATAATTCTCTGGTAGAGGTAATTCATAATACCAAATACTAGCAGTCCCTTCGCTATTTTTATTAAAAAACAAAAGGTTAGTAGCAATAGAAGTGTAAGGAGCAAAAACACTACCAGGTAATCTAACAATTGTATGTAAATTGAACTCATCTAATAACTTCTTTTTAATCTCTAATTTAGCGTTATCAGTTCCAAAAAAGAACCCATCAGGTAAAACAACTCCAGCTCTACCATCTTCCTTTAATCTATACATAATCAATGTCATAAATAAATCTGCTGTTTCAGATGTTTGAAAAGGCTTTGGAAAATTCATCTGAATAATATCTTGCTCAGTTCCACCAAAAGGAGGATTCATTGCTATAACCTCAAACTTATCTTTTTCAGTAAACTCTCTTAAACTTTTATTTAATGAATTACCATGCAAAATATCTGGAGTGTCTATATCATGCAAAATTAAATTTGTTACTCCAAGCATATAGGGCATAGGTTTTTTTTCGACACCATGAAGTCCATTCTGCAGATTCTTTCTGTCTTCAACTGAGAGATCATATTTATTCCTTCTATATTCTAAAGAACTAACTAAAAACCCACCAGTACCACATGCAAAATCAGCTACAGACTCTTCAATTTTAGGATCCAGCATTTCGATAACAAAATCAGTAACTGCACGTGGAGTATAATATTCTCCTGAATTACCTGCACTCTGTAGGTCTTTCAATATGGTTTCATATATTTCATTAAAAGCATGTCTTTCTTTATAATCATCAAAATCAACCTTGTTAATTCTATTTATAACCTTCCTCATTAAAGTGCCGGATTTCATGTAATTATAAGAATCAGCAAAAACTTCTTTAACCAAAATTTTTCTTTCATCAGTATATTCATCTATTTCAAGGTTACTTAATTCAACAAATAATTCATTATCAACAAACTCTAATAATTCATCTCCAGTCATACCTTCTTCATCTCCAGCCCAGTTCCTCCACTGATATTTTTCTGGAATGATTGGAGTATAATCGTCTTCAACTACTTCCCATTCTTCTTCTTTAGTATCAAACACTTTTAAGAAGAGCATCCAGACTAACTGTGAAATTCTTTGGGCATCTCCATCTACACCAGCATCTTGACGCATTATTTGTTGTATACTTCTAACAAAATTAGATATTGTCATTATTTAATAACATCCTTTCAAAAAATTAAGCATATAATTTATTTTCTAGATCTTTAATTGCTTCCTCATATTTTTGTCTACTACCAAATGATTTAATTATTTTTTTAGGAGAACCGATCTTTCTAAATTCTTCTAACTGAAGAACTTTCATGTCTTCAATATTTGTCACACCATCATCTCTATACTTATCTAATAAAGCCTTTATGACTTCTCTTGCTTCCTCTCCATATTTAGCAAAATAATCACTTTTTTCAACTTTATCTGCTCTTTCCTGTCTAGTGAGAGGTGGTTTATCATAAGCAATATGACATATTAAATCAAATTCATCCATATCTTTACCTACTTCTTCCTTTAACTCTTCTAAAAATATACCCTGATTCTCTAATTCTTCTATTATTGCTTGTTTTTTATCTTCACTATTCCATTTTCTAATAAAATCATTTAAAGTGTCATAATGCTCTCTAACATTTTTTCTAGTATAATCAATCAAAGATTCAGTTACTAACTTTCCATCTTTATCGTAATATTGGACTTTTTCACTAATCAAATGAACCTCTACATCATCTAAAAAGTATTTTACGCTACTATTATTATCATCTGATCCTTCTGGATCTATTATGATATCTCCATCTTCGTCATTCCCATCACCAGAATCAGTTAACTCACCAGGTTCAAATTCACCTTCCTGTACGGGTTCTCCATCAAATTCAGGATCAGCGAACTTTCTTGTAACACCTCTGAAATCCATTATAGTAAAAAATCTTTTATTATAATCTTCATTTATTCTAGTTCCTCTTCCAATAATTTGCTTAAATTCAGTCATAGAATTAATATTAGCATCTAAAACTATCAACTTACATGTTTGAGCATCAACACCAGTAGTAAGCAATTTAGAAGTAGTAACTAATGTAGGATATTTTTCAGCTGGATCAGTGAAGTTAGTAAGCTGTTCCTTACCTCTTTGATGTTCACTAGTTATAGCCATTACATATTTACTATTTTTCTTTACTAAATCAGAGTTTTCATTAATTAAAGATTGACGCATCCTTTCAGCATGATCAATATCAACACAAAAAACTATAGATTTATTATACCTGCTATTTGGCTTTAAATAATCACTTACTTCTTTTGCTACCAATTCTGTTCTTTTTTCTAATACTAAACTCCTATCATAATCCTTAATATTATATTCTCTATCCTCAACAGGTAGACCATATTTATCTAACTTATCTTTTGTAGGCCTATATCCTTCTAGATCTTTATCTAAATTTACTCTTACCACTTTATAAGGGGCTAAATAACCATCATCAATACCTTGCTTTAATGAATATGTATAAATAGGTTCTCCAAAGTAATGCGTATTTGAAACCTTATTTGTTTCCTTAGGAGTTGCTGTTAGTCCTATATGGGTAGCGTCATCAAAATAATCTAAGACTTCTCGCCATGCAGAGTCCGCTCTAGCAGAACCTCTATGACACTCATCTATGACAACCAAATCAAAAAAATCTGGGCTAAACTGTCTGTATGTTTCCTGCCACTCTTCACTGCCGGTCATAGACTGATATAAAGCCATATATATTTCGTGAGCTTTATCAACAGTATTTCTATCAACTTTTTGCATAATATCTTTGAAAGGATTAAAATCATTAACCATGGCCTGATCAATTAAAATGTTCCTATCAGCTAAAAATAAAATCCTTTTTTTCTCTCTAGCTTTCCATAATCTATGTATTATTTGAAAAGCAGTAAAAGTTTTACCTGTTCCAGTAGCCATTACTAGCATTATTCTATCTTGACCCTTAGCAATAGCTTCAACAGTTCTATTAATAGCAACTCTTTGATAATATCTTGGGGTTTTTCCTCCTTGTGCATAATAGTAATCTTGAGTTACAATCTCTTCTTCTTCTTCAGTATAATTCTTATAGTCTTTATATCTATCCCATAATTTTTTTGGAGAAGGAAAATTTGACAAAGAAATTTCTCTAACCTTACCTGTCGTCCTATCATGTTCAATAAAAGCATCACCATTTGAAGCATAAACAAAAGGAACATCTAAAATCTCTGCATAATCAAGAGCCTGCTGCATACCTGACCCTATCGAATGTTGATTACTTTTTGCCTCAACTACAGCTAAAGGGAAATTAGACTTGTATTCCAGCAGATAATCAGCTTTCTTTCCTTTTTTTCTTGCAGTTGCTTTACCTCTAACCACAATTCTACCAGCTGTAAAATAATATTCCCGTCTTATTTGTCTTTTTTTATCCCAACCAGATCTTTTTATAGCTGGAGTTATGTAATTCATACATATTTCAGATTCGGTCATTGATTTTTTATCTGTCATTATCTCGCCCCCCTAAAAGAAGAAAACTCAAGCCTATTATATCAACTTATTTCCAACAAAGTCTAATTAAAAATTTCTACCACTACTGACTCAGGCACCCACATATAGTCAATACCCTCATCATTGATAGGAAACTCAAAGTAATACCAGTTACCTTCCAAATCAGTCCTATACTGATCACTGCCTTCTAATCCCTCGAGCCACTGCTCTTCGGCAATGATTAATTCATCTTCATCATTGACAAGACTTTCAGGAAAGCCTTCTCTAATTATTTTCAGCTTGTATTCACCTTTAGGAAAATTAAATCCACTTTCTTTATAAGTTTTAGCTGTATAAAGTTCACCAACTTGATAGTTTATAATCATTTGCTTCATCCTCTCCTCTATAAATTATATCATTATCCTACAACTGCAATATTAAAGATTTATATTTTTTAATTCATTAAGAATTATACCTTTTTCTTCAAATCTATCAGTTACATTATCTTTATAATTTTCATATACTCTAAGAATAAATTTTTGATCTGATGTAGATGGCTCAGTTTCTTCTAAAATATTATCTATATACTCTTCAGTAGTAAGGTTTTCCAAATTTTCTTGCCTAATTGAATACCTATATTTCTTTCCATAAGATAAAGAAATACAATCATAGATAAGTCTAAAAATATTTTCTTTATCAGTAATGTTTTTAATATAGTTTTTTAATTCTTCTTGATCTTCTTCATAAAGTCTAGCTAAACCCCAAATATTTTTGGGAAAATAATATGAATCATTATATAAATTTATATTATTATCAATTATAGCTCTTCCCATATCCTTATATAATAATTGCATTTTTTCTTTTCGTTCTTCAATATTTTTTCCTTCTCTATCATTATTAAACCAATATAATATACTACTAATAATTTCTATTTTTTCATAATCATCTTGAATATTATTTAGAAACTCCTCATACTCTTCCTCAGTTATTTTTTGAAGCAATTCCCAAACTATAACTTCAACTCTAGAACGTGCAGTTAAAGCAAAAAATGCAGAAGAATCATCAATTTCATGTATCTCATTAAATAATATAGTCACTAAATCAAATAACACTTCTTCCTTTAAATCTTCAATATAAAATTCAAGTCTTTCAAACAATTCCTTTTGATAAGTATAATGAACAGATTCTAAAAGCTCACTAAATATTTTTTTCTTGGTAACAAAATCCTTTGTTTTATTTAAGTCATCTACAAAACCTTCAACTCTTTCACCTATTAAAACAAAATCATTTATTGTATTAGTAAAATATAGGTCAAAATATTTGGCACTACATATTCTTTTATTCTTGATAATATCTGGATAAGAAGCATCTTGAACAGTTACCCCCTCATACTCTAAATCCTGATTATCATTATACTTTTTAACATAAGGAAAAACCTCGGCTAAAATATTTTTAAAAACAGAGTTCTTTTCATTTGAAAATAGTTCATCAAAAAATTCTTTAGCATTATGATTAAATTCTCTTTTATTAAATGAAGTGGAATATGCTTCTTTATCCTGCCTTTTATCATGAGAAATAAAATAAATCCTATTTTGATATATTTCTTGATATAAAGGTAGATTATATAAACGCACATACTCAATAATCATCAAATCTCTTTTATTTAAATAACTTGAACCACTAAACACTGAACCAATAACAGAGTTAATAAATCTTTTAAAATCTCTTACATCAATTTTTTGTTCACACATAAAATTAATAATACAATTATAATAATTCAAATTTTCTTTGTCTTCTCCGTATTCAATGAGCAAATTATTCAAGCTTTTTTTAAATAAATTATTAAGTGCATTTTCATTTACTTCTGGAACTCGGATTTGCATCTGAATCACTTTTTTTAGATATTTATAATCTATATTTAAATCATTATTAAAAATTTTTCTGATCCGATCGTCATCATATGAAAGAACATAGGTTACACGATTAAAATCTAAAATATTACCAACAAGTTTAAATAATAAAATAATATTTTCACTTTCAATTCTATCTATATTATCAATGAAAAAGACAACTTTTTTTCCACATAATCTTAAATAATCATTTATTTTGTTTTTTAGAGTGACTACATCATTTTCATTTTCAAAAAAAGTTTTTAATATTCTTGTTGATTTTTGAGTTCCAAAAATATTTTCTGATATTTCTTCAGCCATTTTTTTAGCTGCTAGAGTATTATATTTTAATCCTGATTTCTTAATTATAATATCAAACATTTTATAGAAAAGACTTCTTTGATCAGAATATGACCAGGGATCAAATTCATCTATTATTATAATGTCTTCTTTTGTATTTCTAAGCTGCTTCTTCACGTTATTTATAATAGTTGTCTTGCCACTACCCCATCCACCTTCTAAACTAATTACAAATTTCCCATCTGGCTTAGATTGTAAAATTGCATTATATAATTGATTAATTATATTTTCTCTCTCCAGCAAATCATAATTAACCTCTTCTTCTTTTATTAAAACAAGTTGATCTTCTTCTAACTTGAAATTACCATTATAAATATCCTTTAGATCAACAATATTAGGAGTATATTTCTTTGCTTCTATCTTCTTCTTTTTTAAATAAATACTTCTTCCTAATATAATAGAGAAAAAAATAATTACTATAATAAACAAACTAATACTTTTATATAAAAATAAAAAGCCATAAAAACTAGCAATTACCAAATATATAGTACTTGAAAAAATCATTGTAACAGAAAATGCATCTATTATATTGACTGTTGTTAGTTTTAAAGTATCTATTAATCCAAATTCAATCCCTTTTAATATTAACAGAATAATTACTGCTCCAGCAATTAAAAAAATAAATAACTTATTGTCACCTAATAAGTATTTCAAAGGTAAATTCAAAAGATCAATAGTTAATAAAATAGTAGACAAAATTACTGCATATTCAGTCAACTTGATCAAAGAATAGTTTTGATTAATATCACTAATATATTTCCTCACAAATAATCCTCCATGATAAAACCTTTAATTTGATTTTCTGAAATTACCATCTTAATCCAAACATCATCTAATATATATACTTCTTGAAATATATGGTTTTTCCTTTATTCACAAGTCGACAAAATCTGCATTTTTAGGTTCTGTAAAGTCATAAAGCTGAAGTCTCATTTAAAAACCCCAGCTCTGTAATAATCATATTTAATTATCTTTATTAACATCTACCTGCAAATTTCTGTTCATACATCTTTTCATCAGCTTTATTGTAACATTTTCTAATATTTTTAACACTATGTTTTTGATTACTACAATCTGTAGTTTCAAAACCCAGGGCAATAGTTAAAGGCACTGGCAGCTCCTCAATCTTATTGTCTTCTTCTATTCTCTTTAAAATCCTATCAACAATATCATCTGCCTTAGAATAATCGGTTTCCGGTAAGATAATTGCAAATTCATCTCCACCAATTCTGGCAACTACATCTTCAGTTCTGACAGAGCTTTTAATCGCCTCTGCAGTTCTTTTAATATATCTGTCACCCATGCTGTGACCATAATTATCATTAATATCTTTTAATCCATTCATATCGCCCACAATAATACTGATCGGATATTTTCTAGAATTACTCAATCGCTTAAGTTCTTCATTAAAATATCTTCTGTTATAAAGACCGGTTAGTTCATCATGATTGGAAAGGTATTCAATTTCTGCTGCTGCCCTTTTTTCTCGGTCTATATCAATATGAACTCCTACAATCCGAATGGCATTTCCAGCTTCATCTCTTTCAGTCACTTTTCCAATATCTCTAATCCACTTCCAGCTGCCTGACTTTGTTTTTAATCGATGCTCATTATAATATTTTTCAGTTTTACCTTCTAGATGATTTTCTAAGTCTTTTAAAGCCTGTTCCTTATCATCAGGATGAACTAAATTAAGCCAGGTATTAAGGTTATTCTCCAGCTCAGAAAGCTCATATCCCAGCATCTTAGCCCAGTTTTCATTAAAATGAATGTTTTCTTCTTCTACATTCCAATCCCAAATCCCAATATTAGCACCAGAAACAGCCAATTCCAGCCTTTCTTTAACTTCCTTTAATTCTTTTTCTCGTTCTTTACTTTCAGTAATATCATCAACTGCAACATAAATTAGTCTGTCATGTTCCTTATTATCTACAGAGAAAATATGAACATTGCAGTATTTAATTTTATTATTAACTTTAAATCTCACTTCATTTTCCCAGTCTTCTTTTTCTAAAATCGCATTGATTTCTCTCTCAATATTTTCTGGTTCTTCATATAAACTAACGGCGTCTAAAGCAAACTCCTCTTTAATATCACTTTTTGAAATCTCAAATATTTCTTCAAATTTATTATTGGCATCTAGTATTCTAAATTCTGAGTCCAGTAAAACAATCCCTTCTAAAGAATTAGTAAAGAGATTCTCAAAAATTATCTTCTGATTTTTAAGCTCCTGTTTTTGCTTGATTCGGTGAGAAATATCTATAATCTCAAATAACATCTTCCCATCATCTAATTGTGAATAACGGAAATTGAAATATTTATACTTACCAGCAGCAGTTGTAATTTTATATGTTCGATCCTGAATATCATTTTCTATGTCATATTGAAAAAATTTTTTGGCCTTTTTTCTAGATTCCGGATCTGGATAGGCTTTTTTGTACCAGTCTTCCATTGTTCTAATTTCAGCTTCTGTATATCCAGTCATCTCTTTTATAGTCTGGTTGGTAAATAATAGCTGGCCCTGTTGGTCAGCTATTACAACTCCAATTGATAATTTATTTATTAAACTCTTCATTAATTGATCATCTCTTTCCATAGATTTCTCACCTCAGACATCATTTTAGTTATAATACTTATATTATTGATTCTACATTAATCGTAAAAAACCTGTATTTATTTCTTTAATTTATAAATTTTTATATAATAATTAGAATCATTAAAAATCAAGATTACAAACAATAAATCTCTCTGATTTAATTAAATGTATACAGAAAAAAACACCAAACTCTTTGAAGCAATAGCAATGAAGTCCTTTTAATTTGAATAAACATATACATTTATTGCGAAAATAAATGTAGTTTAATTTCTGTATACATTTATTAATTTTTTTCTCTGTTAAGCTTGTTCTAATAGGATTTTCAAATCATTAAATGTATACACTTATTGTTTTTTTATTTTATTTGCAGGAAAGAACTTCATATATCAAGAATAGTTATAATAGCTGCTATTTCAGGAGGTGTCATGATGTCAGGCTTTAATTTCAAAACTAAAGTTCTAAAAGGAAAAATAACTAAAATAATCTATCAGACTCAAAAATCGGATTATGTTGTTCTGCAATTTAAAACAGAAAATGATAAAAAGATTACAGCAGTTGGTAACATGTCTTCACCCAAAAAAGAATACACTTATGAACTCAAAGGTAAATTCATCAGAGATCAAAAATATGGAATCCAGTTTAAATTTGAGAAATATCGAAGTTCAATGCCTGATAACCGAGAAGGACTGATTAAATATCTCAAATCGGTGATGACAAAGGTAGGAGATGTTCGAGCAAATAAGATCATAGATGAACTGGGTACTGATGCTTTAGAAAAAATAAAAAAGGATCCTGATCTCTTAAAACAATTTGATTTTATCAGTGATCTGCAGTTGCAGGAAATTAAAAAAGAATTATTTTCTGACGAATATCGAGCAAAATTCATCAGTTCTATCTGCAATTTAGGTTTTTCAACAAATAAGGCCAATAGTATCTGGAAACACTATCTCAAAAAAGGAATGACACCTGAGAAAATTCTTAAAGACCTTTTAGATAACCCCTATCAGCTGATTGATGAAATCGACAATGTTGGCTTCACAAAGGCAGATAGAATTGCTCTTTCTTTAAATGACGATAAAAAGTCAATCTTTAGAATAAAAGCAACTATTGAGCACTTACTTAAGTCTGCTGAAGTAGAAGGTCACAGCTATCTGCCTAAATCAGAACTGCTGGAAAGACTGCAGCTGCTGCTTGAAGTAAAAATAGAAGCAGATAGATTTGAAACGGCAATTTCAGAGTTGAAAAAAGAAGAAAAATTGATTATCGAAGCAGATAAAATCTATCAATACTTTCTCTATCAGGCTGAAAAAGAGATTGCTTATCAGATCAAAACCCTTATCCAATCAAAAAGTAAAAAAGTTAAATTTAAAAATCTTGATCGGATAATAGAAAAAAAGGAAGCTGAAGCAGAAATAAAATTTGCTTCAGAACAAAAAGAAGCTATTAAAAAAGCGTTAAATAATAGTATTTCTATTATCACTGGTGGCCCGGGCACTGGAAAATCACTGATCGTTAAAACAATCTGTGAAATTTACCAGGACAAAAATAAGCACCATAAAATCCATCTAGCCAGCCCAACGGGTAAAGCAGCCACCAGATTGGAAACTCTAACTAATATTAAAGCAAAGACAATTCACAGGTTACTAAAATTTCGTGGTGAGGGATTTGATGAACACTTTGTGCTGGCCCATCCAGGTCTTCTAATTGTCGATGAGTTCAGTATGTGTGATATCCCTTTAGCCTATCACCTCTTTTCTGCCATTAATGCTAATTTAAAGGTAGTTTTTGTGGGAGATACTAATCAGCTCCCGAGTGTTGGCCCGGGCAATGTGTTGAAAGATATGATCAGTTCAGGGATTATTTCTACTACAGAGCTTAAGGAAAATTTTAGACAATCTGATGAGGGAGTAATAATTCCTTTGGCCAAAAAAATTACCGAAGGAGAGCTACCTCAATTAAATGATGGCCCGGACTTTGTCTTCAAAAAAATAATAGATGAAGAATCTGCTCTCGAAGAGATTATGGCTGTTTTTAGACGCTTAGATCGAAACTTTAACATCTTTAATATCCAGGTTATTTCACCGATAAAAAATGGTGTGCTTGGTGTCAATAACCTCAATAAAGAAATTAGAGCCTGTATTAATCCTGCTGTTAGCTCAAAGCCCTCAATTGGTCCATTTAGGCTTGGTGACAAAGTAATGGTAATAAAGAACAACTACGATAAAGAAGTCTTTAATGGTGAGTTTGGACAGGTTATAGAGGTCAACGCTAAAAGATCTCTTGCAGTAAAAATTTATGAATCAGACAGAGTCGTTAACTTCAAATCTGATGAACTAAATTACTTCAGACATGCCTATGCCTGTACTGTTCATAAAAGCCAGGGTAGTGAATTCCCGTTCTTAATTATGGTCTTGAGCAGCTCTCACAATATCATGCTCAGGAGGGATCTGCTATATACTGGGATTACTCGAACCCAAACGAAGTTGATGCTTCTAAGTGATTTGAACACTCTCAAGAGAGCGATAGATAATAATATTGTTGAGAACAGATACAGCTCCTTACTGGAGTATTTAAAGTTCAGCAACTTTGTTTCCATTGGCGATACTGTAAAGCTGAAAGACAGGCTAAATGATGAGGTTATTGAATATACGGTAGTCGAAGAAGATGAAGCTGATGTTTTAAATTCTAAGATCAGTTTTAAATCTCCAATTGGTAAAGCACTGCTCAAGCGAGAGGCAGGAGATATGTTTGAGCTCACTACAAATGGTAATAGAAATGTTTATGAAATCTTAAGTGTGAACTCTAACTGATCTACTCAGTGTTTACTCATCTACCAAAGCTTTTAGCAGCAGTGACTTTAGCTTAAATGCAATCTTCTATCAAGTGTAATTAAATTGACAAATCTTATTTTCTGTTAGGATAGGTTTTAGCTTTCTTTTTTTAAACCCATTGAGGAGAATCACTTTTTCGCTGCAATTATTGTTTAAGCGATTTTTTGTAAACTTTTTATTTTTTATCCCAACAGGCATTTGAGTAACAGCTGCTTTTTCATTTTCTTTTCAAATCTGAGACCAGCATTTTATTTTTTGTCAGGATAAAAGTTTTAAGCATTAACTTTTTCATCAGAACCATTTTGCAATAACGCTTTTTAAATGGTATCAAAACCCAGCTCATTTCATTTGCTTATCATTTCTTGTGCTTTATAAAATTAAAAGAGAGACAGGAAACTAGATACAGTTATCCCCTTTGCATTAGACAAGAAGAAAAGAGTTAACCCTTCATAACACTTTGCTATTACTGGGTTAGTGGTCTTTTCCTATTGCCTAATTTAGAGAGATAACTTGTAGAATTCAGGAACATATCATAAGATATGACGAGGTCTTCCTATCTACAGATGGCTTCTTGTCACCATGAGAGCCTTGACCAATTATTGGTACGTGCTTAGGTCCAGCTTTATCATCGTAGATCAGAATGAGTATTAACTCTATGCCCCCTTACATTGCCATAGGTGTTCATCCCAATCACTTGCTCTCTTACCCCCTGCTTACTCCTCCATAGCCTTTCATGCAATACGGTAGTTACATTACTTAGATACAGCTTTCAGCACTGGGACGGGTTGCTCTTTAATCCGAGTAGTCTAACGGCTCACCAGCGGTGGCCTACTGTAACACTTTGTGCTATAATCGCCTCACGGCTCACTCAGTGGCTAAATTTACCCTTAGCTAAGGCGGTAGTTATATCCTCACCTGCGGTGCCCTTTTTTTGGATTCTGCTAAAACATGTGGGCGTAACATGGCCTTCTTTTTTTGTTGGTGTGGAAAAGAAATGAAAAACCTTGATATCCCTGGCGACCAGAAGCTCAGGGTGAATCTGTTTGGTGTACAAAAATTACCGATAATTTCTGCCAGACTCAATTCTATATTCAGTTTTGTTGACTCATTTTTTAACACTCTTTAATTATAAAGCAAATTGATTACTTTTGTTATACTTCGATCAATATTTTTTTAGAAAAAATCTAACTTTTGAGTAATCAAGCTTATAATCCTTGATATATCAGTAACTATAAATTTAAATTATTTTTTAATTTTTCCTAAAATAATTATTTTTATAGCAATCAAGAGCAATTTTAGATTAAGTTTCTCTCCTTCATGCTCACATAATTATCTCTAGAACCCACTATAATATGGTCCATAACTTTGATCCCAATTATATCACCTGCCTTAATTAATTTCTTAGTTACCTGAATATCATCATTGCTTGGATCTGGAATTGAGCTTGGATGATTGTGTCCTAATAAAATAGCAGCTGCATTCTGCAAGATTGCCCTTTTAAATACCTCTCTTGGTGATACTAGACTAGATGATAGATTGCCAATGGAAACCTCAAATACCCCTGTTATTTGGCTCTGGACATCCAGTGTGATTATAGCAAAGACTTCCTCAGTTCTCTTGTCCAGATCTAAAACATCAATAAACACATTTTTGGCACTCTCAGGATTATTTACCTTTCTTTCTAAATCATATCTGCCACCCTTTTCTTTAACAACTCTCAATGAATATTTTTGGATATTTATCATTTTTATCAATCTCCTTTTTATTTTGATTTAAGTTTAAAAACTAATGTTCGCTTAGTGGAAATAAAAAAAACCACTCTACAGGGCTAACTGCAAAGTGGCTAATTTTTAGGTAATATTATTCTTTGATCTTCATAAATTAAACTTTCGATTTTATTAACTTCTTTAATTGCTGCAACAACTAGTCTAATATCAAATTCACTTTCAATATCTGCGGCTATATTCCAAAGAGTGTCTCCTTTTTCTACTGTATAGACCAGCCCCCAGTCATGCAGTTGTACAAAATCTTCTAATCCAGGTTGTTTTAATATTGAAAGGATAATCACCAATACCAGACAGATAAGCACCAACTCCAATAATTTACTCATTCTTCTCCTCCAATCTTTATATAGAATCTTTATCCCGACAAAAATTAAATAAATCACCTCCTTCTTTTTTAATAGGTCAACAAATGCAAAAAGGCCCACCGCTAATTAAAGCAGTGGACCTTCATTTATGTTAACACCCTGCCCTCTGCAGGCCAGGGTGGGGCTCGAAACAAAACTTTTAGGTATTAAAGTTAATAATAGTTGCGGTCACTAAATAACTCATTTTTGCTATTTATATAGGCTAATTCTATAAAGCTTTACTCCAATTGTTGTAAATAACTCGCTGTTATTTAAAGAATATTCTTTATTTTCGCTCTATGATTATACTCTACACCAATTCCATTACTTTTTAAATAGTTCCAATAACTTTTTTTGAAGTGAAATTAGATTCCATAATAATTGAAAACTGACCCGGCTAAACTTTAGATTATATTGTTTATTCCTTACATAAATTGGATTTAAAGTGTTGCAGCCAGGCACAAACCCCATATAGGTAGTGAACGACAATAACTAGCCAAATAGATGTTTTTAAAAAATCAATTAGCTTTATATCCTTTATATTTGGCTATATACAGCACTTGTGCTTTAAACAGCTAATTGGGTAATATGTTCAACTCCAAAAGCTGCAGATGAGCTTTTAAATAGAGATTTAATATCGGGAAAAACCCTCCTCTTGTCCAACTAGTTTTTTCTTTTAAATTTAGACCTAACTGATAAAATATTTAAAATAAAGATTCCTGAAATAACAAGGCTGAATGAAGGTGCTCTCGGGTAGAAACATAAAAATAGAGCTATTTTAGCTTAAATTTTAGCTTATTTTTCCCTAAACCTCTGCTATTTCAGGCGTTATAACACTTTTCAAGTTAATTTATGCATGTTTCATCGGGTGGAAACACCACTTTTAGAGCATTGACAAGCCTTTTTCTACTAACTGTGGGACGGTTTGATATTTAATATAGGGTCCAAATATTATAGTATTTTCATTATCTAAAAGTTTATTCAATGATAAAAAATCAAACAAAATATTTTTATTTAAAATATCCCAACGACTTTCTCCTTCTTTTGTCCAGAAAACTATATATTTATTCATTCTTTAATACCTCCTCTCTAAGCTGCATTTTCTTCATTATTTAGCATATCATTAACAATTCTCATAGCATATTCCAGCATATTTTCTTGTTCTAAGTATTCAACAATTTTCATATTCCCTTTTTTAGCTCTAGCTTTGAGGTTTATTCCTTGGTTTTTATTTATTCTTCCATAAACTTTACCATAAGCAACTGGAAATCCAATCTGTTTTTTTAGTGCTAAAGCTTGAACTGAACTTGTAAAGGCCTTCCTAAGTGTTGCTGTATCTTCTACAGAAACTATTTTATTTACATAATCCAAATTCTTCTGTTGCTGTTCAACAATTTTCTTATGTTTATCTAATTCCATTTGATATTTATTTTGGGCTCGCTTCATTTCTTTTATTTCTTTTTTAGTTAACTTCATACTTTTGAACATATTTTCAATTACAACTAAATACGGATCATCAAACTGCTCTACACTTACATAACCAGTTTTCCTTAATTCTTTGATTACTTTTCTAACAAACATTCTAAACTCTCTGGCCTTTGGTTGTTTTGATAACATTGTCACTTCATAGATTCCATCTTCATTAAAAACCCTGGTATTCTGGGTACCGCCTCCGGGTGATATCAATTTGATATCGGCTGAAAACTCTTCTTCTTTTAAGTATGAATTTCTATTAACTATATTATTTATACTGTGCCTTGGGTTGGCATATTCCAAAACCTCACCAACTTGTTCAGCTGTCATAAAAACTTCATCTGAGTTTTCATCTCTGTAAAAATCACAATTCACAATACCAAACTTTTCTTCCTTAACTTTGCTTAATTCAATTACGCTGTTCATTTTCATCTCTCCTCTAATAATTTTATAGTTTATTTTTATATGATTTCGCTATCACTTTGAGCAATAGCGGATTTTACAACTCTACATCAAATTCTTCTTTAGCTCTTCTAACTACAGGTCTAACTAGATTTTGAAACTCAAGTGCTTTATACTTATTAGATGTCATAATTACTTCAAGTAGTCCATTTTCTGTTAGATGAAGATCATCATTTTCATCGCAAAACATGTATTCATCAAAAACTTCATCATCAAAACATTTAACTGGTATATCTTTTTCAATATCCGCAGGTCTTTTATACTAAAGATAATATGCTATTTCTTCTGTGCTTTTCCCAACCAATTCCCTTAACTCATCCAGTCTTTTTCTAATTCTGTCGAAATATATTTTCAACTTTCATTCATCTCCTTAAACTAATTTTTGGAACTATTTAAGTTCACAAACAATTACATTTTTAAAATAACTTTCTCAATCTCTATTTCAATATTCAATGGCTTTTAATTATTATCCCAACATGAAATATAAAGTTGCCGGTTTTTAACCAGCCTTTTTTGTTTTGAGAGGATGGTTTTAATCTAAAATATTACATAGAGCAATACTTTTTCGATTGAACTATTTGCTCTACAACATAAACCAAAACCATCCCACCAAAAACAAGTTAATTAATTTGACATCATTGACATCATTGACATCATTTTTTAAGCTGGAAACCTAAATTTAGACCATATTTATAAGTTTTTAAATCAAAATTTGTTGTCTTTGTTGTCCATGTTGTCCAGAATCACCTAAAAAGATGAATAAATCTAGCACCTCTGCGGTCTTTTCCTCTTTCAAAGTTAATATTCATGTCATTAAGATACTCAATGCTATTATTAATTTTCCTGGTAACCCATGTTACTGGTAAAGGATCTTCTATTTCTATATTCAATTTTTCTGCATAACCTTTTATAATATCCAAAACTTCTGATGCAGATGCTCTAATAGCACCATTATCTTCAACATATAGTTTTAAAGCCTTAATAAAGCCACTAGGATTATGAAAACTCTCTAACCTATCATGAATCATATCAAAATAGCTCGATTCAAAATATTCTCTGTCATATCCTAATGCAATTGCAATTGCGGTACCCCACTCAAAAAAATCAGCCATTCGTGGATAATGTTTAAACTCTAAAGTTTCTTTTATTTCCATGGCTTTTGCAATCAAATCAAAAAAACCACTCACAATTGATGGTCTCTCTTCTTCAAAACGTTTATGTAATTCATATTCAGTTAATCTATTCCGACTAGAAATAGGATCTAACTCTATGATTATGGAGCGGTCCATTAAATCTGATTTAGTAATGTATAATAAGTTGTGTAAATAAAATTATGATAATTTTTTTAAATAAAAAGAGGAATCCTTCTTTGAGTGGTTGAATATATTTATTGACA
>NZ_SOEF01000038.1 GCF_004366375.1 Halanaerobium congolense
TATCTGCTTAAAACAGTAAAATCACATTACTTAAATTCTGCTAAATATTGAAATTTCAAGGTGCAAAAGGGTTATTTATGTGCGAAGTTTGAGTTTGTTAATTAAAAAGAGGTAAAAAATGAAGAATAAAATAGCAATATTTTTTTATAATATAATAAGATTTTTGCTGACTCATTTTTCACCCGCAGTTGGTCGTTATTTAGGGATGGGAGTTGCCAAATTAGCTTATTTAATAACTTCTAAGCGCAGAAAAATTGTGATTTCTAACTTAAAAAAAGCGCTGAATTTAAATGATCAAGAAGCCGAATCTCTGCTTAAAAAAGTCTATTTAAATCTCGGGTATAATTTTACCGAATTTTTAATGCAGGATACTTTCAGCAGAGCAGATATAGAAGAAATGGTGGAATTTAGGGGTTTAGAATATTTAGAAGCAGCAGCAGCTGAGGGAAATGGTGTAATTTTATATACCGGCCATTTTGGCAACTGGGAGCTGCTGGGAGCAGCCCTGGATAAGAAGGGTTTTTCAATTGATGCTATTGCAAGAGAGCAAAATAACTCACTTTTTGATAAAAAAATAAATCAGATCAGAGAAAAGAGCGGAGTTGGAGTTATTCCCAAAGGTCTTGCTGTGCGTAAAGTATTTAAAAGTTTAAAGCAGAATAAGGTAGTGGCTTTTTTAGGTGACCAGGATGCCCGGGGGCGGGGCTGGAAGCTTAATTTTTTTGGTAGAGATGCTTCAACTTATACCGGAGCAGTGGAATTTGCCCAGAGAACGGGAGCGGTGATTGTTCCTGTTTTTCTACATCGTCACGGCTGGTTAAAACATGAACTTATAGCTTACCCACCCCGAAAAATAGCTGAAGATCTTTCAGAGTCAGAATTGAAGGAAGAACTACAGGATTTAGTCAAGCTGACTGAAGACGAAATTAGAAAGGCACCGACTAATTGGATGTGGCTGCATAAGCGCTGGAAAACATATAATTAATTTTTTGAGACTCTGGAACTTAGATGAGGGGGAGAAATATGTATTTGATTTATAATTTAATTTTAACAGTACTAACAGTTTTTTTACTTCCCTATTATTATTTTAAAAGCAAAAAAAGTGGAGAAAATTTAAACTTAAGAGAACGTTTTGCCTTTTATGATCAAAATCTTGATTTATTATTTCCAGCTGATAAGGTGATTTGGATTCAGGCTGCTTCTGCTGGAGAAACTCTGGCTGCTCAAAAATTAACTTCTGAGATCAGAGCCAAATATCCAAAGGCTAGAATCATTTTTTCAACAATGACAGCCAGCGGTAAAAATTTAGCTAAAAAGAAAATTGAAGGTGCTGATTTAATTATTTACCTTCCTTTTGATCTGAATTGGGTTGTAAAGAGAGCAGTTAGGATATTTAAACCAGATCTTTTTATTATGATTGAAACCGAGCTCTGGCCAAATCTAATTAAAGCTTTAGATGAACAGAAATGTCAAATAATGCTGGCCAGCGGTAGAATTAGTGATGATTCTTTTGATCAGTATAAATTTTTAGGTTCACTTTTAGATGATATGTTAAGCAGGATTGATATTTTTAGTATGCAGCATCAGGAGGCAGCCGAAAAAATTGCTGAATTAGGAGCTGCTGAAGACCATATCTGTATCAATGGAAATTTAAAATATGATATTGAGCTTCAGCCCCCAGAGAAAGACGAGTACTTTGTCAAAAGAGAAATGCTAAAAATAACAGATAAAACTAAGGTTTTGGCTGCAGGAAGTACTCATCAGGGTGAAGAAGAGATTATTTTAAATCTTTATCAGCAGCTAAAATCAGATTTTGATCAGTTTAAGTTATTATTGGCTCCTCGTTATGTAGAACGGCGGGACGAATTATTGAAATTTGCTCAGGACAAGGAAATAGCAGCAGTACTTTATTCTGAACTAAAGAGAAACGAAATTCAGCTTGACGAAAATACTGATCTCATAATTATAGATACAATGGGAGAACTGGCGCAGTTGTATTTTTATGCAGACTTAGTTTTTATCGGCGGCTCTTTAATCGATCGTGGTGGTCACAATGTAATCGAAGCAGCAGCTAGAGCTAAGGTTGTACTCTTTGGTGAAAGCATGTATAATTTTAAAGAAGAAAGAGATTTTCTGTTGGATAATGAAGTGGCTTTTGAAATAAAAGATGCTGATGATTTTTATGAAAAAGCTTATCAGCTTCTGGCAAATGATGAGTATCGAGAGCAGAGAGCAGAAAAAGCGGCTGAAGTAATTGAAAAAAATAGAGGCTCAGTTCGCAAACAGCTGCAGCTGATAGATGTCTTACTAAAACAGGGAGTAGATTCTGATGCAGGAGAATAAAGGAGAAAAGATTTTAATTACCAGGTTGAGTGCTATTGGAGATGTGATTCATGCTTTACCTGTAGCTTATGCTTTAAGGAAAAAATTCCCGGACGCTCAGATTGACTGGTTGGTTGAAGCTAAGGCTTATCCACTTGTTAAGTTAAATCCTTATTTAGATAATGTTATTCTGCTGCCCCGTAAGCAGTGGCGGGAAATGCTGAGCCATGATTTTATTGGCACAATTAAGTCTTTTTTTAAATTTTTTAGGGAAATGAAGAAGAAAAAATATGATATTAACCTCGATCTGCACGGTTTATTCAAGAGTGCCTTAAGTTCTTTTTTAATTAAACCTGGACTCCGTATTGGTCCTGCTGATGGTAGAGAATTAAGTACCTTTTTCTATCAGGCGAAAATAGATATTCCTGCTAAAAAAATGCATAAAATTGAAAGAAATTTACATCTTGCTTCTGCCTTAGAGGCAGAGACTGATGAGGTTAAATATGGTTTAAAGATGACTCCTATTATTCGGAGTCGGGTCAGCCGCCTCTTTGAATCAGTAAATATTGATCAAAGTAAAAAATTAGTAGTTATCAATCCCTTTACCACCTGGGAATCTAAAAATTGGTTTTTAGAGCGTTATTTTCAGCTGGCTAACGAACTGATTAAAGCTGGCTATTATGTTATTTTTACCGGTGGCCCGGGGGATAAAGAGGCAGTTGATAGTTTTGAAGCCCTAGATAAAAAAAGTTATAGTAATTTAGCTGGTAAAACTGATTTAGAAGAGCTGACAGAAATTTACAATCGTGCTTCCTTATATATTGGTGGAGACACAGGCCCGACTCACCTTGCAGCTGCTGTAGGCTTAAATGTTATTTCTCTGATGGGTCCGACCGATCCAGATACTCATGGTCCTTATGGTGAGGGTCATACCGTGATTCAGGATAACAGTTTAGAATGTATCCGCTGCTGGGATAGGCACTGCAGCCGCAAACTCCAGTGTATGAAGTCAATAACAGTAGAGCAGGTTTTAAGGATTGCCAAACAGAAATTAGAAGTTTAAGATTTTAATTAGAAGGAATGGTAATGATGAAAGAGATTAAGCGAATAGTAGTTATAGACCTTTTATATCTGGGAGATTTATTATTTGCCCATCCTTTTTTTGAAGGACTGAGAGAACTATTTCCAGAAGCCAGAATTGACCTGGTGGCAAATAGTAATTTTTCTGGGATAATGCGAGCTAATAATAATATAGATCATGTTTACAGCTACAATAAAAATTGGCCGACTGCCCGCTCCTATAACTTTGCTAAAAAGCTGAAAATGAATAATTATCAGCTGGGAATCAATATTCATGGTAACTGGAGAACTGCTCTGCTCTTAAAATTAATTTCACCTGCACAAAGTATTGGTTATGGAGGTAAGGGTAGAGGTATCTTTTTAGATGAAGAAGTAGAAAAAAATATAAATTCACATATGATAGAATTTTATTTAGAATTTTTAGATCAGCTGCAGCAGAGTCAGCTTTTAGAGGATTATTTTGTTAAAAATAAGGTGATCTCTGATAATATAGCTTCTAAGAGCAGGCATAAAAATATTGAGCCCCAAAATAGTGAGAAGGTTTTTCCCACTCTCTATGTTGCTGAAGATTATCAGCAAAAGGCTGAGCTTAAGCTGAAAAAAATTGGATTAAAATTAGAAGATGAGTTTATTGTTTTAAATACAGGCGGCAGCTGGAAAACAAAACGCTGGCCGGAGGAATATTTTGCTGAAATAGCAGACCAGCTGGCTAAAAAGAATTATATGATTCTTTTTGTAGGTGGTCCTTCTGATACAGAAAGAGTTAACTATATATGTAATAAAATAGATAATCAGAATATGATCTATAATTTAAGTGGTAAGACTTCACTTTTAGAGCTGGCTGCAGTCTTACAAAGAGCGAAACTGATGGTCAGTGGTGATACTGGCCCTGTTCATGTAGCGGCAGCTGTCGGAATCAATACAGCGGCTATTTTTGGGCCTTCTGATGAGGAGATGTATGCTCCCCGCGGACAGGGAAAGAATATTTTATTTAAGAATGTTGATTTAAACTGCCGCCCCTGTGGAGAACATGAATGTCCACTTGAACATTTTAAGTGTATGCGGGAGTTGAAGCCTGGAATGATAGTTGATAGAATTGAAGCTGAGGGAATGATTTGATGAATGAGCTAAGTGCTTTAGTCTTAACCTATAATGAAGAATCTAATATCGCTGAGTGTTTAAAAAGTATTAGCTGGATTGAGCAGATTGTAGTGGTTGATTCTTTTAGCGAAGATCAAACAGAGGAAATATGTAAGCAGTATGATAATCTTGATTTTTATAAAAATGAATTTAAAGATTTTGCTTCTCAGAGAAATTTTGGTTTGGAGAAAGTAAAAACTGACTGGATATTTGTAATTGATGCTGATGAAAGAGTTACTGAGGAGTTAAGAGATGAAATAATAGAGACTTTGAACCAACCTGAAGCTGAAGGATATGAGATTGCACGTAAAAATTACTTTTTAGGTAAATGGATCAAATACTGCGGTTGGTATCCTGATTATACTTTGAGATTATTTAAAAGCAAGTATAGATATGAAGGACTGGTTCACGAATCACCTCAGATAAATGGTAAAATAGATAAGCTTAATAATGATTTTATTCATTATACTTATAAGGATTTAAGAAGTTATATAGATAAAATGAATCAATATACTACCCTTGATGCAGAGAAAAAATATAGGGCTGGGAAAACAGTTAGTATATCTTATATTTTATTAAGGCCCTTTTTAGAGTTTATAAAAAAATTAATATTTAAAAGAGGTTTTTTGCTTGGTAGTCAGGGATTGATTTTATCTGCATTATCGGCTTATTATCAATTTTTGAAAGCAATTAAACTCTGGGAATTAAATAATTTTGGGGATGAAAATTAATGAAAAATATAGTTTTTCTAAACAGCTGTCCTATCTGGGGTGGAGGAGAAAAATGGACTTTTACTACAGCAAAAGTTTTGGCTGAAGATCCTGAGTTTAATGTTCATATAGCAGCCGGAAAGAACACAGAATTGTATAAAAGAGCTAAAGAAGCTGGGCTTAAAACTGAAGCAGTTGAAGTTAAAAGTGGAATCACAGTTTTAAACCCTTTTAAGGCAAAAAAATTTATAAACTTTCTAAAAGAAAAAAAGATTGATATAATGTTTTTAAATATGTCTCAGGACTTAAAGTTTGGTGGAGTTACCGGTAAAATAGCTGGTTTAGATAAGATTATTTATCGGCGGGGAAGTGCTATTCCTATCAAAGATAGATTTTATAATAAATTTTTACTCAAAGACTGTGTTACTGACATTATTGCTAATTCTAAGGCTACTAAAGAGACTATTTTAAAAAATACTTCGCATTGGTTAAATGAAAATAAAATTGAAGTAATATATAATGGTATAGATATCAAAAAAATAGATCAAGCAGTTAAAAATTCAGTTGATTTAAAGACAGAATTTAATATAAAAGATGAGAAAATTATTATAGGTAATATTGGGCGTTTGAGTTATCAAAAAGGTCATGAATTTTTAATTGAAGCTATTGAATTATTAAAACAAGAAAGAGATGATTTTGTTGTCTTAATAATTGGTGATGGAGAAAGAGAAGCAGAAATTAAGAATTTAGTTAATGATAAAGGTTTAGGTGACTACATAATTTTTACTGGTTTTAGAGATGATGTTTATAATTTACTGCCTGGGCTTGATTTTTTAGTTCATACAGCCCGTTGGGAAGGTTTTGGCTTTGTCATAGCTGAGGCCATGGCAGCAGGACTTCCGGTTGTAAGCACTGATGTCAGTAACATATCTGAAATTATTGTAGATGGAGAAACAGGATATTTAGCTGAAGCTGGAAATAACGAGGATATAGCTTCTAAGATGCTTAAAATGATAACGCAAAAAAATAAAATTGATTTTGGAATAAAAGGTAGAAAAGTTATAGAAAACAATTTTAGCTTAAAAATAATGATTGAAAATATAAAAAGATTTTTAAATTAATATGGGGGTAGATTAATATAGACAATATACTTCAATATATTGATAAATTTATAAGAGGAAGTTTATTATTTATGATGTTTAGTTCAGCAATTTCAATAGCTGGATCAAGTATTGGGATGGGATTTGCTTTTTTAGCCTGGATTATTAAATTAATTATAATAAAGCTTAAATCTAAAAAAATTATTTTTGTTTCCATTCCTTTCAACAATTCAATTTGGTTGCTCTTTCTGGCTATCGTAATATCTTTTATAGGTACTAAAGATTTATATAATAGTCTAGAAGGATTGGAAGATTATTTAATAATTATTTTACTTTTTTATACTGTTGTTAACAATGTAAAAGATATAAAAACAGTTAAGAAAATGTTTGGCTTTGGTTTGATTTCTATCATTTTATCCTCATTATATGGGTTGTTTTATCAGTATTTATATCAAGGAGTTAGCAGGATAGACTCAACTTTTATGGCCCTAGATTTTGGAGCTTTACTTTTGATGTATTCTATTTTTGTGATGATATATTTATTTTTTGCTGAAAATAGCCTTAAATATAATTATTTATCTGCCTCTGCTTTAATACTGCTTTTAGTTACCTTAATTTTAAATCAAACACGAGGTGCCTGGTTAGGTTTTGTTGGAGGTTCTTTAATAACTTTTTGGTTACATAAAAAGAGATTTATACCAATTTTTTTAATTGTTTTGATAGTTGTAGTATTATTAGTTCCTGCAGCTATTCAGGATCGGATAATGAGTATTACGGATTTAGAAAACAATAAAAGTAATTCAACAAGATTGGGTTTATGGAAAAGTGCATTAATGATTTTTAGAGACAATCCAATTAATGGTGTTGGAATTAATAATTTTAGGAGAGCTTATAAATCAGGATATGAACAGTCTAATGTAGATCCTTTTTCACATGCCCATAATACATATTTAAATTTTTTATCAGAAACAGGGATTTTAGGGTTTTCTGCACTACTTTATTTATTTTTTAGTATCCTAAAATATTTATATATAGGTTATGAAAAAATTGAAGATAAGTTTTCTAGATTGTTTATTTTAGGAACGATGTCTTCTTTTATAGGGGCTTTTATGATACAGGGAATGACTGAATCAAATTTTTCAAAGTCAGTAGTGGGTAGGACTCTATGGTTTTTTATTGCTTTAGCTGTGATTATAGTTAAAATTAATGAAAGAAAACCTGAACTATCAAACTAAAAGCAGAGGAGTTCTATAATGAAAATTAAGAGTTATGAGTCTGACAATATAGATTTTTACTATAATAAAGCACCTTCAAATAAAATTATAGAAATGGCTAAATATTGTTTGGAAAATATTAATATCTCAAATAAATCTTTTGAACCTGTAAAAATGAGCAGCCAGCGAAAAGTTTTTAAAGTAAATATTGGCTCTGAAAATTATTACTTTAAAAAATATAGTTATAGAAATTTAGAAAAAAAAATAAAAAATATCTTTAGGAAATCCTCTGCCTATAGAGCTTTCAAAATCAGTAATGAGTTAATTGAAAAAAGAATTACAGTTGTTAAGCCCATACTTGCAGCTGAATATAAACATAGTCCAATTAAAATTGATAGTGTTTTTATAACTAAAGATTTTGGGGGAATAAATTTACAGGATTTTATAGCATATAAAAATTATTCTCAAAAAGAAAAGGAAAAGATTATTATAGAGTTGGCTAAATTATGGGCTAAACTATATAAAAACAATTATATTAATGGTGACCCAAATCTGCCAGGAGTACTGCTTAACTTTGATGATGGTTTACAACTTTCTTTTGTTGATGTAGATAACTTTAAGCAGGTAATTTATTTAAGTGAAAAAAGAATTATAAAAAACTTGGCTAAGTTTAATGCACATAGTTATTCAGGGCTTGCTAAAATGGATGGGAAAAAGCTGACAGATACAGATAGAAAATTATTTTTAGATTATCTTGTTGAAAATTACTCTTTCAAAAGTTCTACTATTGAAGTGTTTAATAAAATTGATTATTTTACTTATAAGGTATTAAAAAAATGGGGCAAAGAGGGACTAATGATTTAACAATCAAACAATATTTAAGTAAGGAGATTGATTAAATGAATATTGTACATGTTTACAATAGAAAATGGCCTACCAAAAGACCTGGTGTTAGTTTTAGTACTTTAACATGTGATGGTTTAGCAAGTTCTGGAGCAAACGTTGATATGATAACTTCTCAAATTTCTGAGACTGAATATAAAGATAAGAGCATTAATTTTATTTTAGAAAATTATTTTACAGTTAAACCTAAGCCAAATCTAAATATTTTCCCCCTTAGATATAACAAATATATTGGAGAAAATACTATGTTTTATTTAAGTGCTTTTAGAAAAATAATAAAATTATCAAAAGAGAAAAAAATTGATGCAATTATAACTATGAATACAAATTTTTTGCCTTATCTTTATTTACTGAAAAAAATCACGAAAGCTAAAATATTTTTTGAAACACACCATTTATATGTTGCTCCATATTTAAGAGAAAAAAATAATCGAAAAAAAGAAACTATTATCCAAAATTATTTTTTGCCAAAAATAGATGGAATTATTTGTCTTCAAAAAGAGCAAATAAGACTTTATAAAGATAATATTAATCAAAATAATTATTGTTTAGCACGAACTGGTGTCAAAAATGTTAATCAAGATCATGATCCATGGATTAACGAGTATATTGGCTATGTGGGATCTTTAGATGATTCAAAGGGGGTAAAAGAAATTTTATACGCCTTTAAATTAGTGAAAAATAAAAATTTAAAATTATTATTAGTTGGAGGAAGAAACAAAAAAATTGTTCAAGAATATTCTGATTTAGCTAAAGAATTAGGAATTTCAGATCGCTTCAAAATAACAGGATGGGTTAGTAGAAAAAAATTGGAAGATTATCTCAAGCAAATAAAAATTGGAATAGTACCAGCTCAAGATACATTTTATAATAGGTATATAACTTCACCGATGAAGATTTTTAATTATTTTTCATATGGGATTCCTATAATTGGTAGTGACTTACCTACTATAAGAGAAATTGTTACGTCAGAAGGAGGAATATTTTATAAAAAAGGAGAAAAAGATAAATTGGCAACAGCTATTGAATCACTGTCTTTAGAAAATGATTTATATGATAAAAAGTCGAAATATATATTTAAAAGAGCTTTAGAACTGACCTGGGAAAAAAGAGGGGAAAAAATTATTGACTTTATTAATCAAGTCTCATAATTAATTAAAGCAGGAGAAAAATTATGAAAATAGCATTAATACATAAAAAATATACTACTCATGGTGGAACGGAAAGATATATGGTTGGTTTATCAAAATTTTTAGTTAAAAAAGGACATGAGGTGCATGTTATAACTGGAAATATTGATGAGAGTTCTAAATCAGAAGGGATTACTTATCATCTTGTTCCTGCCTGGGGAAAACATTTAGGAATAGATAAACATATATTTGCTCAATCTGCAAAAAGAGAAGTAAAAAAACATAATTTTGATATAATCCAGAGTTTTTCTCGACTTGGATTTGGAGATGTAATTAGGATTGGCGGAGGTTGTCATCAGGTTTTTTTAGATAAATATTTATCTAGTCTAGAAAATCCGTTGTATAAATTCAAAAAAAAGCTTGAATATAAGTTATCTCTTCAGGATTTTTTTACTCGTTATTATGAAGCTGAAGATTTTAAAAAGGGTAACTACAAAAAAATAGTCGCGGTTTCTCAAATGGTTAAAGATGATATTATTAAAATATATGATGTTCCCGAAAATGATATTATAGTTAATCATAATGGTGTAGATATAGAAAAATTTAATCCAAATAATAAAAATAAATTTTCTCAAGAAATCAGAAATAAACATGATTTAAGTGAAAATGATTATGTCTTATTATTTTTAGGAACTGGGTTTAAAAGAAAAGGACTCAAGTATGTATTAGAGTCACTTAAAAATACAAAAAGTGCTAAACTTCTGATAGTAGGTAAGGGTGACATAGATAAGTTCAAATCTAAAGCAGAAGAGTTATCTGTTTTAGACAGATGCAGATTTATTGGTCCTGTAAGAGAAGTTGAAAAGTATTATGCGGCTGCAGATGTTTTTGTATTCCCATCAATATATGATCCCTGTGCCAATGTTACTTTAGAGGCAATGGCTTCTGGTTTGCCTGTTATAACTACTGTAGATAATGGTGCATCTGGAGTGATTGAAAATAAAAAAAATGGATATATTTTAGATAGGCCTGATAATATAAAAAAAATGGTTGAATATATAAAGAGGTTAGAAGACACAGATTTGAGAGAAAGTTTTTCTGAAAATGCAAGTCATAAAATGCAAAAGCATGGTAAAAAAGATAATTATCAAAAGATGTTAGATATTTATATTAAAATATTTTAAAAAGTAATTAGGATGTGTATTATGATAAAAAATATATTAATCATGAATACTGGAACCGGCTGGGGTGGATTAGAAGCCTGGTTTTATAAAACTGCGGCTGCTTTACAGAAGAGAAATTATAACATATTTATTTTAGCTCAAAGTGATTCTGAGTTTTATAATAAATCTATTGAACAGGGCTTTAATGTCACCGGAATTGAACATATTGGAGATGGAACATTTTTAAACCCATTTAGAATTCATTTTCTAGTTAATTATCTTAAAAATAATAGTATTGATGCTATGTTTTTAGCTCAATCATCCCATTTTAAATATGGTTCAATAGCAGGGAAAATTGCAGGGACAGAAAAAATAATTTATCGTAGAGCAATCGCCAAACCTATAAAAAATAAATTTTATAATCGATTATTTTTAAAATACTTTATTACAGATTTTATGTCGATTTCTAAAATTACTAGAGATATGAATTTGAAAGATATTCCTGAAGGAGTTTTAGATAAGAGCAAACAAAAATTAGTATATAAAGGGGTTAAGAAAGATAATTTTTTAAATCCCGAGCTTAAATCAGATATAAGAAGAGAATATAAAATAAAGGATAATGAATTAATATTAGTAAACATTGGTAGACTCTGCCGGCAAAAAGCTCAGCAATATTTAATTGAGGCTCTTCCTAAAATCTTAAAAAAGCATCAAAATTTTAAAGTTTTATTTGTTGGTAAGTTGGGTGGAAAAGAAAATGAATATCTGGAGCTAGCTAAAGAGCTGGGAATAGAAGACAAGATTATTTTTACCGGTTTTAGAAACGACATACCTTCTATTTTAAAACAGGCAGATTTTATGGTTCATACTGCAATTTATGAAGGGGGTTCGCCCTGGGTAATACTGGAAGCAATGATGGCAGGATTACCTATAGTTTCTACAGAGGCAATCACGATACCGGAATTTGTTCAGGATGGAGTTAATGGTTATATAGCAGAAAACAAAAACCCTGATGATATTGCGGCTAAAGTAATAAAGATGATAGAAAATAAAGAGAGAGCAAAGTTAGGACAGGAATCGGCAAAAATAGCTGCTGATAAATATACATTCAAAAAAATGATTGATAATATTGAAGAGAAAATATTTGAGCAAAAATTAAATTAATCTGGAGGGTTATAATTGAAACACTTAATAACAGGAGCAGCAGGTTTTATTGGTTCTAATCTGGCACAAAAATTACTGGCGGCAGGGGAAGAGGTAATTGGTATAGATTGTTTTACTGATTATTATTCCCGTGATTTAAAAGAAAGAAATATAGAAACTATATTAGATAATTCTAATTTTACTTTTTTAGAAAAGGATCTTCTAAAAACTGATCTGCAAAATTTATTAAAAGATGTAGATTATGTATATCATCAGGCAGCTCAGGCGGGAGTCCGTTCCAGCTGGGGCGAAGATTTTGAGATATACAATCAGAACAATATTCTTCTAACCCAGAAATTGCTGGAAGCGGCAAAAGATGCTGAAAACCTCAAAAAATTTGTTTATGCTTCCTCTTCTTCAGTTTATGGTGATACTGATCAATTGCCGATGCAGGAAGATAATAGATTGCAGCCAGTTTCTCCTTATGGAGTTTCTAAATTAGCTGGAGAAAACTTGGCTTATCTATATTATAAGAATTTTAAGGTACCTACTGTTTCTCTAAGATACTTTACTGTTTATGGAGAAGGACAGAGACCTGATATGGCTTTTCATATTTTTATCAAAGCTTTTTTAACCGGAGGAAAAATAAATATTTTTGGAGATGGCAGACAGAGCCGTAACTTTACCTATGTTGGTGATATTGCTAGAGCTAATATTCTGGCTGCAAAAAAAGCACCAGCGGGAGAAATTATTAATATTGGTGGTTCAGGCAGAGGTATAGTTTTAAATGAGACTCTAGATTTAATTAAAGAACTAACTAATTGTGAGACAGAAATCAATTACACAGAAAAAGTTAAAGGTGATGTAAAACATACCTCTGCTGACACATCAAAAGCGGAGAAACTATTAGGATATCAGCCCCGGGTTTCTTTTGAAGAGGGTTTAGAAAGAGAAGTGGAATGGCTGCAGAAAATTTATTAATCATGCTATAATAATTAGACTTATAAGAGATATAAATTAATTATTAAAATATTTTTTTGGTTTTTAATTTAAAAATTTGGTAAAATGGGGAGGATAATATTTTGGAATTAAACAGAAAAGCGACTTTAACTATATTAATACTGGTAATTAGTATCTTCTTAGTCTATATTTTCAATATAGGAGCCTATGATCTATGGTCTCCGGATGAGCCAAGATATGCTGAGGTAGGGAGAGAGGCGGCTGTTGATGGTCACTGGATAATTCCTCATTTAAATAATAGAATTTATTATGAAAAGCCACCCACATATTTCGATTTAATTGGCTTAAGTGGAATATTAGCTGGAGAGTTTTCAGTAACTGCAGTTAGAATGCCTGGAATTATTATTTCAGTTTTGTTATTATTAAGTTTAGCATATTTTGTTCTCAAAAAAGATGGTTTAAAAACAGCTGTTTTAAGCACAATTATTCTTGCTACAACTATTAATTTTTTCTGGCTGGCTATGAAAATAAATTTAGATATTCCTCTGGTCTTTTGTACTACTCTGGCTGGATTAATATTATTTAAAAATCACTCCGATTTTAAGAATAATAAATTAACAACTATATTTGCTTTTTTTCTGATGGGATTGGGGGCAGTAGTTAAAAGTCCGATCTCAATTTTACCCCTTATTACCCTGACAGTTTATTTATTAATAAATAAAAAAGCAAAAAAATTAAAGGAAATTCCCTGGCTAGCCTCCCTATTTTTTATGGTGCTGCCGGCATTAATCTGGTTATTTTTTGCCTATCAAAAAGCGGGATATTCCTATTTTGAAATTACAGTTTTAGATCAATTAGTTGGTTATTCTACTGGTTCTCAGGGACATCCACAGCCTTTTTATTATTACCTGATTAATTTTCCAATGGTCGCCTTACCCTGGTCCTTTTTTGTTGTTCCAGCTTTATATTATTATAAGAAGCTGAAAAATGAAAGAAATACTCTTTTAGATTTTTCGGTTGTTTCGTTTTTAGTTATTTTTATTGTTTTTTCTATGATTGGCAGTAAGAGAAATGTATATTTACTGCAGTTATATCCATTTTTTGCTATAATTGTCGGCTGGTTTTTTAAACAGCATTTAAATGGCAAAATTAAAGAGAAAAAATCTATAATTATTCCGATGCTGATTTTAATAATCTTATTTTTAACTGCCGGTATTTACATATATTTAAATGGAGAAGCTTTAATTGCAGAAGAACTTGATTTTCAATTAAATAAAAACAGCAGCTTTTTTACTTTATATCAGTCCTTATATTTTTTATTCACTGGAGCAGGGATTGTCTTTTTGCTGTCTATTTTTACTAAAAAAAGATACATGTTTGGTTCCTTAGTCATGTTTTCTTTAATTTTGATTATTATGTTAAAAACCTTATTTTTACCAACTTTAAATACTGTTAAATCTGAAAGATATCTGGCTGAAGATCTGGCAGCAGCCTATAATGAAAGTGCAGAAGTTGGATTATGGGGTTCGTTAAATAATGACAGCGGCTTTGTTTTTTATAATGGAATCTATTATGATAAAATATTTTCTGAAGCAGAAAAAGCAAGAGAATTTCTTAACTCTGAAGGAAATCAAATTTTAATAATTAATGAAGCTGAAAAATTATATGATAATTTTAAACAGAATGACTATCAGGGTTTTAAAGTTAATAAATACAGGGTTGGCAGTGATGACACGCTGCTTTTGATTGAAAACCCTCTTTTAACAAACAGCTCTTTAGATTCTGATAATAGAATGGCTGAGGAATAATGAAAAAAGAATAGAACTGCAAAATTATATATCTAGATGACGGGCAGTAGTGATAGGAGCAGTAAAAAATAGATGATAAACCGTTTTATTAGCTGCCGATTTAAGGAGGATTAATTATATGGTTTGGTTAGTAGTTGGGTTTGTGGGACAAATAATGTTTGGAATGAGATTTTTTGTGCAGTGGATTGCTTCTGAGAAAGCTAAAAAAAGTGTTATTCCGATTGCGTTCTGGTATCTCAGCATCTGTGGAAGTTTGATATTATTAGTATATGCTGTCCATAGAAGGGATCCTGTTTTTATTTTAGGACAGTCAACGGGATCTTTTATTTATCTCCGTAATTTATATCTTATAAAAAATGAAAAGGAAAATGAGTTATAATGAATTTGAAAAATACTTCGTTTATTTCTTATCAAAAAGATGGAATAAATATAGTGATCCGCAGTGATATTTCAGAGAGATGGCTTGATAATTTTATAAATCAATTTATAAATATGAATAGTTTAGATCAGGCAGAAGTTCTATATGATAAAAGAAATACAATTACTAAAATCGATGATCAAATTTTGGGAAAGGAAATAGCAGTAAAAGAATTTCACCTTGAAAAGACCTATGATCAACTACGCTTTCGCCTGCTTCCCTCTAAAGCAGAACGTTCTTTAAAAATAGCAAGAGCCTTAAAGGAAGCTGGACTTAAAACTCCGGGACCACTTGCTGTAATAGAAAAAAGGGGTAAAACCAATGAGCTGATTTTCAGTTATTATCTAACTGATTATGTTGATTATGATTTTAATATGCTGGATATTGCAAAGGATTTTGAGCATCCTGAAAGATATAAAATTAAAGAACTGATGCCCCAGCTTGGAAAAGAAGTTAAGAGAATGCATCAAGCCAATATTGTTCATAATGATCTGCATGCCGGAAATATCCTGGTTAAGGATTTTGAAACTAAGCCAAAACTGTATTATATAGATTTAAATAGAGGTCGGATTAAAGACGAGCTTTCTCAAAAAGATAAGATAAATGATCTCAAGCGTTTAAAATTTACTGATCAGGAAAAGAAAATTTTCTTTAAAAATTATGCCCCGGGAAATTGGAAGTACTACTACCAAAAAGTAAGTGAAGCCCGCCAGAAGAGAAGAAAATTTGTGGAAACAAAAAATAAAATAAGAGAATTTTTTGGTATTCAAAAAGGCTAATTCAAAATTTATAAGAGATAGTCTTCTAGAATCTATAGTATGATTTTCAGCTGATATTTTCAGACTATTCCTCTCTGGGAATGGTAGCGCAAAAAAATTATAATTTTGTTCATCTGTCTTTGGTTTTAATATATTTTTAATATGATTGAGTTGTCAAATTAATTATTGTAATCAGGGGGCATTATACTAATTATATAATGACATAATATATTAAAAAGAGATAATTAAAATTGAATTTAATTCAATTATTGGAGTTGATTCTATGATTAATATAGAGCTGAAAAATGATTCTAAAGCTTTATTTTTCTTAATCCATGGTTATACAGGGAGTCCAACAGACTTTAACGGTTTACCAGAATATTTAAGTAATACTCTTGCTGTAAATGTTAAAGTAATGCTTCTCAAGGGACATGGTAGAACAGTCCAGGCCCTTGATAATATAGGTTTAAAAGATTTTATTAATCAAATTGAAGCTGAACTAAAAAGCGATTTAAAAAAATATGATGAAATTATTCTCGGGGGGGTTTCTTTTGGAGCTCAAATGGCACTGCATTTTGCCAGCAAATTTCCTGTAGATGGAGTGTTTAATGTCTGCTTACCATATAAATTAAAATTTCCCTTTAATATTCCTGGTTTATCACTGCTTGGTTTTTTTAAGAAGTACTGGACAAAACCATTACCAGATGAAGAGGAGAAAATCCGCCAAAACACATTTTATTATAATCAAATGCATGCAAATGGATTAAAAATTATTAAAAAGGCAAATAATTTATTAGAAAAAGAACTCTCTAAAATAACATGTCCAGTTTTTACAATTCATTCGAAAAATGATCCAATAGGCAATTATAAAGCAATTGGGTATATCAGCCGTAAAATTGAAGCTCCTCATTATATAGAAATTATAGATAATAAAAATCATAATCTATTTTTTTCGAAAAAAAGTTCCGAAATTTACAAAAATATTACAGATTTTTATCAAAATATTAATAAAGAAAAAAATAAGAATGAGGATACAACAGCTGCTATTATTCCAGCTTATAATGAAGCTCAGAATATAGATCGGGTTTTGGATGTCTTAACTCAGGCTGAGTTTTTAAACGAAATTATTGTTATTGATGACGGCTCAACAGATAATACTGCAGAAGTGGTGAGCAGATTTGAAAGAGTTAAATTGATAAAAAATGATACCAACAGGGGGAAGGCTCAGTCAATGCAGCAGGGAGTTGAGAATACTGAGGCAGATATATTATTCTTCTGTGATGCTGATCTAAAAGATTTAACAGTTGAAATTGTTGCTCAGATTATTCAACCTGTTGCTAAAAGAAAATATGATATGTATATTGGGGTAAGAAATAACTTTATGCAGAAAGCAGTAACTTTATTTGCCCTTAACTCTGGTGAGCGCGCAGTAAGACGTGAACTCTGGAATGAATTGCCTGAACATTTTAAATACCGTTATCGTGTAGAAGCTGGACTTAATTTTATTGCTAAAAGACGAGGTAATGGCTATGGATGGGAGAAATTTGAATACTATCAAACTCTTAAAGAAAAAAAGTACGGATTTCTAAAAGGTACTCTACTGCGCTGGTGGATGAATCTTGATGTTGCTTATGCTTATTTGCTTACTATTTTCCAAAGATTAAAGAGGTAATATTTATGACAAATTTATATAATTATCTAATCAACTTAATTAGTAATTACTCAATTTTTGGTTATCTCTTAATATTTATACTTGCTTTTTTTGAGTCCTTTGCATTTATCGGTTTGATTATTCCGGGAAGTATTGGGGTAATTGTTGGCGGTTTTCTCGCTGCTCATGGAATTATTAATATAAAGATATTGTTTATTTCTGCAGTTTTAGCCTCTATTCTGGGAGATAGTTTTAGTTTTCATCTGGGTGGAAGTGATAAAATATCTTTTAAAGCTGAAAATAGATTTTTTAAGCCAGAACTATTAGCAAAGGGGAAAGATTTTTTTGAAAAGTATGGTGCAAAAGGTGTTTTTCTAGGAAGATTTATTGGCTGGGTCAGGCCAATTGTTCCCTTTATTGCAGGTGTATTTGAACTTGATCTAAAGGTATTTTTATTCTGGAATATTTTGAGTGGATTCTTCTGGGCAGGGACTCACATTGCTCTGGGATATTTCTTTGGCAGATCCTGGCAGCTGGTTACATTGTGGTCTACAAGAGTAACCCTATTTTTCAGTGTTTTTATTATTTTTATAATTCTTATTTATTTATTAAAATGGTTTGCAGTGCGTCAGGGAAGAATAATTTATCAAATCTTTATTTCTATCGGGCATTCGATAAAAAATTCAATTTTGGCAAACACAGAGCTGCAGAAGTTTATGGAAAACCACAGCAAATTCTTTTCATTTTTAGAAAAAAGATTTGATAAAAACAAATTTTTAGGTTTACCCTTAACTCTGCTTTCAATTTCTTTAATCTACGTCCTTGCATTATTTGGGGGTATTGTTGAAGATCTGATTAATTCTGAAATTATTACTCAGATTGATTTAAAAATAGAAAGTTCGTTAGTGCTTTTTAGAAATTCAGACCTTAGTTCTATTTTTCGCTGGATAACCCTGCTTGGTAAATGGCAGGTTGTTACAACTTTTTTAGCTGCAGCAGTTATACTTTTCTGGATCTGGAATAAAAAAAATTATATTTTTGCTATTATAATAAGTGTTGTTGGAAGTACTGTTTTTACTGCAGCAGGAAAAATTATATTTCAGAGGCCAAGACCTGCAGCTGCCGTGTATGAGGAATATTCTTATTCTTTTCCCAGCGGACATGCGACTATAGCAGTTGCTTTTTATGGATTTCTTGCCTATTTTTTAATTAAAAACAGAAAAAATTTAAAGTCCAAAATAAATATTTTTTTTATTACTTTATTTAGCATAGTATTAATTGGTTTTAGTCGGCTTTATCTGGGGGTTCATTATTTTAGTGATGTCTGGGCAGGATATTTGGTGGGAGCAATCTGGTTAATAATTGCCATCGGGTTTGCAGAATACTTATTTACTATTAAAAAATCAGCTGCAAATAAAATTTCAATTAAATATAAAAAAATAATATCTACCGTAATTATTTTAATAGTAACTGCTTCGTACTTTTTCTTTGCTTACAGCTATCAGTTTCCTAATTCAACTGAAGAACAGCTGAAAGCAGAAATCAATATTGAGAACACTATGAGTATTTTTGATAGTCAAGGTTTAAAGTATACTGAGTCTTTACTGGGAGAGAGGCAGGAGCCTATCAGTTTTATTATTTTAGCTGACAATGAGAAAAAAATAGCTAAACTTTTTCATTCTGGCGGCTGGGAGACTGCTGATGAAGTAAATTTCTATAATCTTTACAGACTGGCTAAGGCTGAACTTTTTCAGAGAGATTATTCGAATTCTCCAATTGCGCCCATTTTTTGGAATTCCAGAGTGCCTGATTTTAACTTTGTAAAAATAGCTGAGACCAGTAATTCAAAAGCGAGGCATCAAATCAGAATCTGGAAGAGTAATTTTGCTTTAGAAAATGAGGGCAGAATTTATACCGGGATTATTAGCTTTACTGATAAAACTAAATGGGGATTTATTCATCAGATTAGGCCTGATTTGAATGCTGAAAGAGAATTTTTATCTAATAACCTGAATCTTACTGGTCTGATTGAAAAGACAGAAAAGGAAAAACTGGTAGAAGCCCAAACTGGTGAAAATTTTAGTGGAGATTCTTTCTTTACAGATGGTAATATATATATCTTTTTTTTAAAGTAATTAATAGTTGAACTGCTAAAGTTCAACAAATGTTTGAAGTACATAAAAGTTTATTATATAATTTTAATGCAAATAGGGGTTTTTATTTTTATTAAGTTTATTATTATATTTTAATTAAAATCATTAAATAGGAGTTGAAGTTCAAATTAGTTCAATAAATAGTAATAAGAAAACATATATCTACATTTTAATAATTATAATTTTTGGGACACTTCTCTATTTACCTGCTGCTTTTCAAAGAGATTTACACTGGAAAGAAGAAATGAAATATGTTGAGGTTGCAAAGGAAATGCATGATACTGGTAACTGGCTGGTTCCGCATTTTGGGGGAGAAATTTATTTACATAAACCTCCTTTTTATTTTTGGCTTTTAAATTTCAATAGATTTTTATTTGGAGGTTATTCTGTTACAGCAGTGGTGCTTGCAAGTTTAATCCCGGGAATTTTAATTGCACTGCTCACATTTTACTGGGGAAGTTTAAATTTTAATCTAAAATATGGATTTTTGTCCGGACTTATTTTAATGACAGCTTTTTACTTTTTTGCTTTATCCATTACAGTGAGAATGGATCATTTAATGGGGCTTTTTATTATTTCTGCTCTATTTTCTTTTTATTTAGGCTATTCTTCGGCAGCAGAGAACAAGAAAAAATTTTATTATCTTATTTATGTTTTTATGGCTTTATCAACCTGGATTAAGGGGCCTGCAGGTTTTTTAATTCCTTTAATTGTAATCCCAGTTTTTTTGCTTATTCAAAAAGACACTGGAGAATTCAAAAATTTAGAGCTGAAAAAAGGAGCCTTAATTTTTGCAGCTGCAATTTTACTGTGGTTGGTACCAGCTCTGCTTAAAGGTGGTAAAGATTATGCATACGAGTTATTAATTGTTCAAACTTTTGGCAGAACAGTTAATTCTTTTGCTCATCAGAGACCGGTATATTATTACCTAAAAACTTTTTCTTTTACCTTTTTGCCCTGGTCTTTCTTTTTATATTCAGCTTTTATTTATTGTTTTAGAAAAAGAAAAGAACTACCCTGGTTTATTAAGTTTTTACTCAGCTGGTTTATTACAACTTTTATATTCTTTTCTTTAATCAGTGGTAAATTAGATATTTATCTACTGCCCATTTATCCAGCTGGAGCAATGCTTGCTGCTTATTTATTTAAAGAGACTGCAGATAAAAAAGCATCTAAGTATTATATTATTATTCCTGCTGTTATCACTCTGGGTTTTTTAGCGCTGGGAAGCTTTTTTATCCCGCAGGAACTGAATGGAATAGCGTTAAAAAATCTTTTGCTGCCAACAATTAGCAGCTGGATTTTAGGCGCCTTAATTGGATTAATTTTATTATTTAAAAAGAGATATAGTTACATATCTTATCTGGTAATTATAATATTTACTGTTTTTCTGCTTAATTTTTCTTTTTCAGCGGCTGAGCCATTCAGCCAGACTTATACAGTAAAACCAGCTGCTGAAGAGTTAAAAGAATTAAATAGTGAGGGAATTAAGCACATTGCTGTTTATAAATATGATGGAGATTCTGCTGCTCTGGGGGTCTATCTTGATTTCTGGCCAGATGTTGTAAATAATCAGGCTGATTTTTTAACTTATCTTGAGCAGGAAAAAATAACATTAATGGTGGAAACAAAAGACTGGCAGAGTTTTGATGGGCAGTTAGTCAAAAAAACAGAAAAAGAATTTGAAATATTAAAGTTAAATCAGAATTATATAATTATCACAGATTATATAAAGTAGGATATATTTTTGGGGGCAGGATTAAAATCATGAAGCATCTTGTAACTGGAGCGGTCGGACATAGCTTTTTGTATTTTTTGATTTAATCAGAATTTTAAGGGGGGAATTAATTGCATTTTCTTAAAGATGGTTTAAAACAAAACTATATTTATCTCTTGATACTAATTATTTTTAGTACTATATTATTTATTCCTTCAACTTTAGATCGTGACCTCCATTATCGGGATGAGTTGAGATATACAGAAGTAGCTAGAGAGATGTCAGAAACTGGAGATTATTTTGTACCACATCTCGGGGGAGAAATTTATACCGATAAGCCTCCTTTTTATTTTTGGGTCTTGATACTGGCTAAGAATATTTTTGGTGAGTATTCTGCTGCAGCAATGGCTGCTCCCAGTATTATTTCAGCCATAATAATTATATTATTGACTTTTTATTTTGCTAAATCTTTTTTAGAAAAAAAATATTCTTTTTTAGCAGGAATAATTTTAGCAACAACTCTGCTGTTTTTTAGTTTATCAATATTTGTAAGAATGGACTTATTGATGATGGTTTTTATAGTCGCCTCGCTGTTTTCCTTTTTTAAGGCATATCAGCAGCAAAAGCACTACTTATATCTTTTATTTTATTTATTTATGGGAATTGCAACTGCTATTAAAGGTCCGGCAGGATTTTTGATTCCATTAGTTATTATTCCTGGATTTTTAGTTTGGGACAATAACCTAAAAGAGTTAAAGCAAATGAAGTTATTTAAAGGTGCACTGATTTTTATATCGGTAATTCTACTCTGGTTAATTCCTGCTTTTATTTTTGGTGGTCGAGAATATATTTATAGTTTAGTAGTTTTGCAGACTTTTGGTCGAGCAGTTGATTCTTTTGCCCACAATGAGCCTTTTTACTATTATTTTATGACACTTCCCGTAACACTTTTACCCTGGACACTTTTATTAGTTTCCAGCTTTGTCTATCTTTTTAAATATAATGAGAATATATCTACAGAACTCAAGTTTATTTTAAGCTGGTTTATCCTACCGCTGATTCTTTTTTCTCTTTTTAGTGGTAAATTAGTTTTTTATCTGCTTCCAATTTATCCGGCTGCTGCTATTTTGACTGCCTATCTATGCCGACAGGTTATAGCTGAGCAGGCAGATAAAAGATTTTTAGTTATTCCGGTGTTATTAACCATAGTAATTATAACTGCAGCTTATTTTTTTGTTCCCGAAAATATTGAAGGTTACAATCTTAAACAATTGTTAAATCCAACATTTATTTTTATGATTGTTAGTCTACTTGTATTTCTACCATTATATCTTAAAAAGAAATATTTAGCTTTAGTTTATCTTTTAACAGCATTAATGCTGATTTTTTCTCTTAATTTAAGCTTTTTAATTGTGCCCCTGGCCAGTCAAAATTACAGTAAAAAGCCAATTGCTGAGGAATTAAAAATACTCAGAGAAGAAAGAAATATTAAAAATATAGCTGCCTATAAGTTTGGGCAACCCGAAACTCTGGCAGTTTATACTGATTTTTTTATTCAGGATGTTGGGAGTAAAAACAGCTTAATTAATTATCTGCAGCAAAATGAGGAAGCTGTTATTTTAATTAGTGAGGATGACTGGAGGGAAATCAAAGATATTTTCAAGCAGAAAAAAGAAGTCATTTATCATTCAAATGACTATAATCTGATTTATCATTTAGCTAATTAAAATAGTACTTTAAATTTTAAAAAAGCTGAAGGTGAATACATAATTTAGATGCAGATTTTTAGAACAGCCAATGATTATTCTGCGTTTCATTGCCTAATCTTTTAGGGGTGTTATATAATGGAGTGTTGCTTTAGAAAAAGCAAAAAAGTGTTATGCTAAATGCATTCTGGTATTTTAGTATTGCTGCCAATTTTTCAGTAGTATTAAACATAAAAAAAGACAGCCAAAGGCTGTCTTAATCTCAAAAATGGTACCCTCAAGGGGATTCGAACCCCTGCCGCCAGGATGAAAACCTGGTGTCCTGGACCCCTAGACGATGAGGGCAAATTTTTATACAGTTTTTACAACTGCAATAAATATAATAGCATAAGAAAAAGATTGCGTCAAGAAAATTTTTAGAAAAAATATAAGATGAGTATAATTTTAGAAAAAGTTATAGTTTAAGAAAATATAATTTGGGGTGAGCGGATGAAAAGATTACTTGATGTTTTTTCCGAGAAAGAATTGGTTTTAGCGCAGGGATGTACTGAGCCTGGGGCTGTGGCCTTTGCAGTTGCGGCTGCTGCTGAACACAGCCAGGGTGAGTTAGAAAAAATTAAGATTAAAATTGATGGCTTTGTCTATAAAAATGGAATGTCAACCGGACTTCCGGGAATCAATAAGTATTACGGAAATAAAACAGCTGCTGCCCTTGGTTATTTTGCTGATAACCCTTTGGAGAGGAAACTTACTATTTTAGCTGATCTGGAGGATAAACTCGATCAGGCCCTTGAGATTATTGATAAAGTAGAGTTCGAAGTTTTAGAAGATAAAATGCCTGTATATGTGGAAGCTTTTATTGAAGCCGATAATCAGGTGAGAGCCCTAATCAAAGGTAATCATGATGACTTGAGAGAGATTGAAGTTGATGGTAAAATAACTTATCAAAATGAGAGTATAGATTCCACTGATAATGAAGTTAAAGAGCTTGATGCAAGACTCAAGGAAATGAATATTTACCAGCTGATTGAACTGCTGGAAGCTGAATTTTCAGAAAGTCAGTTTCAGCTGTTAAAAGATGGATATAAATTGAATTCTACAATTGCCAGGGCAGGTAGAGAGGGCATTGGTTCTGGTGTGGGGAATAAATATAGAAAACGGTCTGATTTTTCTGAATTAAATGAAATTGCTGCTAAGGCAGCAGATGGTACAGGAGCCCGAATGGCAGGAGCAGCTTCTCCAGCTTTAGCATCTTCTGGCAGTGGTAATCAGGGAATTTTTATTTCGCTTGTCAGTTATTATAGTGCTCAATATTATTTTGAGCTGTCTGAGGAAGAAATCTTTAAGGCAACCATGCTTGCTCATCTGGTTGGACATTATGCTAAAATATATGTGGGCAGACTTTCTGCGCTCTGTGGACTTTTTTATGCTGCAGCTCCAGGGGTGCTGGCAGCTTTACTTTATCTGGCCGGAAAAGCTGATAAGATAGAAAAAGCTATAAATAATTTAATCAGTGATACAAGTGGGGTTTATTGTGATGGAGCTAAGGGAAGCTGTGCCTTAAAATCCTTAACAGCAGCTGAATTGGCCTTAAGACATTTTGAGTTAGTGATAGAATGAAAGTCTGCTCGCAAACCTCGAGGGCTTGCCCCGAGGAAAGAGAAGACGGTATTGAATTTTAAGTATTATATTTAGACATTAAATATTCTAAAAACAAGAACAAATGTTTGTCTAACCTCTTTGTTTATGGTATAATATTAGTGAGGAGGTGAAAGCATGACAGGTAAAAAAA
>NZ_SOEF01000039.1 GCF_004366375.1 Halanaerobium congolense
TATCTGCTACAAAAGAAAGATTTGTGAGATTAACTGTAAAAAGGCTAGGTTCTATGAATAAGGAATCCTCGTGGGCTTGCCCCGAGGAGCGTCAAGTAAAATAGTTTGTTTTAAAAAGCAGGTAAAAGGTATATAATTCAAAATGAGGTGAGCAATAATGTCTAGAAGTATAACAACAGTTGTGAGAATAATACAATTCATGAAAGATTCTGATGTCAAAATATCCAAAAAGGCATTATTTTTAGTTCCAATAGCTTATTTGATTTTTCCTTTTGATTTAGTAGGAGATTTTTTTCCTGTCTTAGGTCAGATAGATGATATAGCAGTTTTTATAGTAATGTGGCCGGTGCTAAGAAGTTTATTAAATAAATATAATAATGGAGATCCTGATTTAGAAAAAAACAAAAAAGATCCAGATGCCATTGATATTGATGATTATACAGTTGAGTAATTTTTTTGGATTGACTCGACCGAACGGTTGACAAATTCTAAAAAAAAATATATAATTACTACTGACCGGTTAGTCGAGTAAATTCATTTTAGACATAAGGAGGAATTTATGGCAGAGGATACTAGAGGCAAAATTTTAAAATCAGCTGTTCAGCTTTTTTCTAAAAATAATTATCATGCTGTTTCCATGTCAGAAATAGCTGAAGGAGCTGGCATAAGCAAGGGGACACTTTACTGGCATTTTGACAGTAAAGAAGATTTATTTAGAGAAATAACAATCAATGGAATGAATTATTTTAATAATCAATTTAAAAAAATTGTTCAAACAGACCAAAATAGTAATGAGAAAATTCATCACTTAATTAAATTTGTTTTAAATACTCTGGTTGAACATTTAAATATGATAGATGTATTTAGAAATAATGTTGAACTAATCAGTAATGAATTTAAAGATACAATTGAAGCTAAACACAAAGAAAATATAGATGTTGTAGCAGAAATTATTAAACAAGGAATTGATGAAGGTATCATTAAAAATGAAAATCCGGTTGATATTTCAACTATGCTTTTATCAGTTTTATTTATGCCTCAAACCAAAGAATTATTGGATCATGCTCAGGTAGAAAAGAAAATTAATTTTATTTATGATTTTATAATGAATGGAATTAGCAGGAAGGAGAATTAATTAGATGAAAATTAAAGTTAATAAAAAAAACACAGTTATAACTTTATTTTTGTTAATGATTTTATTTTTTTCCAGCTCTGCTGTTATAGCAGCTGAAAACTTAGAATTAGAAGAAGCCGTAAAATTATTAATTGAAGAAAATAGAACTTTAAAAAATGCCCGCCAGGATATAGATAATGCTGAAAAAGATGAGGAACTGGCAGTAAGGAGTTATTTTCCAACCCTAGATCTGCAGAGCTCTTATACTAAATTTGATGAAGGACAACAGCTTCCATTAGGGGGGTATGGTCCTGATGAAAATTATTCAACCTCAATTTCTCTAACTCAGCCAATTTGGATGGGTGGAAAAGTTAGTATGCAGAAAGAAATTGCAGCTTATGGTTTAGAAATTGCAAGAACTGAATATGAGAAAACAGTTGAAGATCAGATTTTTTCTCTAATTCAAGCCTATTATGGAGTTCTGCAAGCTGAAGGAATGGTTGAGATTAGACAAGAAGCTTTAGATATAGTAAATGAACATTTGCGAGTAGTAAAGAATAATTTAGAAGCTGGAATAGCCATTCGCAGAGATTTGCTGCAAAGTCAGATTGAACAAAGAAATGCTGAAGAAGAGCTGACAGCAGCCAGAAATAATCTTAAGATAGCTCGCCGCCGACTGGCCCAGTTATTAAATTATGAAGCTCAATATAGTGTTGAAAAACCGAAAACAGAATTTGATTTCAGTTTAGACCAGGATCAATTATTTAAAACTGCTGTAGAAAATGATCCTCAGCTAATGATCTTAGAATTAAATAAAGAAATTGTAAAGTTAAATCAAAAATTAGAAGGTCAGTACTATCGGCCAAATGTTTCTCTAAATGGTTCTTATGACTGGCAGGGAGAAGAATTTATGGATGAAAAAAGCTGGTCAATGACTTTGGGAGTAAATGTACCATTATATGATGGTGGCAAAGGTGGAATTAATGCTGATAAACAGGAAAATGAACTGCAGAAGTTAGCAAATAACCGTCAGGATCTACTGGAAAATTTAAATATTGAAGTTGAAGATTCTATTTTAACTGTTAAAGAAAATGCAGAAAAAATTGACTTAGAAATACTTTCTTTAGAAAATGCTGCAGAAAATTTAGAAATTGCAAATAAGAGTTATGAGGCTGGAGTTGCAAGCAATACTGATGTTATAGATGCTCAATCAACCTATAATCAAGCTAAAATTTCTTTACTGCAGTCAGAATATGAATATGATATCGAAAGATTTAGAACTTTATATAAAAGTGGACGACTAAAAGAATATTTTGGGGATGTGGTAAATAATGAGAAATAGAAAAATACTTGTTTTGATATTGCTGTTAGTCTTTATAAGCTCTACAGCCTTTGCGCAGAATAATACTCAGGTTGTAGAAACTGCAAAATCTATTAAAGAAGATATTAGTATAAATGAAATAATTACAGGTATCCTAACTCCAATTCAGGATGTAAATGTTCCAGCTCAGATCGGTGGAGTAGCAGAAAAGATTAATGTAGAAATTGGAGAAGAAGTTAAGAAAGATGAAGAACTTATAAAAATTGATGATGAGTCTCTTTTAATTCAGAAAAAACAGGCAGAGGCTTCTTTGGAGAAAGCTCGTGCAAATTATCAGGAATTAAAAAATGGAGTCACTAAGGAAGAAATGGACAGAGTTCGTTCCACTTATGAAAATGCAAAAGCAAGTTTAGAAAGTGCAGAAATAAATCTCAAATTAATGGAAGAATTATATAATGACAGAAGAGCTTTAGAACAGCAGCTTGTTAGTGCTGAACAGCAGCTTGAAAGCTCAAGACATAATTTAAATCAGGCTAAAATTAATTATGAGCAGGCAAAAAGAGATTATGATCGTTCAAAAAAATTATATAACGATGATGTTGTTTCTGAAAAAGAATTTGATAATGCAAAAAGTGCATTTGAGAATGCTGAAGTGTCTTTAAATCAGGCAAAATCAGCTTTTTCTTTAGCTGAAGAAAGTTATCAGCTTGCAAAGAAAACATTTAACAATCCAACAGAATTAAAACAGCAGCTTGAAAATGCGCGGAGACAGGTTAAAAATGCCCGCAGCAATTTAGAAGTGGCAAGGGCAAATTTAGCAGAGGCAGAGCGTGGTCCCAGGCAGGAAAGAGTAAGAGCCGGTCTGGCTTCAGTAAGACAGGCGGAGGCAAGTCTGGCCCAGATTGAAGATCAAATTTCTAAAACTCAAATAACAGCACCTGTTGCCGGCTTAATAAATAAAGTTAATATTGATCAGGGGGAAATAATAACTGCCGGTCAGACCGTTATTCATCTGGTTAATACTAAAGAACTTTATGCAGAAATTGATGTTACAGCTTCAACTGCCTCTGCAGTTAAAAAAGGTGAAGTTGTAGAAGTAAAAGCTGAGACAATGCAGCATTATATAGAAGGCGAAATTACCAACATATCACCCGCAGCTAACCCTTCCAGCCGTACCTATTTAGTTAAAGCAAAAATTCCTAATCCTGATCACAGGTTAAGAGCTGGAATGTTTGCAGATGTTAAAATTGCTAAAGGAAAATCTGGTTCAGCAGTAGTTGTGCCCATAGAGAGTATTGTTAATCTTAATAGTGATAATCCATATCTTTTTGTGGTAGAAGACGGGAAAGCTGTAAGAAAGGATTTAAAAATAGGAATTAAAACTGACAGCAGAGTTGAAGTTCTGGCAGGTTTAAATGCAGATGTGGATGTTATAATTCGAGGACAAAGCAATTTAGAAGCCGGTCAGGAAGTTGAGGTGAGAAATTAATGAAGTTATCCGATTTTTCGATAAAGAGGTCAGTTACAACTGCAATGATCATTTTAATGGTGCTGCTGATTGGATCAGTAGCACTTTCCAGATTAAGTCTTGACCTTTTCCCAGATATCACCTTTCCTGGTGCAGCAATAGTTACAACTTATGAAGGTGTGGGTTCAGAAGAAATAGAGAATTTAATTACAAAAGAAATAGAAAGCTCAGTGGCTACAGTTGAGGGAGTTAAAAGTATTACGTCAACTTCCTCCAGAGGGTCCTCAACAGTTGTTGTAGAATTTAACTGGGGTCGTGATATGGATTTTGCTGTTCAGGATTTGAGAGAACAGGTGGATTTAGTTAATAGTATGACTTTACCTGAAGATGCTGACAGTCCGATGATTTTTAAATTTGATCCTGCCATGATTCCGATTATGGTCTATGGTGTTTCAGCCCAAGGTTTAGAGATTGATGAATTAAAAGAAGAGGTTGAAGATGAATTAATTCCCAGACTGGAACGTATCTCGGGAGTTGCCCAGGTAAATATGCGGGGGGGACTGACGAGAGAAATAATTGTTGCTCTTAAACGAGATAAACTGAGTCATTACAATCTTGACTTTAATACTATTACCAATATCGTGAGAGCTGAAAATATTAATGTTTCCGCAGGTGATGTACTGCGGGGCGATAAAGAATTTTTAGTTCGAACAGTTGGTAAATTTTCTAATTTAGATGAAATTAGAAACATTAATATTCCGGTGGGGAATGGACAGATTAAATTATCCGATGTAGCAGAAGTTAGGGATGGTTTTGCTGATCTAAAAACTTTATCCAGAACTAATGGAAAGCGCAGTTTATCACTCGCAATCCAGAAACAAACAGATGCAAATACCGTTGAAGTAGCGGGTGCTGTTAGAGCAGAAATAGATCAAATACAAAATGATTATCCTAATTACAGTTTTTCAATTGCGATGGATCAGTCTGAGTTTATAGAAAAATCCATTGCCAGTGTAAGTCAAAATGCTATTCTTGGTGGCCTTTTAGCTGTAATTATACTCTTCTTGTTCTTAAGAAATATTCGCAGTACAATAATTATTGCAACAGCAATGCCGATCTCAATTATTGGTACTTTTATTTTAATGTACTTCGCAGACGTTAATTTAAATGTTATTTCACTTGGTGGACTGGCCCTGGGGGTCGGTATGCTGGTGGATAATGCAGTAGTTGTTCTGGAAAATATATATCGTTATCGAAGTATGGGTGAAGGTAAAATTGAAGCTGCCCGCGAAGGAGCCTCTGAGGTTGGAATGGCTATTGCTGCTTCTACAGTTACTACTGTAGTTGTTTTCTTACCTATAGTTTTTGTGGAAGGAATGGCAGGTCAGTTATTTAAGGATCTGGCACTCACAGTAGCCTTTTCTTTAATTGCTTCTTTAATAGTTGCTCTAACCCTGATTCCTATGCTGGCTTCCAAAATTCTGAAAGTTACGCAGAAAGAATTAGATAGAACTGAAAAAGAAGGTAGAATAAAAAGAATTTATCGGAAAGCACTAAGTAGGGTTCTTAAACACCGCTGGGTAGTTATTATCTTATTAGTAATTATGCTGATCGGTAGTTTGGCACTAATTCCACAAATAGGATTTGAATTTATGCCCAGTACAGATCGGGGATCATTTTCAGTTAGCTATGAACTCCCGGTGGGGACTGCATTATCACGTTCTAACGAAGTTTCCACAGAAATTGAATCTGTACTGATGAATATAGAAGAAGTTAAAACAATAATTTCTACAGTTGGATCTGGTAGTCAGAGGATGTCTACTTCTACCAGCAGTCATCTGGGAATTATAAATGTGGATCTGGTTGATCTGGCTGAAAGAGATCGGTCAACAGCAGAAGTAATGGAAGAAATTCGACAAAGTATTAATCTACCTGATGTAGACCTCTCTGTTGAAGAACAACAGGGTTTTAGTGGAGGTGGTGCTCCGGTCAATGTAAAACTGTTTGGGGACGATTTAGATGTATTGGAGCAAGAAACTGCCAAAGCTACTGCAGCCATAGAAGATATTGAGGGCTTAAGAGAAATTGACAATAGTCTTTCAGAAGGACAGCCCGAATATCAGATAAAGGTTAACCGCTCTATTGCAAGCCGCTTTGGTTTAAATGTAAGTCAAATAGCAAATACAGTCAGGACAGCTATTAATGGGAATACTTCAACAAGATATGAAGTTGCCGGTGATGAATATGATATTAGAGTTCGTCTGCAGGAAGATCAAATAGAACAGATGTCTCAGGTGCCAGAACTTAATATTCAAATTGCATCTGGTGAGATGATACCATTAAGTAGGGTAGCAAGTCTGGAAATTACTGAAGGGCCAGTAGAAATTTTACGCAAAGATCAGGAGCGTCATTCTGAAATAACTGCTGACATTCACGGCGTAGATCTTGGTACAGTAATGGATCAGATTCAATCTCGTTTATCTGAACTAGAATTACCGGATGGTTATAGATTCAGTTATGAAGGTGAGTTTGCTGATATGCAGGAGTCCTTTAGCAGTCTCGGCATGGCTTTCGGGCTGGCTGTAATTCTAATTTATATGGTTATGGCTTCCCAATTTGAATCATTAGTCCATCCATTTACAATTATGTTCACTATTCCACTGGCAGTGATTGGCGTTATTTTTGGTATGTATATAACTAATTCTATCGTTTCTGTTGCTTCAATATTGGGCTTAATAACTCTGGCGGGAATAGTTGTAAATAATGCGATAGTTATGGTTGATTACATTAATCAGCTGCGCCGCAGAGGTACAGAAAGAATTGAGGCTATTATAACAGCCGGGACGGTTAGACTGCGTCCAATTATGATGACAGCACTGACAACTATCTTAGGTTTGCTGCCAATAGCTATGGGAATTGGAGAAGGATCAGAATCAACTCAGCCAATGGGAATAGTAATTGTTAGCGGCTTAACCTTTGCTACTTTTTTAACTCTTTTTGTAATTCCGATTTTTTATTCTTTAGTGACGGATTTGCGAACAATTGTAGTTGCAAAAGTAAAAGGGATTACAAAAGAAGAGGCATCTAAACTAATTTAATTAATAAAAATCCGGGGAGTTTTGTAGACTTCCCGGATTAAAAAAATTGACAAACTAAGGGTTTTCTTTTTAGCTATTTTTTTCACCAATAGAAACGGATAAGAACTATATTTTAAAAGGTTGTGAGGACATGAAAAAGAATAAGTATGATTTTTCAATTGTAGTACCAGTTTATAATGAACTTAAAAATTTATCTCCTTTAACGGAGAGCATTATTGAAGAATTAGGAAGTGAAAATTTAGATTATCAGATCATTTATGTTGATGATGGCAGTCAGGATGGAAGCAGCAAAAAAATAGATGAGCTTGCATCAGAAATAGAAATACTTTCGGCAGTACATTTTAAGGAGAATAATGGTCAGACTGCGGCTTTTTTAGCAGGGTTTAGAGAAGCTGAAGGTGAATATATAATTACTTTAGATGCAGATCTTCAGGTTAGACCGGAGGATATATTTAAAATGCTTCCCTATCTTAAAGAATATGATATGGTAGTCGGGAAAAGAGTTAATCGTAATGATGGAATTGTTAAAAAGATATCTTCATTAATTGCTAATGGGGTTAGGAATTTTATTACTGGTGAAGAAATTACTGATACAGGTTGTCCTCTAAAGATATTCAAAAATGAAATACATAAAGAGTTTTATCCTTTTAAGGGAATGCACAGGTTTTATCCTACCCTGGCGCGAATGAATAAATACAGGGTTAAGGAAGTTGCAGTTAATCATTATCCTCGCAAATATGGGGAATCAAAATATGGAGTAAATAATAGGATGTGGCGTGGTTTGCTGGATACTCTTGTTATGAGATGGATGAAGAAGAGAATTATAAACTATACAATAAAGAGGGATTAATTTATGATTAGAAATTTTATAAATTTAAACTCCCGGGAAATAAATAATTAGCTTTTAAATAAGATTTCCAGGGAGCTCTTTAGTGAATAATTATTTTCTAATTTTAGGAATAATATTTACTTTTTTTCAGATAAAAGTTCTCCACCAACACCAATATTTTCTAGATCGTTTTCTTTTATCATTACAACAAATGCTTCTTTAGGAATATTTGTGACCTTACTGGCAGTATCGGTGAAATTTTTAATAAGTTCTTTTTTCTGCTCTTTGCTGAGTTCAGGTCCGTCAAAAACAATATGTGGCATAAATGATTCCTCCTTTTAGATTATTGATTTGCGACTTTAGACGAAAATCTTCTCTACACTAATATTATATTTTATTTTAGTTTAAAAGTAAAATCTGAATCTGAGATATTATCTGTTTAAAAAGCTAGAAATAACAGGTATTATATAGTATAATGCAGATAATGAAGGATAATTCAAATTATCCTTACTTAGTTTTTCATCGAGGGTGAGATAATGAAAAAAATATTTTTGTTTATTTGGATAGTAATAATTGTTTTTTCTACATCTGTTTATGCAGAGCAGGCAAATGAGCTTGAGGTGACAGAAATTGAATTGGGAGGAGAAAGTTATTTAGTAGAAAATTATGATGATTTTACTGCTAATTATAATAATTTGAGGCGCCCTGTTGTTGGTTTGGCTCTTTCAGGTGGAGGGGCCAGAGCAATGGTTAACTTTGGTGTAATCAAAGCTTTAGAGGAAGCAGGAATACCTTTTGATTTTATGACAGGGACCAGCATGGGAGCAATAGTCAGTGTGATGTATGGAAGTGGTTTAAATACTGAGCAGATGCTTGATGTAGTTACAACTACTTCATTTGGTCGGCTTGTTGAACCAGGTATCGGTGGTAGTGGTTCTTTAATTGATACTAAAAAGCTAAATCTTTTTTTAGAAGAGATTGCACCTAATAAAAGGTTAGAAAATTTTCAGACTCCCGCAGCCCTTTTGAGTTTTGAACTTGGGGAAGGAAAAAAATATATTACCACTAGTGGTAGAATATCAGAAGTTATCCAGAGTTCTTATTCAATTCCAATTTATTTTCCAATTGAAACTCGTAATGACAGATATTTTATGGATGCAGGAATTTTGGAAGCAACTCCCGCTAAGGCTGCCGCAGTTTTGGGAGCAGATTTTGTAATTGCTACTACTTCTTTTCCAAAGGAAAATCACGAAACATTTAATAGTGCTTCAGCTTCTATTAATAGATTTTTAAATATCATACAGGATAATTATTCTCAACAGATAATAAAAAATTATGCTGATTTTGTTATTGATATTGATGTAGATGATTACACCTTTATGGATTTTAATCAGGCTCCTAAATTAGTAAAACATGGTTATCAAAGCACAAAAAAAATAATACCTTCTTTAAAACAAGAATTAGAAAAAAGAGAAATTGAATTTTATAAATATGAAGAAAAAGAAAAAGTAAATATTCAGGATATTTTAAATGATCTTGAAAATAATCGCTTTATTGTCGATGGTAGTGATAGATCACTATTTTTGAATTATGGACATGATCAATCTTATTTTGATCAGGAACTGATAGTTCCTTTTGAAGATAATTTTCAGACAGGAATAGAATTAAAAAAAGATAATTTATCTTTTGATATAAAGGGTGATGATTTTTTTAATGAAGGATATGAAGCTCGCCTTGAGTTGAAAAAACTGACCAAAAGGACCGATCTTTTCTTAGCTTATGCAAATGATTATCAGTCTGAGACCAAAGATGACTATCGTTTTGAAATTAAATATTTTGCTGATTATTTTCAGAGTTCTCTGGGCTATGGACAGCAAAGAAATGAAGAATATTATTTACTGAGCAGCAGCTTTGGTAAAACAGGTAATTTATTTGATTTTGAGACAGAAAATGATTTTATCTATAATATCGATAGGTCAGAGGCAAAAGTGTTATCATCTAATATTATCCATTTAGATCTTGGCTCCAAATGGAGTTTAGAAAGCAGTATAGTTTATAATAATACTAATTTATTAGATTCTCCAATAATTTATAGAGGGCAGTCTTTATCTGAGACAACAGAATTTCAGGCTGCTTTAGATTTCAACTATAATCACCAATTTATTGATCCGATTTACCTTGGAGGATTTTTCCAGACTACAGATATAGGTGCTTATTTGTTTGCTGATTATTACGAAAATGAAGAAAACAGTGGAGAAACTGCTGGCATAGGTTTGAACTCACAACTATTTTTGCTGGGTTTAAGACCGATAGCTTTAGATTTATATTTTGCTTATGATTTTGAGGAAGAAGATGATAGGGTGGGCTTAGAGTTAGGTTATGAGTTTTAATTAAATTGAAGATTAAATAATGTTAGGAGCGATGAGAAAATGAAAAACTTTTATAAATTTATTGTGATGGTATTGGTGCTTACAGTTATAGTTTTGCCAGTTGTGTCTACTGTGACAAAAGCTGATTCTAATATATTAGGATCAATTTTAAAGACTGTTGGAATAGGAGTTGTTGTGGATCAATTTGCTGAACCGATAAATAATTTTATTAATACTTTAACTTTAAATAATGGAGTAGAAGTTAAAGAAGAAACAAAAGTAGTACCAATTGTAACTGTTGGTTCTAACTCTTATGCTGGTGCAGTCCAGGTTTCTGGACCAAAGGAAAAGGTGGAGAAAGTAAAGGCAGTTGCTCAGCTTGAAGGCGATTTTAAAGGCGGAGATTTTAGAATTAGAGCTTTAATTCCTGTAAATACAACTAATCCAGTTAATATTAAGAATATTGATCGAATTGAAGGTGTCGGCATAACAGCGCTGGTTGATATTAATATTTAATGTGATAAAATAAGTATATGGGAAAATAAATAGTTTTTGAGGCAGGTACAATTTTAATATAAAAAATATTGGAGGTAATTAAGATGAAAAAAATAGCATTAGTTTTATTTTTAGCATTGTTTTTAGTTGTTGGTGTTTCTTCAGCTTCTATGGCACAGGTTCCAGGTTACTGGGATATTAAAGGTGCAATTGATTTTGGTGGAGAAGCAGATATCGATGGTTATGGTGATACAGATGTAGAGTCTGGATTTACACTTGTTGGAGAATATAAAGTTCCTTATACTTCTGAGTGGACCTTTGGTGGTGGAGTTCAGTATCAATTAGATCGTGATTTAGATGATAATGGTTTAAACGACTCTCTAAACTTTGTTCCTTTCTATGCTCTAGCTCACTATAATATGCAGAACAGTCCCTATTATTTCTTAGGTCACTTAGGTTATAACAGCTTTGATATGGATAATACCTCTGATACTTCTGGTGGTATGTATTATGCTGTTGGTGCAGGTATGGATTTATCAAATAATATGTCTGCAGAGCTAATGTATTCAGTTAATAATGGTGAAGCAGATGGTTTTCGTGGATCTGGCAATAACGTAGATGTTGAATATTCCAAGTTAACTGTTTCCTTAGGTTATCAGTTTTAATTTAGATTATAGTTTAGAATAATCTGAATTAGTTCTGCCTCAAATAACAGAAACAGCCTGGCTTTTGAGCTGGGCTTTTTTTATTTAAATAATCCAAAATATATGATACAATTTAGATAAATTAATGATTGAAAAGAAGTTTATTATAACATTAATATTGCAAAAACATTATCAAATAATTACAATTTGGAGGGGTTTACAGTGAAAGAAAGATTTAATGCATTAGAAGTAATGGAAATGGCTAAGGATATTGAAAAAAGAGGAAAAAAGTTTTATTTAAAACATGCTGAGGCAGCAGAAAATAGAGATTTGAGAGAACTCTTTAAAAGATTAGCTCAGGATGAACAGGATCATTATGAAAAATTTGTAGCTTTAACAGAGGAACTGCGTGAGGGAGACGATAACGCAGATTACCTTTATGAAGAGGATGTAAGTGCCTATTTTAATTATTTAATTGAGTATTCTGTTTTTCCTAAGGATGACAGTGACGAATCAGTTGAAGCTTTAAATGATGTAGAAAAAGCTTTAAAACTGGCTATTCAGGCTGAAAAAGATTCTATTTTATTTTATCGTGAAATGTGTGATTACAATGAAGGAAAAACTATTGAAGCTGTTAAGCAGCTAATTGAAGAAGAAAAAGAGCACTTAAGGGCACTCGGCAAATATATTCAGGAATATGGAAAAAAATAAAGAAGAAGTAGAAGTTATTAAAGATAATAAGTCTAATAATTTACATTATATTTATGTGGTTGAATGCAGTGACGGCAGCTTTTATACAGGCTATACTACTGATGTAGAGCGGAGACTGGAAGAACATAATGCTGGTCAGGGAGCTAAATATACGCGGGGACGTCTGCCGGTTAAGCTTCGGCATCAGGAATCCTTTAAGAACCGCAGTCTGGCCCAGAAAAGAGAATATGAAATCAAGCAGCTCCCCCGCAGTAAAAAGGAGGAACTGCTCGATTAAAATTCACCTAAAAAACGGGGTTCGACTTCAAGTTGGACTCCGCTAATTTTATAGACCTCTTCTTTTATTTTGTTAATTAGATTAATTATATCTTCAGCAGTTGCACTGCCTTTATTGACTATAAAACCTGCGTGTTTGGTAGAAACCTGAGCTCCACCTATTTGATACCCTTTAAGGCCTGCTTCTTCGATTAGAGGCCCTGTATAATGTCCAGGTGGTCTTTTAAATATGCTCCCTGCACTTGGTAATTCCATTGGCTGTTTACTCCAGCGTTTTTGATGTAATTCATCCATTTTCGCTTTGATAATTTTTTGCTTAGCTTTTTGGAGTTTGAGTGTTACACTAACCGCAACCCAATCAGGGTTTTCTTTTTGTAAAATACTTGTTCTATAATCTAAATTCAACTCAGACTTATTTAAATCAATCAGTTTTCCAGTTTGATTAACAAATTTAGCTTTAATTATTACATCTTTCATTTCTCCTCCATAGGCACCAGCATTCATATAAAGGGCACCTCCTAGAGAACCAGGGATACCAGCGGCAAATTCAAAACCGCTTAGAGAATTTTCATAAGCTAAATCAGCAATTTCTTTTAATTCAAGCCCAGATTGAGCAGTGATTATATTATTATTAATCTGATAATTATTTAAAGCTGCTGTATAAATAATAATACCTTGATAACCCTTATCAGAAATGATTAAATTGCTGCCTCTGCCTAAAATAAAATAAGGCAGATCTGATTTTATAAGTAAAGGCATTAGTTCTTGTAACGCTTCAATTTTTTGTGGTACTAAGAATAAGTCGGCAGGACCACCAACCTTAAAACTTGAAAATTCTGCTAAATTTTTATCTTTTTCTACTCTCAGGTAGTTTATTTTTTCCAATTTATTTGTTAAACTAATTATATTAAGATGCTTTTTCATTCTAGATGCTCCTTATAGATTTAGTTTGGGATTATAAGTTCTACTTTCAGCTAAATTTATATTCAATCTATTAATATGATATGTTAAAATTAAATAAAAATCAATTTTAGTTTTTAGTTAGAATAAATTTAAATTTTAAATCTGCAGTGAGAAATTGGGGGATAAAATGAAATATAAAGAAATAGCATTAAATGATATAAAAAGTCGTTCGGAACAGGTGCGTCATGATTTTTCTGAAGAAAGAATAGATAGTCTAGCAAAGTCCATTGCTGAAGTAGGTCAACTACAGCCAATTGTAGTCCAGAAAAAAGAAGATCATTATTTGCTAATAGCTGGAGAAAGAAGGCTAAGAGCTGTAAAAAAGGATAAAAAAGATAAAATTGCAGCTGTAATATTTGACGAGAATATTTCTCCAGAAAAGTTTCGACAAATACAGTTAATAGAAAATTTACAGAGGCAGGATTTGAATCCCTTAGAGAGGGCCATTTCTATAAATAAATTTATTGAAGACAATAATTTAAGTAAAAAAGATGCTGCAGAAAAACTAGGAGTTGCCCGAACTACACTAACTCTCTGGTTAAACATTCTTGAAATGAAGGAAAAATATCAACAGGAAGTTTTAAAAGAAGACTCTCCTATTACCTTATCTCATTTAAGTTTGGCCCATGCTTTATCTTCTAAAACAGGTGACCCTAATAAGGCTAATCAACTTTTAGATGCAGTAATTAAGTATAATTTAAGCAGAAAAGAAAGTCAGGCTGTGATAGATTTATTTTATAAATATCTTCATATTCCAATGGAAGAAGCAGTTTCGGCTGTATTATTGAGAAGGGAAAGGTTAAAGATGAAAGATTACTGGGATGATGGGAGTAAGGATCATAATAGAAATCCAGTCCGCAAATTGTTTCGTTCATTTTCTAATATCAATGATAATCTGGAAGAATTTATGGAAGCAGAAGGAAATATACCTGAAGAAGATAGAGGGGATCTCTTAGATGAATTTTTATATTTATACCAAATTATGGGGATTTTAATCCCTGATTTAAAAGATACGGATCTAAGATTATTAATGCAGGATTGAGTATAAATACTGCTCAAAAGAAGGAAATGTTTTAGTCAGCAAGAATATAGTAAATAAGCTATTAATTAAATTTTAGGGAGGAATTAAAGATGACAGTAAGAGAATTTGCAGAAAAATACAAACTGGAAATAGTCGCTGGAAACAACCTGGATGTTGAAATTAATGGTGTTTATTTTGGGGATGAACCTCATGATGTAATGAAAATGGCAGAAGAGGGTAATATCTGGCTGACTATTTTAGATGGTCTGGTGACTGTTGGTGTGGCTCTGTTAGCTGATATTTCAGCTGTTATTTTAGTAGAAGGTAAGGATTTTGAACAAATAGCGGTTAAAAAGGCCTGCAGAAAAAATGTTAATTTGCTTAAATACAGGGGTTCAAAATTTGAATTAGCTGGAAAGTTTTACGAAGACCTTAAATAATTACTTTTCAGTTAGAATAGCTCAAATTTTCAAATTATTTTTATTAATAAAGCACATCAGTAATTATTTGTATAAATTTATCTGCTGATTTTGAAATTGGAATATTTTTCATTTTTATCACTGCCAGTTTTCTTGCTGGCAGTTTTTCTTTTGTTTTAACTTTAAATAAACCTTTTTCTTTGAGGTCAAGACAGTATTCAGGTACCAGTGCAATACCGAGACCAATTTTTGTCATTTCGATTAATAAGTCAACACTTCCGAGTTCGACTGCAGCCTCAATTTCAATATCCAGTTTAGTTAAAGCATTCTCCAGAAATTTTCGGGTTGTAGTTTTTGCTTCCAGCATTAAGAGAGGATAGTTTTTTATTTCCCTCAGTTTAATTTCTTTTTCTCTCAATTCTTTAAATTCACTGCCTGCTATAAAAAGATCATTAAAACTGAAAATTTCCTGACATTCCATCTGCTCAGTGATTTTTGAATTGGGAAGATTGCTGATAATTAGATCAACTTTGCTCTGCTGCAGGAGGTCAATACAGGTGCTGGAGGTCCTATTTGTAATCTGAATTTGTATTTCTGGGTAAAGCTGGTGAAATTTATTCAAATAGGGAAGCAAATAATCCTTAGAGATTGTATCATTAGCACCAATATGGATTTCTCCTCTTTCTAAAGAATTGATTTCTCTGATGCTTTTTTCTCCACTTTCAATTAAATTAAATGCCGGCTCAATATGTTCAAATAATATTTTTCCTGCTTCAGTCAACCTTACATTGCGGGTGCTGCGGATGAAAAGTTCAGTCTTGAGCTCTTTTTCTAAACTTTTAATATTTTGACTAACGGCAGATTGAGATATATATAAATTTTCAGCAGCTTCAGAAAAACTTAAGTTAACTGCAACTTGATAAAAAACTTTATATAATTCATAATTTAAAGCCATTAATTAATCCTCCTTATTAATGATATTAGTATTATTAATTTTACTACTTAAGTGTATCATTCTATAATTAAATTACAAGGGATTTTTGTTCTTATAAAAGTTAATTCTAATAAGAATATTGATATCATTCCGATAAAAAATTAAAGAATAACTAAGTTTCATATTTTGATTTAATTAGAAAAAACTTTTGTAATTTATTATGAATAATTAAGAATAGGGAGCCGAGTTTATAATTTATTTGAGGTAGTTTTAGAAGTTATAAAAATTTTCAAAAAGGGGCGCTTAAAATGGCAGATCAGATCAGAAGGGTTTTTGTTGAGAAAAAGGAAGGTTTTGATGTTCAGGCAGAAGAGCTGCTGCATGATTTTAGAGAGAGTTTGGAGTTAGAGCATTTAGAATCTTTAAGACTGCTCAATCGTTATGATATTAAAGATATTTCTGAGAAAGCTTATCACGAAGCTTGTGAAACAATTTTGGCAGAGCTTCCGATAGATTTAATTTATCAAGAAAAAATTGAGACTGAAGCAGATGAAGAAATTTTTGCAGTTGAATATCTGCCCGGACAATATGATCAGCGGGCTGACTCCGCAGAACAGTGTATTCAAATTTTGAATACTGACGAGAAACCGACTGTTCGGGTGGCCCAGATATTTATTTTAAAAGGAAATTTAGATAAAAAAGAAGTAGAACAAATAAAAGATTATTATATTAATCCTGTTGATTCGAGAGAGGCAGCACTAGAAAAACCAGAAACACTGGAAATGAATTATAAAGTTCCTGAAAAAATAGAGACTATAGCTGGATTTATTGAAGCAGATGAAGACGGCTTAAAAAATGTACTGTCCGAACTTGGTCTGGCAATGAGTATGGCAGATTTAAAGCATACCCAGATCTATTTTAGAGATGAAGAAAAAAGAGATCCAACAATCACTGAGATTAGAGTGCTGGATACTTATTGGTCTGATCACTGCCGACATACAACTTTTTTAACCAAAATTGAAAAAGTAGAAATAGAAGCAAGTAAATTTACTGAAGGAATAAAACAAGCTTATCAGGAGTATTTAAATGGGCGTCAAAAAATTTATCAGGGCGAAGAAAAAGATATCTGCTTGATGGATATTGCTCTGCTGGGAATGAAAGAATTAAGAGCAGCAGGTAAATTAGATGATTTAGAGATTTCAAATGAAGTTAATGCTGCCAGTATTGAAGTCACTGTTGATGTGGACGGTAAAGATGAAGACTGGCTGGTGATGTTTAAAAATGAAACTCATAACCATCCAACTGAGATTGAGCCCTTTGGTGGTGCGGCCACCTGTCTTGGTGGAGCAATTAGAGATCCATTATCTGGTCGTTCCTATGTTTATCAGGCAATGCGGTTAACTGGAGCTGGTGATCCCAGAACTCCAATTGAAGAAACTCTAGCAGGTAAATTACCTCAGAAAAAAATTGTCCAGAAAGCTTCTGATGGTTACAGTTCTTATGGAAATCAGATTGGTCTGGCAACTGGACTGGTCAATGAAATCTATAATGAGCGCTACCTGGCTAAACACATGGAAATAGGAGCTGTAATTGCAGCTGCCCCCAAAGAAAATGTGGTCAGAGGCGAAGCTCTACCAGGTGATATTATAGTACTGCTGGGCGGTAAAACAGGACGTGATGGCTGTGGAGGAGCAACCGGTTCTTCCAAGGTGCACACGGAAGATTCAATTGAAGAGAGTAGTGCTGAAGTGCAGAAGGGTAATCCACCAACTGAGAGAAAGATTCAGCGTTTATTTAGAAATTCAGAAGTCAGCAAAAAGATTAAAGTCTGTAATGATTTTGGAGCCGGTGGGGTTTCCGTTGCTATTGGTGAATTGGCAGCTGCACTGGAGATAAATCTGGATGCTGTACCTAAAAAATATGAGGGTTTAGATGGAACCGAGCTTGCAATTTCAGAGTCACAGGAAAGAATGGCAGTTGTCATTGAAGCAGCTGATGTAGATGAATTTATTCAGCTGGCTGCAGAAGAGAATTTGGAGGCAGCTGTTGTAGCAGAAGTTAAAGATCACCACCGCTTAATTATGAATTGGAATGGTGCTGATATTGTAAATTTAAGTCGAGCTTTTCTGGATACAAATGGAGCATCTCAGAAGACTGAAGTTAAAGTTAGCAGACCTAAAGCAGAGCAAAATTATTTTAAAAATGCTGTATTTGAGCGCCTAACGGGAGCTGATACACTTAAAGAAAAGTGGCTTAATAATTTAGCTGATATAAATGTTGCCAGTCAGAAAGGACTAATTGAAAAATTTGACAGCTCAATCGGAGCTGGAAGTGTAACAATGCCATTTGGTGGCAGGTATCAGCTGACCCCAACTCAGGCAATGACAGCAAAAATACCTTTAATCCAAGGAGAAACAAATACAGGAACAATTATGAGCTGTGGTTATGATTCTAAGCTGAGCACCTGGAGTCCTTTTCACGGAGCACTTTATGCAGTGATTGAATCTACTGCTAAAATTGCTGCAGTTGGTGGAGACTATTCTAAAATAAGATTTACTTTTCAAGAATATTTTGAGCGTTTGCGACAGAATCCAGAGCGCTGGGGTAAACCCTTTAGTGCTCTGCTGGGAGCCTATAGAGCTCAAAAAGATTTCGGGCTGCCTGCTATTGGCGGCAAGGACAGTATGTCCGGAAGCTTCAAAGAGATAGATGTTCCGCCAACTTTAGTTTCCTTTGCTGTAGATACGGTTAATGTTAATAATATAATTTCACCTGAGTTTAAAGAAGCTGGCAGCAAGCTGATTTATCTGCCTGTGGAGCGAGATGAAGCAGAGCTGCCAAATATAGAAAAACTTAAAGAAAATTATTCTCAGGTCGAAAAATTGATTTCAAAAGGTAAAATTAAAGCTGCCTCAGCAATTACTGTTGGTGGATTGGCAGAAGCTATTTCAAAAATGAGTTTTGGTAATAAGATTGGTGCAGAAATCACTGCTGATTTAAGTGAGGATCTATTGTTTTCACCAGAATATGGTGCCTTGATTTTAGAGGTTCAAGAAAATTATGAACCAGAAAAATTATTTAAAGGTTTAGATTATAAATATCTTGGACAAACTACTGCAGAAGAAATAATAAAAGTTAAAAATGTTGAAATAACTATAGAAGAAGCTATCAAAAGCTGGTCAGAGCCTCTAGAAAAAATATATAAAACAGAAGCAGCAGAAGATGAGATTGCTGCAGTAGTTGAGCCAGAACTGGAAGCAGAGTTATTAGATTTTGAACCCTATCAGAGTGAGCAAAGTCTTAACTCAAAAATTAAGACAGCTAAGCCTAAGGTTTTAATACCTGTTTTTCCAGGCACAAATTGCGAATATGATACAGCCCGTCAGTTTAGAGAAGCTGGAGCTGAGGTTGAGACTTTTATCTTTAAAAATTTAGAACCAAAACAGATTGAAAACTCAATTGAAAAAATGGCTGCTTTAATTGAGGAGTCACAGATTGTAATGCTGCCAGGAGGTTTTAGTGCTGGTGATGAGCCAGATGGATCAGGGAAATTTATTGCAGCGGTATTTAGAAATCCTGAAATCAAAGAAGCAGTAATGAAACTTTTAAATAAGAGGGATGGCTTAATGCTTGGAATCTGTAATGGTTTTCAGGCTTTAGTAAAACTTGGCCTCTTACCTTATGGAGAAATAAGAGATCTGACGGAAAATTCACCAACTTTAACTTATAATACAATTGGACGCCATGTTTCTCAGATGGTAAATACTAAAATAACTTCTAATAAATCACCATGGCTTGCTAATGTAGAAGTTGGAGAAATACATTCAATTCCGGTTTCACATGGGGAAGGTCGTTTTGTTGCGGAGCCAGAAATGATAAAAAAAATGCAGGAGAATGGGCAGATTGTAACTCAGTATGTAAATTTAGCAGGAAAACCAACTATGGAAATACCTTATAATCCAAATGGATCTATTGCAGCAGTCGAAGGAATCTGCAGTCCAGATGGAAGAGTCTTTGGTAAAATGGGTCATTCTGAAAGAATCGGGAAAAATGTTGCTAAAAATATTATTGGAGAAAAAGATCAAAAATTGTTTAAAGCAGGAGTTAATTATTTTAAAAAATAAAAAATTCATATTTTCTTCACATTTATTCTATATGATATAATTAAAGTTAAATACTCAAGATTAAATAAGGAGCAGTGATACCATGTTTAGATTTGGTCCTATGGGAAGATTTGGTCATCATATGGGATTCAATAGTTTTTATGGAGGTGGAGGTTTTATGATGTTTTTTTGGATTATTTTAATTGCAGCAGTAATTTATTTTATTGTACAGAAAAATAATGAAAATAATAATTATAATCAAAGTAATAGAAGAGAGAACTATCATAATCAACAATTAAGCAGTTATAAAGATAGTGCAGAAGAAACTGCAAGACAGCGTTATGCAAAAGGAGAAATCTCTAAAGAAGAATTTGAAGAGATTATTAGAAATTTAAGAAAATAAAATAACATAATTTCAAAGATGGTTTCAGTTCTTGAAATAGAATTGAAACCATCTTTTTCAGTTTTAAACTAATATTTTTACTAATTTAAAGGCTGTTATTGTACATTAATAGCTAAAAATAGTATAATAAATTTATAATAAATTAAAATAAGACAAAAGCATAAACTTGCTTAATTGATGATATTTTTGCTATAATGAGTTTTGTTGTAAAAAATTTAAAATTTTTGAGGTGAAATTAATGAGAACGGTTGGTACAGAAGTGAGAGGTCTTAGAGCACCAATAGTCAAAGAAGGGGATCAGCTGGTGGATATAGTTGTTGATTCTTTAAAACAATCTATTAAAGAGGAAGGTTTTGGACTCAGAGATAAAGATGTTTTAGGAATTACAGAATCTTTAGTAGCTAGAGCTCAGGGTAATTATATTAATATTAAAGATATTGCAGCTGAAATTAACAATACTTTTAGTGGAGACTCAATAGGTATTGTATTTCCAATTTTAAGTAGAAACCGTTTTTCTATGATTTTAAAAGGGCTGGCAGCCAGCGGTAAAAAATTATATCTGCAGTTAAGCTATCCAAATGATGAAGTTGGAAATCCACTTTTAGATGCAAGAAAAATTTATGATTTAAAAATTGATCCTTACCAATATGTGATTGAAGAAGAGGAGTATTATCAAAAATTTGCGGATTTTAAGCATCCCTTTACTGGTGTTAATTATGTTGATTTATATAAAAACATTGCTGCCGATACAGACATAGAAATTATAGCAGCCAATCAGCCTGAAACAATTTTAAATTATACAGATCAAATAATTGCTGCTGATATTCACACTAGAGAAAGAACAAAAGAAATTTTAAGGGAGAATGGTGCCGATAAGGTTATTAGTCTTGATCAATTATGCAGCCAGGATCAGGGTAAGGGTTATAATCCTGATTATGGACTTTTAGGATCCAATAAGGCGTCTGAAAATAAGTTAAAACTTTTTCCTAAAGATGGACAGCAATTTGTGGAATCAGTTCAAGAAAAGATAAAGGAATTTAGCGGCAAAGAAGTAGAAGTGATGATTTATGGTGATGGAGCTTTCAAAGATCCAGCAGCAAAAATTTGGGAGCTTGCAGATCCCGTTGTTTCACCTGCCTATACCAAAGGGTTAGAAGGAACTCCCAATGAAGTGAAATTAAAATATTTAGCTGATAATGAGCTCAAAGATTTAAAAGGTGAAGAATTATTGGCTGCAATGAAAAATGAAATCAAAGAAAAAGAAGCAGATTTAACTGCTAATATTAAAGCACAGGGTACAACTCCCAGAAGATTAACTGATTTACTGGGAAGTTTATGTGATTTAGTTAGTGGAAGTGGAGATAAAGGAACTCCTATAATTTTAATTCAGGGATATTTTGATAATTTAGCAGATGATTAATTTTTTAATATATTAATTATTAGAAAAGGAGAAAAAATTATGGAAGAAAAAATTGCAATAGTAACTGACAGTACTTCTGATTTAACGAAAGAAGAGTTGGAGAAATATGATATAACATCAATTCCCTTAAAAGTAATATATAGTGATCAGCAGTTTCATGATCGAGTAGATATTACGCCGGCAGAAGTTTATAAAAGTTTTGAGAAAGAAATACCAACAACCTCAATGCCCTCACCACAGGAAATAATGGATGTGTATACTGAATTGAAAAAAGATGGTTATACTCATATCATATCTATTCATATTTCTAGTGGATTATCTGCAACTTATAGTAATTGCATGATGGTTTCTGATCAAATTGAAGGAATAGAAGTTGAAGTGATTGATTCAAAGATGCTCTCAAAAGGTTTAGGAAGACTTGTGCTTTATGCAAATGATTTAGTTGAGAATAGTGAATTGAGTTTTGTAGAAATTATTGAGAAAGTTGAAGCTAAAAAAGATAGGATTGAAGTCTTTTTTGTGGTTGAAACTCTTAAATATCTTAAAAAAGGGGGCAGAATTGGTAAAGTATCAGGAACTATTGCTGAATTTTTAAATATTAAGCCAATAATTGCTATCGATGATGAAGGAGAATATTTTACTTTTGATAAGGTTAGAGGACGAAAAAGATCTCTTAAAAAGATGTACTCTATAATTAAAGATAAACTGCAGAATGGTAAAGAATATATTGTTGATATTATGAATGCAGCCGCAGAAGAAGAGGCTCAAGGCCTTTTAGAGAAGTTTGAAAAGATTTCTCAGATCAAAGAAACTTATTTTAGTGAAATTAGTCCTGTTATGGTTGTTCATACTGGCCCGGGATTAATTGGGGCTGTTTTAACAGAGATGGATTAAATTTAACTAAATGATCAATGAATAGTTTCAGAATAAAATGGTTTAAAAATTAACTATACCTTAAAGAGCAGTCTTAACTGGCTGTTCTTTTTTGTTTTTATACTTGACAAAAAAACTTATCTTTACTATAATTGAAATTAGTAATCAATATCAAAAATTGAGGAGTGAGCAAAATGGATAAAAAAAATAAAGAACAATTCAATTGGGCCGACAGTCAGGTATTTGATTATAGGGTAATTAAGCATCCCGAAAAGAATAAGTCTCATCTTGAAGAAAGAAAAGAACTAATTAGGCAGGGAGAAGTAGAATGTTCTGAATGGTGGTTATGTTGGAGAAAACAGTAGTGAATTTTAATAAAAAGTATAGATTTAAAATTAAATTATTTTAAAACCTCTTTTGGTCTGCAGCTGAAAGAGGTTTTTTTGGTTTAAAGCAGGATTTTTATGATTAATGGTTAATTCAAATAATAATAAGTTTTTTAATAGAGTTCATTTTAGGAGTTGATAAATATGGAATTTTATTCAGATTTCAGTAAAAATTATGATAAAATTTTCCCTCTTAATGATAAAAAGCTGGAACTAATTGATAATACATTTAAAAATTTAAAAGAAAAAAGAGAAGACATAAAACTGTTGGATGTTGGCTGTGGAACTGGTAATTATAGTATTGCCTTAGCGAAAAAAGGATATCAGCTTAAGGCATTTGATATTGATGCTGAAATGATTTCTTTAGCAGAGTCAAAAATGAAAGAAAGTAGGGTGAATATAGATTTTTATAGGTTGGGAATGATGCATATTAAAGAAAAATTTAATAGCTCAAGTTTTGATGGTATTTATATCATTGGGAATGTACTGGTCCATCTTTCTCAAACAAAAATAAATAAATTTTTAAAGTTAGCAGCTGATATTTTAAATGATAATGGAAAAATATTTATTCAAATAGTAAATTATCACCGAATTCTAGAAATGGATTTAAATGGGTTGCCGACAATTTATAGTCAGGATAATTTAGCCTGAATTATTCATAGCAACCACGAAATATAATTTTCCTCTGGTTTAACTCTAAAATTATCTAATTTAAGAACTAAATAATAACTTTTTGAGTTG
>NZ_SOEF01000040.1 GCF_004366375.1 Halanaerobium congolense
AAAAAATTTATCCCGATTTTTATAAATGTTAATAACTATTTATCAAGATACTTGCTCGAAAATCGGAATAATTAATTTATCGGGATAATCGCCCTGCCAGAGCATATTAACCTGGTCATAGGCAAAACGGCGTCTGTTTTCTTCTTTACGGGGTGAGTTAACCAACAGGTTCTTCTTTTTAAGAAAGCGATAAACAGTGGAATAGGAGGCCTGGGAAGGCAGCATTTTCTTTTCAGTAATCAGCTGATCATAGAGTAAAGAAACAGATCTATCAGGGTGATCTTCTCTGGCTTCTAAAATAACTTCCTTGAGTTCTGGAGTTAAAACACGACTTTTACCTTTATCATTTCTGGGTTTGGGTTTAAGCCCTTCAAAACCACCTTTGCGATAGGCTCTAACCCACATGGCTATAGTTTTTGGTGAGTATTCTCTGACACCATAATAGGGGACATTGTGTTTTTTAGCAGCCACCTTTGCCAGATACTCGTTCTGTTTTTTCACCTGTCTATTTAAGATAGGTGAAATGAGGGAAAAGCGAAATAGAGCTATCTGTTCTCTGTCATTATCATTCATCAAAATCAGCTCCTTTAAGCTTGAATTTTAGCATTTAAGAGCAAAATTGTTCTTAAACTGCTGATAATAACATTTTAATCAGAAAAACAGCTCTTTTCTAGTGAAAGCTTTTGTGTTTAAAAAAATAGTTCCAAAACTTTAATCTTTATGGTACAATTAAAGTGCCATAAAACATTGATTAAAGTGATCCTGATACTCTTTTGCGAGTATCTGAGCGTCTGAGCTCCAAATCATTTTAATTAGTTTTGTGGCTTTTTTTATTCTTGATAATTTAAAAGGGATCAGGGAGTGGTATTTGTCTCTGAAAAAAGCAATCAAACCAGGAATATTGCGGGTAAATCTATGCAGATAAAAATATACTGCTCGTTTGTAGAGGAGTAGCTTTTTCTGCAGCAGATATTCTTTCATACAGCAGATAATATAATTGAGAGATCTTTGAAATTTAGGGAAGAGAAAGGCTGGAAGAATCGAAATAGTTTTGCCACAGTGCTGGCATTTGTATCTTCTAATCGGTATCCAGAAACATTTACCATCGATGGTGATTACATAGCGGTGGTAAAATCCGTGTTTATGTAGTTTATCATGGCAGTGAGGACATTCTTCAGGGTGAGGAAAATTATTATTCTGGCCAAGCTCAGAATATTTTTTAACAGGTATTTTAAAGTCATGAATGATTTGCATCTGATCACATCCTAAATATTCTGATAATATTTTATCAGATTAATTCAGGAAAAGGAAGAGCTTATTTAAATTTATTTTGATTAATATTTATTGTTTTCTAATGGAGTAATTTGATAGATAACAATATATTTATAAATCAATATAGATTGATACACGTACAATACAAGTCCGGTAAAGACAAGAGAATTCCATAAAAAAATTAAAAACCGAAAATTTTTGTCCTTATTTAAAAATCATATACAAAGCGGAAGCGTTACATATCAACCCTCATTATTATTAACTTTAACTAAAATGAAAAGATCAAAACACTTCACTCCTCCTCATCTTAAAAATATAGACTCGTCACTTCATTGCGGAATGGATTTACTTTCACCAAATTTCTTCAAGGTAGGTAATGAATTACTTACTCTCGCAACTTCCGAGGTAACAAAAAAAATGAAAGGGTCAAGTTTTGACTCTTGTAGATATTGTTTTCCTGCAATTATAATGTTCTGTACTGCTTTTGAATCATATTTAAATGAAACTATCGAGTTCAGCAGGACTCTTGCCATAAAACAGGACACTAATAACAAGGAATCGATTCTCAAAAGAATCGATGACATAAAAAAGGCAAAAGAAATTAAAGATAAGATAAAATTGTTTTACAAAGGATATGATTCAGAGGACGTTGGAATTGACACAAATGGAAGCACCTACCAAAATCTGATTGCACTATTTAGATTGAGAAATGAAATTATTCATTATTCTCCCGATATGACAGCAGGAAACAAATGGCCAATTCGAACAAAAGAAGCATTTTTTAAAAGTAATCCTAAAATAAAAGAGAATACTACCTGGACAACAACTTTTGGTGCGGTTAGCGTAGCCAAATGGGCACACGACACCACAATCGCTGCCATTCGCTTATTTGCCAAAATTTCCGGATCACAAGATCCTTTTGGTGAAGAAACTCCTTATCCATGGCACTGGTAAAAATAAATGGGAAGACTATTCTCACGCCTTTCATAAAAAAGGTCCGCAAAAAAAATCTGTGGGCCTTTTCTATTTCCCAGGGTCACTGTGAAAGAGCCTATTTGAGTCGCCTAGTTGCTTACTTATGAACCTTCTTTTCAGATTGCCCTATTCCCATTTTTACAATAGGCCACCCAAAAACATCAATGAGGGGTGGTAGAAGTGCATTCATTCACAAAAGTGAAAAATCAACCATATTGTTTCCTATTACTGAGGCATGGCCATTTGATAGCTCCCGTAAAGCCTCTCCGCCCCTATCAATAGGGTTCATTGTTGACTTTTGATAGAAATCTATCATAATGTCTTTGTATCCATTGATAGAAAAAAGGAGGGGGAATATGGCAATTATCGGTTATGCACGTGTGAGCACTGTTGGACAAAGCCTTGATGCTCAATTGATCCAACTTGAAAAAGCTGGGGCCGAGAAAATATTTCAGGAAAAAATCTCTGGGGTCAAAAAAGATCGCCCAGAGCTGCAAGCTATGCTGGATTACATTCGGGAGGGAGATACGGTAATTGTTTCCAAACTGGATCGTATTGCAAGGAGCACCAAGCACCTTCTTGATATCGTTGATTGCCTTCAGGAGAAAAAAGTAACCTTCAGCGTGTTGAATATCAACCTGGATACCTCTACGCCCACCGGTAAGCTCATGTTAACCATGCTTGGGGCTATAGCTACATTCGAGCGAAAAATGATGCTTGAGAGGCAAGCTGAGGGCATTGAGAAGGCAAAGCAGGAGGGGAAATATAAAGGTCGTAAAGCAACCGCCAGAGCCAAAGCGACAGAGGTCAGGACCCTTGTTAAAGCGGGGATGGCAAAACAAAAAATAGCGGAGGAATTAGGGATTGGGGTCGCTTCGGTTTATAGGATTTTAAAATCTTGAAGAATAATAATGGCCAAGGATTGGAAAGATCAGCCAATCTAAGGAGAATTTCGTTCTAAAGAAAACCGCCAGGGATTCTGATACCAAACCCACCAATTGTTGTTTCCCTGAACCCATCGGGCCTTGTTGATTCAAAACCCTCCACCTATTCAGATAGAATCCCCTTTGGCTCTGGCTTCGTCGCAATCGTACAAAGTCAGATAGTGCTGTTTGCCCTTGCGGCCATTGTCGCGTTACCGGATGATTCTGGCGTTTTCGATTGATGGATGGGGCTCAGAGTTTTGTCTCTAAGGCCAATGTGCTGTTTTGTTTATGGGATAGGTTGTTTTTGCTGAAGGGACTGTTGTTTTGAAGATGACTTCGCCATCTTGTCCCAAAACGGTTATTCTTCCGCCGCCTTGGTTTTGAAGGAGGCTTTTTGCGGCTGCGATAGCATGGCGCCTTGTCTCATGGATGGTGGTTGGGATTTCCTCATCAAAGACTTTATTGGCCCAGGTGCCGTCAGGACGTTGATAGACAGTGCGATTATGTTTACTCTCCATGTTCCTCCTGGTTGGTTATGTCATGGTTTCTCTTCTTCTTGCTTTGCAATCCTCAGCTTTGCGGATGACTCTTGCTCGCCAGACAATTTGCTCCCGCCAAAAATGATTGACGTGGCGCATATGATCGCTGGCTTCAGCTACCTGATCATCTTCTTTGGTGGCCACAAAGCTCTTCGTCGGAAAATAAATTAATTATTTGTAGATTAAAATAACAAACATATTATTAAAGGATTATTTAATGTTTAGTCAATAGTTATTGTTGAAAAGTTTTAACAAGTGGGGGGGGAAACCGCATGCCAGTTCATTCAAATAATAGGCATACAATGTCTTGAAAGTTCTAAGAAGCTGCAGGATAGAGTTGTTGGGCTGCTTATTCTGATCAAAACCATCCAAGCATTCTTGGCATAAAGCCGTCCATACTTTGTCGGGGGACCGCTGGGGTGTTCCGGATTGCAGGGTTAGTAAGAATGGACGAATGTTTACCTCTGGCGACCTTCAAAATCAACAACACAATATAGGAGATAGGGCCGATACCCATGATGGCTCAAGGTGACAATTGCTCTGACTCCTGCCAGTTTCCTTGGAGTTGTCCCATTTAGGTGTATATTCAGGAGATGGAGGGGGAGTCCGAACTCCAAATTCGCAGAAAAAAATGACCACTGGTTTCGGCGACACGCTGATTAGCGATTTCGAATATTTAGCTCTACTTTTGACCTATAGGTCTGAGGGGACGCTTTCGGGAGCGATTCATTACATTGATCGTTATACTAGCGAATCAACATGAAATTCAAAGCTCATCATTTAAATTAGTGCTATTCAGTTTACAATCGCCAACCTTCGATGGATTTCATCGCTTCAGAATCTATCTATAGAGTATAATTTTAAATTTAATAAATTATTGTTTTATTCGAAGTTTTTATAACAATTGAGGTGTTTCTTATCTTAAGAAAAAAATTGGCCAGGCAAAGGCAAAGATAGGCTTTGCTATGCAAAGTCTCGATACATCATAAGAATCTATTGCTTACCGGTCAGGGGAGGAGGAAAAACTGACCTTCATTGCCTGGCCACAATAACAACTTTTTCTATTATTTATTTTTAAAAAGATAATAATAGATTAGATTTTATATGCGTTTACAAAAACTTACAAACTTTAGACACCGACCTAAATTATGGACTTATAAAGCCTAACAATGTCGTCATACGTAACCGATCTGGGGTTAAATAAAGTACATACATCTTTCAAAGCATTGTCTGCCATTTGGGGAACGTCTTCCTCCAATATTCCCAATTCCCCCAATCCCGCGGGAATACCAATATCCTTAGCCAACCGCCTGATTGCACCAATTGCTTTGTCAGCAGCATCCAAAATACTGAGCCCGTCAATGTTCTCCCCCATGGACTCAGCAATTTTTGCAAATTTTTCAGGGGCAGCCAGCAAATTATACTCACACACAACAGGCAAAATAATTGCGTTGCACACACCATGAGGCAAATCACGCAAACTTCCTGCCTGATGTGCCATCGAGTGCACAATGCCCAGAACTGCATTATTAAATGCCATACCAGCAAGATACTCTGCATAAACCATTTGAGAACGCGCCTCTAAATTCGTCCCATCCGCAACAGTTGGACGCAACCATTTTGCAACAAGTTCGATAGCCCCTAGAGCGCATACATCTGTAACAGGCGTCGCCTGTTTGGAAACATAGGCTTCTATGGCATGAGTCAAAGCATCCATTCCAGTAGCAGCAGTCAATGAGCGAGGCATTCCCATATGGAAAACCGGATCATTAATAGCAACATCCGCCGTCAACCTTCCGTCGCCAAAAATCATCTTGACATCAGTATCCGTATTAGTGACAACGGCAAACCGAGTGATTTCGCTTGCAGTCCCTGCAGTTGTATTTATAGAAATATATGGGGGGAGAGAAGACTTAAGTGTGTTGACCCCTGCATAATCTCTGATATCTCCTCCGCTTGTGGCCATTATCCCCATCGCTTTCCCACAATCATGGGAACTTCCTCCACCAAGCGTAACTAGTAGGTCGCATTTGTTTTCCTGCCAAACCATTAACGCATCGCGAACATTTACATCGGTCGGATTTGGACAAACGCCAGAAAATATAAATACTTCTAAGCCTTCGTCCAGAATATAACTTTTAACCTGTTCTGCAAATCCAGCATTGACCATCCCTTGATCGGTAACGATTAGAACCTTCCTCCCACCCAGAGACTTGGCATGCTTACCTACTTCCTTCCTTGCACCTACTCCCATTAGTGATAAAGCGGGCAAGTAAAACTCAAAAACCTTATCAGAAACATTAGACATTTAAATCCTCCTCTCATTTAGCTTTGAATTACGTAAGACCAAGCTATCACTGTGACAGCTTGCAAAAATAATATTTAACCGAACGTTATATCTAATTCCTCGCACTTATTACGCGACTCGGCATAGATTACAGGCTTTTGAAACCCAGCTATTTGTGGCGAGGTAGTTCATAGCTTAGGGTCAATAATGGTTTAAGGAAAATTTTTTAAAAATATTTAAATCCTTACAATGAGGAAGGTAAATAATTTATTTAACCAACGATTACATTATGTCCATCTCTTTCAAACAAATTCTTTATTCTTTGCATTTCAAACTTTGAAGGAGGATCAACGGGTGGCATTTTATATTCCAATCCAATTCTTTCATATTTTGAAGTACCGAGCTTGTGGTAAGGCAGCAATTGGACTTTATCCAAGGAATCTCCTAATTTTTTGCATATTCGAGAAATGGTTTTAAGATTTTCATCATCATCATTGATACTAGGAATGACAGGAACTCTTATTTGTATAGGAATTTTTTTTTCGGCAATATTAAACAAATTATGTAAGATCACGCTACTTGATACGCCAATAAATTTAGATGACTTTTCATCGTCGATAATCTTTAAGTCATAAAGAAAAAGATCAACATAAGGAAGTAAGGGTTCATATTTCCCCCAATCTACACAACCAGATGTATCAAGAGCCGTATGTAGACCTCGATACTTGCTCTCTTTAAGTAACTCATATGCAAATAAATTCTGCACCATGGGTTCTCCACCCGAAATAGTTATTCCCCCTCCTGTTTTTTCATAATAAAGTCTATCTTTCTCTACAATTTTCATTACCTCATCAACGCACATTGACTTTGATGTAAAATACAAGGCTTTCGGATAACAAACCTTTGCACAATCTCCACATTCGCTACAAAGATTTCGATCTAAACTTATTGCAGTAATATCTTTTTTTAAAATCTTTGAATAGGTTGGCTTTGTTTTATTTAAGGCCTTTTGCTTACATACTTTTAGACATTCACCGCAATCTTCCACACCAACACATAATATTGGCATTACCGCCAACTGTCCGACAAATGATTGAGAATCAGGACTATGACACCAAAAACAATGTAATGGACATCCTTGCAAAAATATCATGGTTCTTATCCCTGGCCCGTCATGCAAGGTATACCTTTGGATGTCAAATACCAAACCTGAAGATTCGTTTTTCACAAGGTATCATCTCCCATCTATATTTTCCCTAGAAACCTCAACATTTTAGTTTTTGCAGTTCTATTTCTTTTTAAATTGGGGGTCAGAACATGAAATATGATCAGACCCCCTATTTAAATTCATTCTATCCCCTCCTAGACCCCACAACACCTTTATGGTGTTGTGGGGCGGCTATATTTTTAAATCTCCTTAAAACTTTATAAAGACACTAACCAATTTCCTCTATTTCTGTTCTTGTAATTATGTCCTCCTGAAGGACCGGATCAAGTCCAACGAAAAAAGCACTATAACCAGCCACCCTTACGACCAAGTCCTTATACTTATCAGGATTTTTCTGTGCGTCTCTTAGCCGTTTAGAATCTACAACGTTGTACTGGACGTGGAGACCCTTTTGAGAGAAATAACCTTTCAATGCAGCCTTAAGAACAGTTTCTCCCGTTTCACCTTCAAGGGCAGATGGATGGAACTTGAGATTAAGAAGGGTTCCGTTTGAATTAATCAAATGGTCAAGTTTAGATGCTGAATTCAATACAGCTGTAGGTCCATTCAAGTCTCGACCATGAATCGGGGATATGCCATCCGCCAAAGCATCGCCTGCTTTTCGCCCATCAGGAGATGCACCTAAAACAAACCCCATAATTAAATGCCTATTGACAGGATATAGCCCCGGTTGATATGGCCCTCGCGGTCCCACAGATTTCTCTGTCAATTTACAGTAAACTTCTGCAGCCCATGCTGCTATAGCGTCTACCTCTTCCTCGTCATTACCGTAATGAGGCACTTCTGCAATTATTCTATTTCTAAGAACTTCCTGGCCGCTCCAATCACTTTTCAAGATCTCAAGCAATTCAGATCCACTTACTACTTTTTCATCAAAAACCATCTTTTTGATGGCCATAAGGGAATCACCTACGTTGCTGACACCTACACCCGCCGTACCAATTGCATTGTATTTGGCCCCTCCCGCTGAAACATCAATGCCCTTTTCTATACAGTATTCCATTCCACAAGAAAGAAACGGTAAAGGCGCAACATCTTGGTTCACTAAGTCGGCAGTGTTCGTAATGACTGCGAAATGATCTACAAAGTATTTAACCTGTTTTTCGTAGGCCTTCTTCACTTCTTCGAAGGATTTAAAATCAGCCAAACTTCCCGTTGAGGGACCGGCTTGCATACCGGTTTTTAAACTTTTCCCATCGTTAATGGCATACTCCAAGCAGGCTGGAAGACTAAAGAAAGGATGATCTCCAGCACCGCCCGACCAGCCATATTCATAACCTTGAGGTCCCGGTTCAACACATCCTACGATGGCATAATCTCTTGCGTCTTCAATTGATTTCCCGCGATTAAGCAGACCCGGAATTATTACTTCATCATTGTAAAGGGCCGGCATGCCTAGCCCCTTTTTGGTTACCTCCACAATTTTGTTCCAAAGTACCTCAGGTGTACCATTCCACAGACGCGCAGATATGGACGGTTGGTGAAGCCCAACATTCTGAGAGGCATCCAAACATATAAAGGAAAGATCGTTGGTCGCATCTTTGCCATCGCGATCCTGCCCACCAACAATTAGATTTTGAAACATCGGATATTCGACAGCCGTCACTCCAAATGGCACAATCTTATTAATTTCCGACAGTTTGATCCAAAGACACTCCACCAGTTCTTGCGCATCTTCCCGCGCCAATTGTCCCGTCAATAGGTCTTTTGAATAATAGGGATACATATATTGGTCAAAGCGACCTGGTGAGATTGAGTGGCCATTAGATTCAAGTTGCAAAATTAATTGGAAAAACCAGAAGGCTTGGCAAGCCTCATGGAATGTTGTGGCGGGATTAGCCGGTACCTTTTCGCAAATACTTGCAATCTTCAACAACTCTGTTTTTCTAGCAGAATCACTTTCTTCTACTGCCATCTGCTTAGCCAAGTCAGCATAACGCTGGGCAAAAGAAACGGCAGCATCACACGAAATGATAACGGCTTTCAAAAAATTGTACGTGTCGACTTCATTTCCATCGGCCGGAATTCCCATCACCTTGAGCTTTTCAAGTGCATCCTGCCTGATTCCATTAAACCCTTTAGTGATTACTTTTTTATAACTTGGCGAATAATGACCAACTCCTGTGGCAACCACTACACTCGGAGTAAAGTTATATACAGCAGAATTTGCAATACTTGCGGCAGTTTCTTCTGGCAGTCTGCCAATGGTTAGATGATTAACCGTTTTCCCCTTCCAATAAGGCCCAATTTTCCGTAGATCGGACTTAGTTTCCTCATCAATAAGGAACGGATCAGTATCACACAACTCAAAAGGTTCTTCATCCATTTCACCCAGAATCCACTCAAACGAAAATTCGGGGAAGATTGGAGAATATCTGGCAACTTTTGCCTGATTACCAACAATGAGTTCATCATTTGCAATCCAAATTGACATTTCTTCAAGAACCCGTTTGAGAACTTTAGCCCGCCTAAGTATTGCAGGCAGACTCTCATAATCTTGATAAGCCTGCGTGACAATCTTGGCCCGTTCAGAGCAAATCCCTGGCGGAGTAGCCAAATACTTGTCTTTAAGTTTTTTTGCCCTTGATGAAATACCTCGGTTTTCCATATCTGCTCTCCCTTCAGTCAGTTTTCGGTTTTCCATATCTGCTCTCCCTTCAGTCAGTTTTCGGTTTTCCATATCTGCTCTCCCTTCAGTCAGTTTTCCGAGTTGTAAGGACCAGACTTCCTTCGCCCTTACCCAAAACAGCTTCGCTAGAGTTTCAAAAAACAACGACTTTCACCGGTGTACCTGTAATATATCATCATATAACTCGAGAGTCAAGATATTTTCTCTTTTTTTTAGATTAATTTTTGACAACTATAAGCGGGGGGTTCACAGGTTTTCTGAAAGAAAGGATTGACAGGTAAGGAAAGATTAAGGTGTTTTGCAATAGGATGAGGGCTTGAGATTGTCAACAATAGCAGGCAATAATTGTTCCCCACCAAGCAAATCGTTGGAAGGCAGAATGCCTAGAGTTTTTGACAGGTACAGCGACCGACTATTCAGCGTGCTTTTATTGAATCGCCCCTAGACATAATGGCTGACAGTTGACAAAAAAAGACCTGCCCCTTGCAAACGTGGGTTATGTTGGAACCTCGTGAACCCCAACACAGAGCCATAACCAAGGAGGCAGGTCATGAAGAAGTCTAGCATATTTGTAGGATTGGACGTCCACAAAAACTCCATTGAGATCGCTATCGCCGAAGCTGGCCGAAACGGTGAAGTTCGCAGTTACGGAAAAATTGACGGGAGCCTTGGCGCCCTCGACAAAGTCATCCGAAAACTGGTTTCGAAAGGTTATGAGCTGCATTTCGTCTATGAAGCTGGCCCCTGTGGTTATGAGATTTATCGCCATCTTGCAGCTCAAGGATTTGATTGCATGGTGGTTGCGCCAGCAATGATTCCCAAGCAAAGTGGCAACCGAATCAAAAATGATCACCGGGATGCCCAAATGCTGGCCCGCCTGCATCGGGCCGGTGAATTGTCGGCTGTTTTTGTGCCGTTTGCCGAAGATGAAGCCATGCGGGACCTCACCCGATCGAGAGAGGATGCCAAGTTGGCGGAAAAAAAGGCCAAGCAGCGCATTTTGGCTTTTCTTCTCCGGCACGGTCACCACTTCAACGGGCGAAGCCACTGGAGCCAGGCGCATTTGCGTTGGATCGCCGGAATCAAAATGCCTCATCCGGCCCAACAGATCGTCCTTCAGGAATATGTGGACGCATTCACTGAATGCACTCGCCGTGTGGAGCGCCTTACGGGGCAAATCCAACAGCTTTTGCCCCAATGGCGAATGGTTTCGGTAGTAAAGGCTTACCAATCCCTCCGGGGTGTCTCCTTGATTGTGGCCGCCACAACTGTTGCCGAGATAGGAGACATGACGCGCTTTACGAGCCCCGTTGAACTGATGTCCTATCTCGGTTTGGTGCCTTCGGAGCACTCCAGTGGCGAAAAAACAAAACGGGGCGCCATTACAAAAACAGGCAATGGCCATGTGCGCCGGGTTCTGGTGGAAGCCTCCTGGGCATACCGCCTTCCTGCCCGGGTTAGTCGGGAGTTGCGCAAACGCCAAGAAGGTCTGTCGCAGGAGATATGCGATATCTCCTGGAAAGCCCAGCTTCGATTGTGTGCCCGCTACAAACGAATGCTGGCGAAGGGTAAGCCCAAACAGGTGATCGTGACGGCCATCGCCCGAGAACTCTGTGCCTTTATGTGGGCAATAGCCCATGAGGTTGAATTTCCGATAATGGCATAAAGAATAAAACCCAAAACTACAGCCTCAAAACACGTTAGGGGCAAACTTATCGAACAATAATCAATACTCCAGGGTAGTTACAGGGGCGCAACCACGGTCAGGAGAACCCTCGGGAAAACTATCGGATCAGGCCCTTAGGCCGAACTCACGCTACTAGAGAGAGGAAGCTCCGCGACGAAGCCAAGTCAGGCGGTATCCAATCCGCGAATATCAGAGTGATCAACCGTCGCAACATGGGTTCCGCCTCTGCAAGTACCCTGGAAAATAACCGCGAAAAAAACCGCTGAAAAACAGTTGGGCAGGGAACGATTCGGCTCTTGACAACTGTCAGCCATATCAGTTTTCTTGGACACTGATTTGGGGTAAAGTCCCCGTGTCCAAGGAGAGAGAATATGACTACAAAGAACAAGAACGAAACCGTCAAAGGCCCCTTAGCCGAAGGACAGCGTTGGAGTGCCTCCCGCAAGCGTGAGGTTGTCCTACGCATGCTTCGGGGCGAATCCGTTGACGCCCTGTCCCGCGAGCTGAGTATCGAAATCTACCGTCTGGAGCAGTGGCGGGAGAATGCCCTTGCCGGGATCGATGAGTCGTTAAAAAAGCGGCCAAAAGATCCGGTTCAGGCCGAACTCAATCAGGCCATGCGCCGGATCGGCGAATTGACCATGGAGAACGAACTCCTTTGGGAACGGGTTAAAAAACCCGGCCCTTTAGCCAAGCGGAGATCGTCGAAATGAGCCAAACGATCTCCCCGGGAGCAGACAAGCCCTACGGCGTCCAGCGGGTTTGCACTGTCTGGGAACAGGCTCGCTCCTCGTTCTATCATGCCTCGCGCCAAAGTCCACCAGCGGTGCCTAAACGTCGTGGTCCGCGTCCATTGATAAGTGACGAGGACCTATTGGGCTTGATCCGTCACGACCTGGCAACCTCACCGTTCGTAGGAGAGGGACACCGTAAGGTCTGGGGACGGTTACGGTTCCGTGATGGCCACCGTGTGTCACGCAAGCGGATTCTGCGGATCATGCGCGAAAACCACCTACTTTCTCCGCACCGAGGACGGCCCAAAGCTGCCAAGGCGCATGAGGGCAAGATCATCACCATGGCACCGAACTTGATGTGGGGCACCGATGGCACCCGCGTCTTCACTCTTGACGAGGGCTGGGTCTGGATCTTTGCGGCTGTGGAGCATTGGAACGCCGAATGCGTCGGCTGGCATGTGTGCAAAACCGGCGACCGCTATGCAGCCCTGCAGCCCCTTTCCATGGCCTTAAGCCGCCTTTACGGCAGCGTAGAGAAAGGAATTGCCCGGGGGCTGTCCCTGCGCATGGACCATGGCACCCAGTACCTCTCAGACCATTTTCAGAACCAGATCAAGTTCTGGGGGATCACTCCCAGCTTTGCCTTCGTTGCCGAGCCTCAAACCAACGGAGTTGCCGAACGTTTTAACCGCACCTTGAAAGAGCAAGCCATTTATGGCCGAGTTTTCCGTACCGTCGATGATGTTCGCAAGGCCGTAAAGACCTTCGTGAGCCTTTATAACAGCGAATGGCGAGTCGAGAAAAACGCCTTCACGTCACCTGACGAAATCCGCCATAACTGGCTGGAAAATCGGATGGCAGCATAGTCTAAACTTGTGTCCAAAGAACCGTTTCCGCTACATAAACTTGGCCGCTCCGACCAGGGACCCGACGATGACCTTGCCGACCCAGACCACGCTGCGCACCACCACCGCCAGGGCTCGAACGATGAGCGACAGGTTCCAGGCCACGATCTTCAGCGCGAATGCCAGCCCCTGCAGAAGCACACCGGCGACGGTGCCGATAACCGTGCCGAAGGTGCGCCAGGACGACCCATCGGTGGCGCTGGCGGCCACGCCAAAGATCTCCACCACTGAAAAGACCGCGCTGGCCAATGTCGCGTAAGCGCTCATCAGGGTGCGGACGGTCGGTTCGAGGATGGCGCGGATGCGGCCAAAGGCATGGGAGAACGCGCCCCACAATCCGGCCAGTGCCTCACGAACGCGGTAATAGGCTTTGAAGACGGTGACCACGAAGCCCAGCAGACCGGCGGATTCGAGCTTTTGGGCCAGTTCGGCCGACATCTGTCCGACGCCGCCGCTGAGCGAGCCCACCAGCTCCCTGATCCCCCGGAAGACCAGCGAGACCTTGTTCCAGGCCCCGGTGATGACGTCCTGGATGCCGCCGAAGTTGGTTTCCCAGGCGCGTTTGAGCAGATACACCGAAAGGATCACGCCTGCGATGATCGCGGTAACAGGCAGAAAATAGGTCGCGACCGCCGAACCCACTCCGGCGAGCGCGGCGCTGATGGCCACGAACCCGGCCTTGATGGCGGGCAGCATGAGTCCCACCATGCCCACGGCGGCGGTGACGGCTCCGGCCACGACCAGAATGGTGCCGAGGGCCATGGACAGCCCCAGGACCACCCGGGTCACGCCCGGCATCGATTTGGCCATGCGTTGCAGAAACAGAATGAAGCGGGAGGCTCCGTTGATCACCGGCGTGACCACCGGCAGCAGAGTGCGTCCCAGGATTTCGCTGAGGTTGGCCACCTGCTGGCGCAGGAGCAGGAATCGGGCTCCGATGTCCTGGTTCATGGCGTCGGCCATCTGTTCGGTGACCGCCGTGCCGGTCTTCATGGCCCGGCCCACCGACTGGATATTGCCTTCGAGGCTCTCCATGCCCGCCGACATTTGCAGCAGGAACTTGACCGCCTCGTCGGAGCCGAAGGCCTTCTTCAGCTTCACCTGGGTGGCGGCGTTGGAGAGATCGGGGAACTGGCGCTTGATCTCCTGCAGGATGGGAACCACGCCCTTGAGACGGCCACTGGTGTCGGTGAAGGATAGGCCAAGCTCGTCACCGGCCTCGGCCGCCTTCATGATGAACGCCTTGTACAGCGTGCCCGCCTCGGAGCCGGGCATGGTGGTCTGGAGCTGGCCGAGCACGGCGAGCTGCTCGTTCAGGGGAATGTTGCTCGCGGCGGCCACCGCGCCGATGTTCTTGATGGCGTCGGCCATCTGGGTGCCGTTGGTCTTGAACGAGGCCACGGTCTGCGCCATGGCTCCGGAAAAGGCGGTCGCCCATTCCATGTCGTTCATGTCGGCCATGATGGGCTTGAATATCCCGTAGGCCGTGGTGAAGGTGCCGACCATCTCCTGGGTGGTGGCCTTGGTCGCCTTGGCGGTCATGGCGGCCATGGAGGTGAAGACGCCCACGGCCTCGTCGCTGAGGTTGGACAGGGCCGATTTCACATCGTAGGTGGCGGTGATGAAGGCGGCCTTGTCGGCACCGGACCATTGGTTAGTGAAGGATTCGGCGGCGTCCTCGATGGCCCGGAGGTCCTGCACGCCGAGGGACGCCAGCTCGCCCAGGGCTTTCTGGGTCGCGGCGGTGGAGGCGACCAGGGCGGCGGGTACTGCCATCAGGGCCAGTCCCGCCCCCAGCATCATGGTGCCTTGCTGGATGCGGTCCAGGTTGCGGGTCATCCGCTCGCTGGCATCCGCCACGGTGGAATCGAGGTCCATCATGGAGCCACGGATGCGCTGCGCGTTCTGCGAGAACGCATCCTTCATCGATACCACTATGCCCAGTCCGAGATTGCCGTTCATCTATCGCCGTTCCGTTTGCTCACGTTCAAAATCAAGTTGCCGCTCGAGGGCCTCGACGAACTGACGCCGGACCCTGAGCGGCAGCGAGCGGGTTTCCGACCAGCCCCAGTGCAGTCCGCCGTAAGCGAGAAAGAATGCGTCGCTTACAAGCGAACTCCTGGGAACAAAAAAGACGGTTCGGCCTCCAGTCGGGTGCGGATCTTGGTTCCGCAGCCATCGCATTCGGTCTCCACCGAGGTGTCGATTCCCGCGTCGACCCGCGACATCTCCTGCCGCAGCGCGTTGCGGTCGCGCATCGACATTTCCGACAGGCTCTTCTTGGAAGGGGCCTTGCCGTCGATGTCGAGGATGCGAATGAGCATGGCCGAGGAGATGTTGGGCTCGCGCAGGCTGGCCAAGCGTTTTTCCTTATGGCCGTCGAGATATCCGAAGCGCACGGTTTTCTTCGAGCCGGGCAGCTTGAAGACGAACTCCCGCTCCTCGCCGTAGGGGGTGAACTTGAGATCCTCGAGATTGACGGTCACAAAGAAGGAGTTATTGTCTAGATTATCATAATCTATGTACTTTACAGTCTGATTTTTCTTTCCATAACCGACATCCTGCTGCAGACTGATGTGATTAATTAGCTTATCATAGATCATTTCATTAGCTGACATTAAAGAATTAGCCTTTAGACGAGCTGGTCTGATCTTATTGACAGCTTTATTTAAGTTATTCTCATTGATCCAGGGATTTATTCTTTTGAGTGCACTCTTTAATTCTTCTATTAAGATCACCTGGTGTTCTGATTCTCTTGCAGGCAGCTCTGTAAAATCCTTTTTCAATTGATCATAGACTTTATAGCCTAAAGTATCAAATAAATCTAAAGCAGGTTTTTCTGATTGATTATACTCATCCCAATTCCAAGTCATTTTCTAAACCTCCATCTCTGTATTTACTCGAATTTCTCCTGTTAATAGCTTCTGCATCAGACCTTTTTTAAGTCTTTCAAGTTTAGCTTTGTATTCTTCTTCCTTCTTTAGCTTTGCATCTACTGATGATAGGATAGATGCTATTTTCTTTTGTTCTTCTAGTGGAGGAACAGGTATATTAAAACCTCTTAATGTAGTTAGCCCTAAATATTGTTGTACTCCTCCTTGTAATATTCTTTTGATAAAGCCTTGAACTATATTACTTTGTAATGAATATTTAAAGTATTTACTTTTGATTAGCTCATTATTTGGTTTAAAAAGTGCAACATTTTTAATACTAAATTCAAAGTCAACATTTACTTCAACTGTTTGCCCAATTGTTCCTATATGAGTAAATAAAATATCACCTTTTTCTGGCTTACTTCGACTTATTATTTTTTTATGATCTTTTTCTGATACATAACCACAATCTTCAAAATCTAATTTTCCATTAGTAATATTTTTAGCAGTTATAAATGGATAACCATCATTTACTTCCTTTGGGGTATCATGAGTACCATCAGTTACTTTATTACAAATATCTCTTAATTTTTTTATATCCCATTTAGCTGGTATTTTACCTAAGATGGTATCCTTAAACTCACTATGCCCAATTCCTTTAGTAAGCAATTCCTGCATTAATCCTTTTTTTAGTTCTTTTGTCTCTTCTATTACCTCATCCGTTTTTTCTATTGACTTATCTACTGATGATAGGATTGATGCTATTTTTTTCTGTTCAGGTAGAGGAGGGTAATTAACAAAGAAAGTTTCTAATACTTTTTTGTTTATGGAAGAAAAAGTGCTTCCCTGTGAATAACTTTGAAGTTTCGGGTTAAACTGTTTAAGACAATAATAAATAAATTTATTACTTGTTTCTTCACCTTCAATAGCAGCTAGTCCACGACCAATACAACATCTATATGGTGCAATATTAATATCACCAACAGGAGCTCTTACACTAATTAAAATATTATCTTTATCTGCAACTTTTTGAGGGTCTGTACACCATTGATTCTCTTCAGGATAAAGAGATCCAAATTCAGCATTACCTTGGAAAAAAGGTAATCCATCTCCATCTTCGTTATATGTACTTGAAGGTGGTGAAGATCCCATATTAACTTTAGCTATATCTTTTAGTTGTAAAAAATCCCAACTATCAGGTATTAAACCATACTTTGTTTTTTTATACCCTTCTTTAACCATTATAACCAAGCTCCTTAAGATAGCTCATCATCTCTGATTCTATCTCATCTCTTTCTTTTTCCAGCTGATCAAGCTCAGTTAATACTTCTTCTACATCCACCGGTTCTTCCTCTTCTGTTGTATCAACATAACGAGGTACATTTAAGTTGAAATCATTTCTCTCTATTTCTTCCATATCAGCCACTCTACAGTATTTCTCTATGTCTTCAAAGTTGTGATAGGCATCTAATATCTTTTCTAAATCTTTTTCTCTTAAAAAGTTCTGGCTGCTTCCTTCTTCATAATCTTCCTCACCATAAATAAAGATAACCTTATCCTTTCTCTCAGCGGGCTTATTCTTATTCAACATCAAAATACAACCAGGTGAAGAGGTGTTATAAAATAAATTAGAAGGCAGTGCAATTACAGCTTCAATTAAATCTTCTTTTAGGACCTTCTTTCTGATCTTACCTTCAGAACGGCTGCGAAAAAGCACACCATTATCTAAAACTACCCCAACCTTGCCATCACGATTGGCACTTGCTAACATATGCTGAACCCAGGCCCAGTCAGCAGAGTTTTTAGGTGGGAAACCATAATTGAACCTATTATATGCCTGAGATTCTTTAATATCACTTTTAGCATAACTCTGATTCCACATTGGATTGGCAATTACTCTATCAAACTGCTGCAGCTTACCACCATCTTCTAAAAATAACGGCTCTGTAAAAGTATCTCCTCTTTTAATCTGAGCATCATAAAGATCATGTAAAAACATATTCATCTTAGCAATAGACCAGGTATTTAAGTTTCTTTCCTGACCAAAAAGAGAAATATTCTCCATTCTATCCTGATCTTCTTTTCTAATATGTTCAGCTGAATAAATAAGCATCCCGCCAGAGCCGCAGGCCGGGTCATAGACTCGATCTCCAGACTGTGGATCTAGAATTCTTACTAATAGCTGAACCACCTCACGGGGAGTATAGAACTCTCCACCTTTTTTACCGGCATCATCAGCAAACTGTCTAATTAAGTACTCATAGGCTCTACCTAGAAGATCAGCATCCTCTAAGTTTTCATTACCTAATTTTAAATCAGTATAGTGTTGGATTAATTTTTCTAATACACTGTCAGGTAATCTATCCTTATCATTAAAATCAACTGTAGTCAGCACACCTTCTAAAACAGAATTTTCCTGTTCTAAAACTACAAAGGCTTTATTGATAGCTGCTCCAATATCTTCAGTCTGTTCTTTAATTGCAGACCAGCGAGCTCTTTCAGGAATAAATACTTTTGATTCAGTGTAAAAGTCTGGATCATCAACTACTTCTTCACCGTATTCTTCAATAATGTGCTCTCTGTTCTCCATAAATACATCATTCATTCTTTTTAGAAATAATAGTCCAAATATGTAGTTCTTATAATCTGCAGAATCAATGCTACCTCTTAAGATATTGGCTGATTCCCAGAGATGTGATTCTAATTCTTCTAAAGTTAACTTCGACATTTACAATTCCTCCTAGAATAGTTAAGTTCTCATTTATTAATATATTATATCTTGCTGCTCTGACACCGTATTGTCACCAGCAAAAAAATATTTTTCCTATTACTATTTATACTTCAATAAATTCTTTAATTTTCCTTTATTGAAGCAGACACAACTCATACAAGTACCTCCAGATATCTTTTAACTATATTTTTAACCCCTGTAACTTCTGCATACTCAAGTAGTTTGGAGATGTTCTTATCCATCCTCTTTAGATAGTTCTGCATTGCCTCTTTTACAACATCAGTACCCACTTTGTTTCTCAGTCTTATACAGTCACAAATTGTTTTCTCTTTATCATATATTTTAACCTTACTCCCCTCAATATTAACCTCTTTAATCCCGGTATTGAACTGTTTATCAGCAAAATAGAAAATAGAGATCGACGGATAATCAGGCAGTTTAGGCCTGTGCTCATCTCGGTGAATGGCAATATAATACTCCCAGGGATTGGTTGTAGTGAGCTCATAATATGAAAGTGCTGAAAGCAGACAAATTACACCGTTAGGAACTATATTACTTACTTCGATTAGTTCTGTATTGCTATTATATTCATCATCATTCCAGCGGTACAGCCCTCTTTTGATCCTGCTGATATCTCCCTCTTCCTGAAGTTTATATAGATGTGATAGAATGAAAGTCTGCTCGCAAACCTCGAGGGCTTGCCCCGAGGGAGGAGGGTCAAGAATGAATATCTGCTTCAAGTATGTCTTTAGTTCGAGCATATCCATTGTTACTCTCAAATATATTTTTTATCTTATTGTAAATAGTAGGATCCATAATAACACCTCCGTTATAATCATCCGCACTTATAGATAGGTGCGGAGTTTTTTAACACTTTCTCTGTTTTAAGTTTATCACTTTTAGACCAATACAGACAAGTTAGTTCAATTATAATATCCGGAAAACTCTAGCTATTCTGTCTTTTGGTTCTCGCATAAACCTCTTCCTCTTCACCTAACTTAATTCCTCGATAATAAACTATATAGACAAAAAAATAACCAGACATTATGCTCGGCATCTAATTCTATTAAATTTCTTTACCAATAGTTCCTTTGTCCAAATCAATAATAGCTCCAGTTCTTTGTAAAAAGTCCATACCAATTATTACATCAATATCAAAACCATAATCCATTTCTCCAATATCAATTTTAAAATCTTCTACATTTAAATCCCCAATTGATAATGAGTCTATTTTCTTTATATACACAAATTCTGAACCACCAACACCTCTAACGCTTCCGATTGTATCCTCTGGTTCAAGTTTTATTCCAATATCTTCAACCAATTCTGCTTTTAAAATACTGCTGGCAGAACCAGTATCTATCAGCACATTATCTAAACTTTTTTCTTTATCTCTATATCCAACTTCCATAGTTATAAAAACAAAAACCCCCAGAAAAGCTCCATCATTAACTGAACAAAATGAAGTTTCTCTGAGGGTGAATCATCTCCAATTAAGATGCTAATTTTATTCTATTTTCCACCGTGATTTCACCGCAGTGAGCCTCAGCCACCGTTAAATACCGCAGTGACATTAAACCCAGTAAGCAAAGATTTTTTTATTGCCTACTTCCAGTTCTTCATCCCTGTATTCCTTATTCTGATTAAAATTAAAACTCAAAAGATAGCCCTGCTCCATATTCTGGCTTTCCAAATACTCAGCCAGCTGTTTTAATCCCTGCCGGTGATATTCTTCTCCCCGCCAGATTTTTAATTCGACAATAAATTTCTGCTCAAGATAAGTAACTACCACATCAAGCCTTTTTTCCTGAGAAATCTGCACTTCTTTGAAATCAAATCCTTTACCATTTATAATTGGTTTTAAAAAAGCGAGAAAAATTAAACGGCCATTTCTTTCTAAAAAATCTCTATCCCGATCACTATACTGTTCTTTTATGAAAACCTGAAAACGCTCCAATACTGCTTTTAGGTTAAGCTGACCATTATCGATAAAACTATCTCTGAAATCAAAAGCATCACTTTCCATTGAATTTTCTATTTTAGATATTAAATAATTGTAAATTCGCTGCTCATAAATCCTATTATGAATTTTTAAGCTGCCGCTATCATTTTTAAAAATACCATAGAGCTCTCCCTTTTCTATTGTTGGATTATCTGAATTATAAGTAATTTTTCTACCATCTACAATCAAATCTACACACATATTTTCTAAATCACTATTATTCTCTATATTTTTAATTAAGGTATCGAAATTAGGAAGATCTTTTGCTAAAATAATTTTTACTGCCTGATCAAGATATTCTTTCTTCCATTTAGACTCATTATCTGCAAG
>NZ_SOEF01000041.1 GCF_004366375.1 Halanaerobium congolense
CGGAATATTTTCTGTTTGCCATTGGTGTTTCCCCCTTGTAATTAGAGTATATCACTTTCAAACTTTTTCTCCAATTCTGTTAGGGGGCTATATAGATAGGAGCAGATAAAAGTCTCAAAGTTTCGGTGCAGCAGGCAAAGGCTGCTATTTTATATCCACCAAATGGTCTCCATACTCTTTTATTAGGTGAGACTGGTGTCGGTAAGTCAATGTTTGCAGAGTTAATGTATAATTTTGCTGTTGAAGAAGAAGTCATCAGCTCAGATGCACCATTTATAAAATTTAACTGTGCCGATTATACAGATAATCCTCAGCTTTTAATGGGGCAGCTATTTGGTGTTAAAAAAGGAGCTTATACTGGCGCCGAAAAAGATTCCAAAGGTTTTATTAAAAACGCTGATGGAGGTATATTATTTTTAGATGAAATTCATCGACTTCCGCCTCAGGGACAGGAGATGCTCTTTACTTTTATTGATAATGGTTTTTTTAGAAAGCTTGGAGATACAGATGAGATAATTGAAGCAGATGTCAAGATTATTGCAGCAACAACAGAACCCCCCGGTTCCTATTTATTAAAAACATTTCAGCGCCGAATTCCGATGGTGATTGAACTTCCTGCCCTTTCAGATAGAAGTTTAATTGAAAGATTTCAGCTGATTAAATATTTTATCAAGCAGGAGCAAAAAAGAATCGGCAAAGATATTTATATTTATAAGAATGCTTTAAAATCATTTTTATTATATGACTGTACCAATAACATTGGTCAGCTTAAAAGTGATATTCAGCTTGCCTGTGCAAAAGCATTTTTGAATTTTAAGTCAAAACAAAAAAATAAAAGCAGCTGTCTCAAAATTGGACAGGAAGAACTTCCATATCATGTTAAAAAAGGTATTATGAATCTGCCGAATAAAAGGGAAGAACTTGATGAACTGATAAAAAATAGGGGAAATTTAATATCTTTTAAAGAGAACGGCAGCAAAACAGAGCAGCGGCAAAAAGATAAAAAAAATAAAGACTATCAGTTTTATGATGTTATAGAAGATAAAATGAACACTCTTGAAGATAATGGTCTGCCACAAGAAGAAATTAATCAGATTTTAAATATAGATATAGAAAAGCATTTTAAAAATTACATTGGCGATTTATCAGCTAATTTCAAAAAAAGTAAAATTGAAAAAATTGTGGGAGAAGATATAGTAAGTCTTGTTCAGGAGATACTTGATTTAGCAAAAAATCGATTGGACAGAAGTTATGATGAAAAAATTTATTATGGGCTGGCCCTGCATTTAAAAAGAAGTATAGCCAGAATTAGAAATGATAATAAAATTTATCACCCGAATTTAAATGAAATTCGTTCAGAACACAGCCAGGAATTTATCACTGCTATGGAAATTGCAACAATTATAGATCAGAAGTTTTCTATCAAGACACCTCTGGATGAAATTGGCTATATCAGCATGTTTTTAACCGAAAAACCCTATAATTATGGAGAAACTGATGTCAATAAGGTAGGAATTTTAGTTGTGATGCATGGTAAGTCTACTGCCAGCAGTATGACAGAAGTTGTAAACAATCTAGTTGGGGAAGAACACGCTGTCGCTGTTGATATGCCTTTGGAAATGAGTCCTAATGAAGCTTATAAAAAAGCTAAAGCTAAGGCAAAAGAAATTGATAATGGTAGCGGCATTATTGTAATGGTTGATATGGGTTCTTTAAATAGTTTTGGGGGAATGATCGCAGAAGAAACTGGTATTAAAACAGAAACAATTACGATGGTCAGTACTCCAACAATTTTAGAAGCCTCTCGCAAAGCAGTACTTGGGGATTCTTTTGCTGATATAATTGAATCAGTTAATGAAATTGGAGGAGAAAGCTATCAGCAAAATTTTGAAGTTGAAACTGAAAGAGATAATAATTTAAGTTCTAGTGAAACAACGAATAAGAATCTGGATGATTTTGCAATAGTAACAGCTTGTTATACTGGTGAAGGTGCTGCCAGGGAGTTAAAAAATATAATTGAAAATAATTTAAATAGTAATTTGAGCTATAGAATAATTAATTTGAGCTTAATGGAAGACAATAACTTAGAAAAAGAAATTAAGAAATTAGAAAAAGAATATAATATATTAGCTGTTGTAAGTACGATGCCTTTGGAATTAGAATCAGTTCCTTATATTTCTGCTTTAGATATTTTGGGTCAGGATGGAATTGAGAAACTAAGTACAAAATTAAAACACGAAGAAATGATATTTAATATTAAAACTTCACTAAAGGATCAATTTAGTAATTTTAATAGTTTTAAAATGGTGGATGACCTAAGAACTGTAATAAATAATATTGAAAGCAGATTTAAGGAAGAATTAGATTTTGGAGTAAAGATAGGTATCATTATTCATATGGCTTATATGCTCGAAAATGCAAAAAAAGATGGTAATAGAAAGCAGTATGAAAAGTTAAATGAATTTATTACAAAGAATAAAAACTCATTTGCAGTAGTCAATTCTGAGATGGAAAGACTGGAGTCTGAATATAATTTAGATATAACTGATGATGAAAAGGCCTATATAACAGAAATGTTTTTATACAACTAAAATACAGTTTGAAGTTAATGTGTAACCATATTAATTAGTGTGCAGAACTATTTTGCACACTAATTTTGTATTTTATGGGGTGTTTTTTATTAATTTGCAAAGTTATTTTAAATAAAAACAATCTATAAACCTTGTAATAATTGGATTTCTAATAAAAAAACAAATAAATATTAAGAAAATTATAGTTTTGGTATGATTAATGCATTTTATATAAGCGAAGATAAAAACAACTATCCATTTCAAACAAATCAAGAAGAAATGAAAGGAGGCAAAAATTTGAAAAGCTGTTTAATTGAATTAAAAAATAAGACTGGTCTTCATGCAAGACCGGCATCACAATTTGTTAGTGAAGCTAAAAATTATGAATCAGAAGTTGAAATTGGAAAGGATAATCGCAGTGTTAATGCTAAAAGTATAATGGGCTTAATGACCCTTGAAGCTTCATATGGAGATAAAATTAAATTAATAGTGAATGGAAATGATGAAGATAAAGCTTTAAAAGAACTGGCTGAATTAGTTAAAAGTTTTGAATAAATTTTTTTAACATAAAAACAGGAGGAATATAATATTATGAAAATTTTATTAGTTTGTAATGCTGGAATGAGTACAAGTATGTTAGTAGAGAAAATGAAAGATGAAGCGGCTAATAGAGACTTAGATTATGAAATTAAGGCTGAATCATGTAATAATTTTGAAGATGTTGTAGAAAAATATGATGTTGTACTTTTAGGTCCCCAAATTAAGTACAAAGAAAAATCATTTAAAAAGATTGCAGAAGAAAAAAATGTTGCCCTTGATGTTGTAGATTCAGCTGCCTATGGTATGGTTGATGGCGCAAAAGTATTAGATCAGGCATTGTCTTTACTTAATGATTAAACTTACTTATTAAATGGGAGGATATGATAATGAAGAATAAATTATTTAAAATATTAGAAGATAAGTTTTTACCTGTTGCTGGGAAAGTTGGAGAACAGAGACATTTACAGGCAATAAGAGATGGTCTGATTGCAATATTACCGATGTTAATTATTGGATCAGTAGCTTTAATTGTAGCCTTTCCTCCGATTCCATTTTTAGCGGAATTAGTTGCACCATATGTAGACAGAATTTTAATGATTCAAAATGCTACTTTTGGTTTAATGGCTTTATTAGCTTCTTTCACAATTTCTTATTCTTTAAGTAAAAAATATAGTCTGCCGCCATTAGAATCAGCTCTTTTAGGATTATCTTCCTTTGTTTTATTGGTACCATTAACTGAAAATGGAAATTTAACCCTTTCCTGGTTGGGTTCTGATGGATTATTTATAGCAATTTTGGTGGCTCTGTACTCTGTTGAAGTTCAGCGGTTTATAGTAGAAAAAGATATTACTATCAAAATGCCAAAAACCGTACCACCTAATGTTGCGAGATCATTTTCTGCTTTAATTCCAGTCTTTATAGTCCTTTTATCGGTCTGGGTCTTTAATCAAATTTCTTTAACATTTGCAAGCATTTCTATTCCAGAATTAATAAATAATACAGTTACTGCTCCGTTATTGTTAATTGGAGGAACATTCCCTGGTGTTGTTGTTTTAATACTGGCAATTAGTATTTTCTGGTTTGTTGGGATTCATGGTTCAAGTCTTGTAATTGGAACAGCGGGTCCGGTATTATTAACTTTGCTTGATCAAAACACAAATGCTCTTTCTGCAGGCGCTGAAGTTCTTCCAAATATAGTAAACCAACCATTCCTAGAAATTTTTATAAATATGGGAGGTTCTGGTTCAACTTTTGTTTTGGCCCTTTTATTAGTCTTTGCAGCAAAATCAAAACAGTTTAAAGCCATTGGTAAAACTGCTATTGGACCTGGTCTATTTAATATTAATGAACCAATTATTTTTGGTATGCCAATTGTAATGAATCCAGTTATGCTGATACCGTTTATTCTAGCACCGCTTTCAGCTGCAGCTATAACTTATGCTGCAATGGCTTTAGAATTGGTTGCAAGACCATACACCTTGATTCCCTGGACAACTCCACCTTTAATTAGTGGATTTTTAGCAACAGGTGACTGGAGAGCAATCATCTTGCAAATTGTTACAATGACAGTCGCTGGCTTAATTTATTATCCGTTCATGAAAATATTAGATGAAAAGAATTTGGCAGACGAAAAAGCTGCTGGAGAAGTTGAGGAAGAAGCGGCAACAGCATAAAAAGATAAAATATATTCAAGATAATTTATAAAAATATAACTATAAATAGAGGTGAGATTATGACAAGTGAAGAGGTAGTTTTTAAAATAATATCTGCTGCCGGTAATGCCAAGGGTATAGCTTTTGAAGCTCTTGGACTTGCTCGGGAAGGAAAATTTGAAGAGGCAGATCTAAAATTGAAAGAGGCAAAAGAATTTTTTCATGAAGCTCATGATGTCCAAACATCTTTAATTACCAAAGAGGCACAGGGTGAAAAAACTGAAGTTGGTATCTTAATGGTTCATGCTCAGGATCATTTAACAAGTGCAACTTTAACTAAAGATTTAATTGAAGAAATGATTAAAACTCAAAAAGAACTACATGAATTAAAAAAGGAGTTGGGTAAATAAAATGTTATCTGATAGAGGTATAAAGGTAGCTACAATTGGAGGGGGCAGCAGTTATACCCCTGAAATTATAGAGGGTTTTATTAAAAGATATGATGAATTTCCTGTTAAAGATTTATATTTAGTAGATATAGAGGAAGGTAAATGGAAACTAGATATTGTTGGTGATCTTGCTAAAAGAATGGTTGCAGAAGCAGGAGTAGATATCAATATCTACCTAACCTTAGATAGAAGAGAAGCAATCAAAGATGCCGATTTTGTTACAACTCAGTTCAGGGTTGGACTCTTAGATGCAAGAATAAGGGATGAAAAAATACCGTTAAGATATAACTGTATAGGTCAGGAGACAACTGGTGCTGGTGGAATGGCCAAGGCTTTAAGAACAATTCCTGTAATCCTGGATATTGCAAAAGATATGGAAGAGCTTGCACCAGATGCCTGGTTAATAAACTTTACTAATCCAAGTGGAATTATTACTGAGACAGTAAGTAAATATACTGATATCAAAGTTTTAGGATTATGTAATGTTCCGATTGTAATGGAAAAGATGACAGCAGAAATATTGGATGCTGAGCAAGATAAATTAAGAATGGATTTTGTTGGTTTGAATCACCTAGTTTGGGGTCGAGGAGCTTATTTAGAGGGCGAAAATAAGATTGAAGAAGTATTAAATAAAATTGCTTCAGGAAACTTCAAAGATGTTGAGAATGTTCCGGATTTTGAATGGGGTAAAGATTTATTAAAGTCAGTAGGAATGCTGCCCTGTCCTTACCATAGATATTATTACCTTACCGATTTAATGCTGCAGGAAGAAATTGAAGCTGTCCAAACTGAAGGCACAAGAGGTGAAGTTGTTAAAGAATTAGAAGCAAGTCTCTTTGAACTTTATAAAAACAAAGCTCTAAAAGAGAAACCAAAAGAATTAGAAGAAAGAGGAGGCCAATATTATTCGGATGCTGCCTGTGATCTAATAAGTGCTATTTATAATGATAAAGGAACATTACATTATGTAAATGTTAAAAATAATGGTACAGTAAATTGTCTTCCAGATGATTCTGTAATTGAGAGAACATCTTATGTTGGTAAAAATGGAGCTACACCGTTAAATGTTGAACCGCTTCCTTCTCAGGTTAAGGGATTACTGCAGGTTGTAAATGAGTATGAAGCTTTAACAATTGAAGCAGGAGTACATGGTGATTATGATTCTGCTTTTCAGGCCTTAACTATCCATCCGCTTGTTGAAAGCAGTATAGTTAAAAATTTATTAGACGACCTTATTGATGAAAATATTGATTATTTACCGCAGTTTCAAAAATAATTGATTTAAGATAATTTAAAGAAATAGAATAATCCAATTAGGAGGAAAATATAATGATCCATAAAAAATTAAAAGATTTTCCTGAAGACTTTCTCTGGGGTGCTTCTACATCAGCTTATCAGTTTGAAGGTGCCTGGAATCAAGATGGTAAAGGACTTTCGGTAATGGATGTAGGTAATCATCCTGAAGATGTGACAGATTTTAAAGTTGCAAGTGACCATTATCATAATTATAAAGAAGATGTAGCTTTAATGGCAGAAATGGGTTTTAAAACTTATAGATTTTCAATTGCCTGGACCAGAATAATTCCAGAAGGAACCGGTGAAGTAAACCAGAAAGGAATTGATTTTTACAGCAATTTAATTGATGAACTTTTAAAATATGATATTGAACCCTTAGTTACTATGTATCATTTTGACCTGCCGCTTGCTTTACAAGAAAAAGGTGGATGGGAAAACAGAGATACAGTTGATGCTTTTGTTAATTATGCTGAAGTTTTATTTGATGAATATGGAGATCGAGTTAAGTACTGGTTAACAATCAATGAACAAAACATGATGATCTTACACGGAGATGCTTTAGGGCTCTTAGAAGATGATCCGGATGATGTTCAAAAAGGATTATATCAGTCAAATCACCATATGTTAGTTGCTCAGTCTAAGGTGTTTGATCTCTGCCATCAAAAAGTAGAGTATGGAAAGATCGGTCCAGCTCCAAATATTTCAACTGTTTATCCCGCTTCCTCTAAACCAGAAGATGTACTGGCAGCTGATAATTATTCTGCCATTAGAAACTGGCTTTACTTAGATGCAGCAGTTTTTGGCCGATATAATGCAACTGCCTGGAGCTTTATGGAAGAAAAAGGTATCACGCCAGAAATTAAAGATGGCGATATGAAGATTCTGAAGGCTGGTAATCCAGATTTTATAGCTTTTAATTACTATACCAGTGCTTCAGTAGAAGGAGATTTTGAAGACAAAAAAAAGAAAAGTAATTATGATGGAGATCAACAGGTTGTAGATAATGAACCTGGTTTTTATAAACGTCATCAAAACAAAAATTTAGAAACAACTGATTTTGGCTGGGAAATTGATCCGGTTGGTTTTAGAACAACTTTAAGAGAAATCTACAGCAGATATAACTTGCCCTTGATTGTAACTGAAAATGGTCTCGGTGCTTACGATGAACTCGAAGATGATGATACAATCAATGATGACTATCGAATTGATTATTTAAGAAAGCATATTAAACAGGTTCAGCTTGCAATTACCGATGGGGTAAAAGTGTTTGGATACTCTCCTTGGTCAGCCATTGATTTAGTTAGTACTCATCAAGGAATTAACAAACGTTATGGCTTTATTTATGTTAATCGAGATGAATTTGATCTGAAAGATATGCGTCGAATTAAAAAGAAAAGTTTCTACTGGTATCAAAATGTTATTGAAAGTAATGGCCAGGAATTATAAAATTGAATTAAAGAAAATAATTTAAGCTCAAACTCCACTTATTTATTCTTAGTGGGGTTTGGGTTATTATTATATATAATTATTTTTTAATATAAAGCAAATATTAAAAGAGGTGAAATTTATGTTAGCTGATTATCATATACACAGTGATTTTAGTGATGATTCTAGCTGTCCAATGGAAGAAGAAGTGAAAAAATAAATTTAAGATTTGGGATAGAGTTTGGAATCCAGACACATACAATCGAAAAATTTCAGAAAGACTGCGATAACCATAATTTTGATTTTGTGATTTTATCCTGTCATCAGAGAAATTTTAAAACATATAATCAAAGCAGGTAAAGGAATTGAAATCAATACTTCCAGTTTTCGTTATAAATTAAATGATTTAACCCCTTCAAGAAAAATATTAAAACTATATAATGAACTCGGTGGTGAAATTATAACCATAGGTTCTGACGCCCACAAAGCAGAAGATATCGGTCATAAATTTGACTATATAAAAACCGAACTTAAAGATCTTGGTTTTGATAAATTTTCTACATTTAAAGATATGAAAGCTACTTTTTGGAATCTGTGAGAAATTTGTGCTTTCATTGTATACATGAATACTTTATTAATTCTAAATGATAATTGCTTGACACTTAACTCAATAAGTCCTAAAATACAATTAATCAGTATTAATATTCAAAATTTTAAAGCAGGGAGGTGTAGAAGAGCTTTTAGTAATAATATATTTATTAAAATTTAAAAAAGAGAAGTTTAAGAATTGAGGAGTGTTAATAAAATGGCAAAAAACAAAGAAAAACAAAAAGAACCTGAGAGAGGGAATGACTTTAATTCTTTTCTAAAGCTATTTATTTCTGTATTTATTATAGTAGTAGCAACAGAAATTTTTGGTACAAAGACATTTAAAATTGGTCCAGGGCAGGTTGTGCTGCTGCCGATGCTGTTTGCAGTTATTATTGGAATGCTAATTACACCTGATCTTTTAGGAAGCAAAATTAAAGCACTTAAGAAAGTTATTTCGATGCAGGAAGTTGAAAAGGCGGGTACATATGTCATGATTGCCCTACTTCCTTTAGGAGTTAAGTATGGGACCCTTGTTGGACCTAATATTGTAGAGGTAGTAAAGGCTGGCCCTGCTTTTTTACTGCAGGAATTAGGTAACCTCGGAACAATTTTTATTGCCTTACCTTTAGCTCTGCTTTTAGGTATGAAAAGGGAAGCAGTTGGTGCAACTGCCAGTATTGCCCGTGAACCTACCCTCGGGGTAATTGGAGAAAAATATGGAATTTCATCCCCAGAGGGCACAGGAGTACTTGGTACCTATTTAATGGGGACAGTATTTGGTACAATATTTTTTGGCCTTTTAGGTGGTTATGCAGCAGCTACAGGTCTTCATCCTTTAGCACTGGCAATGGCCAGTGGAATGGGAAGTGGATCGATGATGGCTGCAGCTTCTGGTGCTTTAGCTGAGGCAGTTCCGGCAATGAAAGATGAAATTTTAGCCTATGCTGCCACCAGTAATATGCTGACAGGAGTTACCGGATTATATTCTGTTATTTTTTTAGGTTTACCTTTAGTTAATTTCCTTTATGATAAGCTGAGTCCTATTTTATCCAAAAAAGATAGAGGTGATCAATAATGAGCCTCAATTTTGATAGAAGTTTAGAATATTTAAAAATGCTGATTGTGGTTGGAGTCTTAGTCTTAATTGGACAAAGGTTTGGTTATGGTATTGCTATTATGCCTGCTTTACCAGGAATGATAATAGTTATTTTAATCTCATTTTTGGCCCTGACGATTAAAGACAGTTTTCCTAATTTAAAGTTTCCGGCATTTGCCTGGGCTTCATTAACTGCTTTGATTTTGAGTATGCCCTTTATGCCGACAGCAGATTTGTTTTTAAAATACACAAATGAAGTTAACTTTTTAGGAACAACAACCCCAATTCTTGCTTTTGCAGGAATTTCTGTGGGAAATAAGATTGAGAAGCTGAAAAAATTAAGCTGGAAGGTATTTATCGTAGCTATTGCAGTATTTATCGGGACTTATTTTGGTTCTGCAATTGTTGCTCATATTGTACTTAAATTACAGGGAATCATTTAATTCATTGAAAAAGGAAGTGTTGGTTTTGCAAAAAGATGAGATTAAAGCTAAGATAATTGAAGTTATTGAAGAAAACAGGAGTAAAATTATTGAGCTTGTTGATGAGATTTACAAAAATCCTGAGCTGGGCTATAAAGAAGAGAAGACTACTGAGATATTAGCAGCAGCTTTTTCAGATTTAGAAATTGATTTCAAGAGACATCAGGATTTAACCGGAATTAATGCTCTGCTGAAAATGGGAAATCCTGGACCACAGATTGCAATTCTGGGAGAATTGGATGCAGTTACCTGTTCGGAACATCTAGATGCTGATCCAGAAACAAAGGCTGTACATGCCTGCGGCCATAATATTCAACTTGGTGTGATGTATGGTGCTGCAGCTGCTTTTAAAAAAGCAGGGGTCGAATCTGAATTAGCCGGCTGTCTCAATTTCATAACTACACCTGCAGAAGAGTTTATCGAACTGGAATACCGGTCTCAGCTAAGAGAAGCTGGTAAGATAAATTATTTTGGCGGTAAACAGGAGTTAATTAAAAGAGGCAGTTTTGATAATGTTGATATTTCGATTATGATGCATTCACTCAATTTAGGAGAAAAAAAAGCTTTAGTAGCACCTAAGGGTAATGGCTTTGTTGGTAAGAACATTAGGTTTATCGGTAAGGAATCTCATGCCGGTTCAGCTCCTGAAAAGGGAGTTAATGCTTTAAATGCAGCTGTTTTAGCCATCAACAATATTAATGCTCAGCGGGAAACATTTGCCGAAGCAGATCGGGTTCGAGTTCATCCAATTATTACTAAGGGTGGAGATATAGTAAATATTGTTCCGGCTGATGTTAGAATGGAAAGTTATGTGCGAGCTCGAAATATTGAGGCGATTAAAAAAGCAAATGAAAAAGTTGACCGCTCACTTAAAGGGGCGGCGATGGCTGTGGGAGCAGATGTTAAAATTACAGATATTCCAGGTTATTTGCCGCTTTTAAACAATCAGAGCTTAGATTCTATTTTAGAGTCAAATCTTTTAGAGCTGATTGATCAAGATCAAATTACAGTTGGCGGCGATTTTACCGGGTCCTTTGATTTCGGAGATATTTCGCATTTGATGCCGGCTCTGCATCCATTTTTTGGTGGAGTAAGCGGGGATCTGCACACTAGAAACTTTAAAACTGAAGTTAAGGAAGACGCATATATTTTACCGGTTAAAGCTCTGGCAATGACAGTGGTTGACCTTTTATATAATGATGCTGCTGAAGCTGAGAAGATCATTGAAGACTTTGAGCCTCCATTAAGCAAAGCAGAATATCTTAACCTAATGGAGGAATTAACCGGAGAAGTAATTTATAAAAATTAATAATTAAATCGAAGGCAGTTAGCTAGTATTTTGCTAACTGCTTTTTATTGTCGGTTAATTCGACATAACCTGACAGGTTCAGGATGTGGGTACATTAGAGCAGATCTTTTTTAATCTGCTGATACTGCTTAAAACGGCCGATATCATGTAAATAAGTATTTAAATAGAGGATATTTAACAATTATAGTGAATTATTTAAATAATAAGTTATTTTAGATTTAAAAACTAGCTAAGATAAAAAAATTTAAATTGGAGTATGAGATAAATGAACAGATTATTTAATAAAATGGTAGGATAGGGGTTGTAAAAATTAGTTAATTATAAAATGCAGATATAAAATGCAGACAGGATAGGGGGTGTTGAGATGTATAAATTAAAAGAAGAATTTAAAGTAGTCTTAATTTATTTAGTTTTGAGTTTGGTCTGGATTTATTTTTCAGATATGCTGTTGCTGGCTGCTGTTAGTGATAGATCTCAGCTGAGTCAGCTGCAGACTTATAAGGGGATTATCTATGTTTTGATTACCTCAGCTGTATTTTATCTTCTATTCAAAAAGTATCTAAATGATTTGAGGCGTCAAAAACACAAATTAGAGGCTACAAATGAAAAGCTGCTGCAGTATAACAAGGAAATTAAAGCTGTAAATCAGGAGCTTGATTATTCTTTTAAGTCATTAGATGAGCTGAATAAAAGGTTTGTTAAAATGATCAATTCAATTTCCAGCTTAAATAATAAATCAAACCTGGATGAAGAGGATTTTCTCTCAGATCTGCTGGATAATATTATTGAGATAGCAGCAGAAGCTGATTATGGTAAAATTTATATTATCGAAAATGGAAAGTGTAAGTTTATAAATACGGTTGGTCATGATATCGAGCTTTTAAATGAGATTAAATTTACTGAGGAAAATCTGGCTGATTTTGATAGTGATGGTGTTAACTTCTCCCAGGATTATTCAGTTAAAATCGAAGATTTAGCTGATGAGAAAAAGGATATCTCAGCAGCTGCTTTAAAGGAAATTAAAGAGTCAATTTATATAAACATTAAAGTTAACGACAAAGTTATTGGCAGAATTTCTTTAGATATAGCAGCTGAAAGTGAGAAAAGTTTTAGTAAAAGCACAACCAATATTTTAGAATCATTTTCAACTCTGGCAGCTTCCTTTTTTGCCTTTAAACGCTATGACCGACTGCAGGATAAGTTTACCAAAGAGTTGATTTCCTCAATTGCTAAGATTTTAGAGCTTTATGATGTCTATACTAAAGGTCATTCGGAAAATGTTGCTAATTTATCGATGTTGATTGCAAAAGAGATGAACTTATCTGAGAAGACTGTTCTTGATGCTTACTGGTCAGGGATGGTTCATGATATTGGTAAGCTCTTGGTTCCGGTTCAAATTTTAAATAAGACTGCTAAACTGGAAGAATTTGAATATGAGATAATAAAAAAACATCCTGTCTGGAGCAGTGAGGCACTTTCTGGTTCTGAAACCTTAGATCATATCTCTGAATATGTACTTTATCATCATGAGCGCTGGGATGGATCTGGTTATCCGGAAAGATTGGCAGCCGAAGATATACCTCTAGTTTCACAAATTATTGCTGTTGCTGATGCCTGGGATGCAATGACCTCCAACCGTTCTTATAGAAATTCTCTTTCCCAAGCAGAAGCTTTAAAAGAAATTAAAGAAAATCGAGGCAGTCAATTTTCACCGAGAGTTGTTGACGCTTTTTTAAAAGTAATAGAGCAGCAAGGATTAAATATCAAGCAGGAGGTTTTAGATGAATTTGAAGCTTTAGAAGGCAGCGAATTAAGCTTAGATAATAGAGACCATTTTGAAACATTATTTAAAAAGGCTAAAGAAGGAATGGTAATTTTAGACGAAAATTTTAAAATTAAAAAAACAAATAAGTATTTTCTTGAATTTTTTGACTATCAGGAAAGTGAAGTCTTAGGCAAAAAAATTGGAGATGTTTTAGTTCCAGCAGAAAAAATGGATGAACTAGAAGCTAATATTAAAAAAATTAGCCACAATAATGAGGTTAACTTAAGGACTTACAGAAAGCGAAAAGATGGTCAGCGTATTGATGTTGAGATTCAGGCTTTCCCACTTGCTATAGGAACCAAAGGAGTAGAGTACTATTTAATTTATAGAGATATTACAGAGCTAGAAACTGTTAGAAATAAATACAAAAACTATAAAGGAAGATATGAATCATTTTTTGAAAATGATGCTATAGTAATGCTGATTATTGATCCTGAAAGCGGAAAGATTATTGATGCTAATCCAGCAGCAGTTAATTTTTACGGCTGGAGTAAAAAAGAATTGACTAAAATGAATATTTCCGAGATTAATCAGTTATCTAAAGCTGAAGTTAAAGCAGAAATGCAGGCAGCCAGAAGGAAAAACAAAAGGTTTTTCAACTTTGTTCATCAAACTAGTGATGGATCCAATAAAGAGGTAGAAGTTTATTCCCAGCCAATTGATTTTGGTGATCAGGATTTACTTTATTCAATTATACATGAAAAAGGGAAAGCAAAATAAAAAGATAGATTAAGCAAAAGTAGATTAAAAAGGCCCCTTTAATTATAGAGGCCTTTTAACAATTAATCGAAATTCAATTCCATACTTTTAACTTTAACTCCACTGATCTCGGTTAGAGCGGCTTCTAATTCTAAAATTTCTGCTTTTGAACCAACCAGATCCAAGATAATCATTCCTTCTTCTTCACAGCTGCTGCTTTCGTGCATTCCAAGACGGGTAGAAATTAAACAGCCGTAATCAGTTAAAACTTTTTGAACCTCAGGTGCAGCATCAGTTCTTTTGTCAATTAATACAGCCATAATTGTAGAATGTTTCACAATATCACTCCTCAATTTATTCTAGTTATTATATTATTTCTCTATAAACAAAAAATATCCTTCTAAAAAATATTCAAAGAATTTAATCGCCTATTTACGATTAACGATAATTGTGCTATAATACCAGCAGGAGGGATTTATTATGACAAATAAAGATTTAAAAATAAAAGATAAGGTTAAGAAAAATTATACAGAAGTAGTAACTAAAGAAAAAAGCGGCTGTGGTTGTGGTTCTTCTTCCTGCTGTGGTTCAGAAAATGAAGAAGCAAAGGCAAAAGAATTGGCAGCAAAAATGGATTACAGCAGTGAAGAATTAGAATCAGCTTTTGCAGAAGCAAATTATGGCCTCGGCTGTGGAAATCCAGGAGCTATTGCTGAGCTAAAGCCAGGAGAAACTGTTCTTGATTTGGGCTGTGGAGCTGGTTTTGATGTCTTTTTAGCTGCTAGAAAAATTGGTGAAGATGGAAAAGTTATTGGTGTCGATATGACAGCTGCTATGATTGAGAAAGCTAAAGCAAATGCTAAAAAAAATAAAGTTGATAATGTAGAATTTATCTTGGGAGAAATCGAAGAGCTCCCATTAGCGGATAATAGTGTTGATGTGATAATTTCTAATTGTGTAATTAATCTCTCACCGGCTAAGAAAAAAGTCTTTTCAGAGGCCAAAAGAGTATTAAAAAGTGGTGGTCGACTTGCTATTTCTGATATAATAAAAGCAGAAGAGTTTCCAGCAGCAGTTGAGGCTGATTTAGATAATTACAGCAGTTGTGTAACTGGAAGTATTGTCAGAGAAGAGCTGCTTTCCATTTTAAAAGAACTGGAATTTAAAAATATAGAAATTGAAAGAAAAGAGCACAGTGATGAAATAGTAAAAGATTGGGTTTCCGGAATAGATATTAATAAATATATTTATTCTGCTTATATTAGCGCCGAAAAATAAGATTAACAAAACTACTTTTATTTAATTAGCTGCTTGTTTTACTCATTTCTTTAAAATTTTTTAAATTTAGTGTACAATTAAGGATGTAGTTTGAAAAGTTTGGAGTGAAATATGATGAATGGAGATTTAAAGCAAAAAGATGAGGAACAAAGGTTAACTGAGCTGGCTGATTTGGCTAAGGGTTTAAGTCATCCTCATCGACTTAAAATTGTCAAAATTTTAGCTGAACTGCCAGCAAAAAATCAATGTATGGTCAGCAGTATAGTTGATCAGCTGCCGATTGCACAGTCGACTGTTTCTCAGCATCTGAAAATATTAAAAGAAACAGGTTGGATTGAAGGTAGAATTGATGGCTCGAGGGTTTGTTATTGTATTAAAGAAGATGTTTTTGCTATATATACAAAAGAACTTGAACAATTATTTAAGTTTTAATAAATGTGGATTTATAAATTAAATAGTTAATTTCAAAAAATATTTTTAATTAAGGGTGAAATAATGACTGGTAATAAAAGATCTGAAATCAAAAAAGGGTTAAAGGTTAAGGTAGTTCAGAAAAAAGATCAAAGAAGTGGTGAACTCACTGAAGGAATAGTTAAAAGAATTTTAACCAATTCTGCGGCTCATCCTCATGGAATTAAAGTAATGCTTGAAAGCGGAAAAGTTGGCAGAGTTAAAGAGATAAAGGGAGAGATTTAATAAGATGTTTGCTAAAATTAAAAGCTTTATTCAGAAATTTAAGGACAACAAGCGTTTTAGAGATGCCTCTAAAAAAATAGACGAAGGCTATTTTAAAGAGGCCGAAAAAATATTAATTGAAATTAAAGATAGTCCTTATGTTGAAAAAGAAATGCTCTTTTTTAATCTTGCTGGAGCTTTAATTGGTCAGGATAAACTAAAAGAAGGAGAAAAATATCTGCATAAAGCAGTTGAAGCCGAAGCTGAGCAGGATTATATCTGGGCTACCCTGGCAGAAGTTAATATTCTGCAGAGAAAATGGGATGAGGCTGAAAAAGCGATCAATAAGGCAATTGAGCTGGAGCCTGATAAATCATTTTATGAGATCAAGAAAGAAGTTATCTGCGGCAGTGATGAATTAAAAGAGGATTATTTAAAGCATTTTGCTCTGCTAAAAGAAGCAATTGAAGAACAGAAAAACGAAAACTGGAAAAAAAGTGTAGAAATTTTACGGGAAGCAGTTGAGCACTATGACCGCACCGGTTATGTCTATAATCAGATCGGAGCAATTTATAATAATAATCTTGGTAATAAAGAGCTTGCGGCACAATTTTTTAAAAAAGCAATCGAAAAAGAGCCTGATAATAAGATCTTTCAGAAAAATTTAAAGCATGTTTTGAAGTAAATTTCGAGTTTTATTTTAAAAATAAAGAATATCTATCAGGGCAGCATAAAAAAACTGCCGCTTGATAGTAATTTAAAATAAAGTGTTTAAAGTTGTTTTTAGTTAATTATTATTATACTTATAGATAGATTGATATACTTTTTTTAGATTATATTTATCAGCTGAAAAGATATATTCTGTATTTCCTAAAAAGAAATAGGAATCAGAGTTTAAGACTGAAAGAAACTTCTTTATCAGCTGATCTTTCATTTCTTTTGTAAGATAAATAAAGAAGTTGCGGCTTAATATCAAATCCCAATTTCTATCAAATCTACCGTTAATTAAATCTTTTTGTTCAAAATTAACCATCTTTTTTATATCATTACTTAAATGGTAAAAGTTCTCTTTGGAAGAATCTTTGGTAAAATATTTTCTCATTCTAGAATCTGAAACATTTTTAAGGGCATTTTCCCGGTATAACCCCCTTTTGGCCTTATTTAAAATTTCTGGATCCAGGTCACTTGCATAGATTTCAAAACGATTTGAACTTAGGCCAAGTTCTTTGAGTATAATTGCCAGCGTATAAGGTTCACAGCCATTGGAACAAGGAGCACTCCAGATTCGCAATTTGTTTTTCCTTTGGATTAACTCGGGTAGAACATTTTTTTTAAGGAACTCAAAACTTTCCGGATTACGGAAAAACTCCGAAGTGTTAATTGTAAAATGATTGAGGTAGGCTTCTTTAAATTTGCTGTCACTCTCAATTAAATTAATACACTCTTTAAAATCAGCGACATCATATCTGCGCATTAAACTTTTAGTTCTTCTTTCAACTCGATCCAATTTGTAACCGTCTAAATCAATATTTAAAATTTTTTTTGCCTGATCTTTAAACTCAGAAAACGTTATGCTCATATAATTTATCCCTCCACTATTTCTATTAATCTTGCTGCAATATCGTTGATGTTTAAAATTTCATCATAGGCACCTTTGGCTGCAGCTGCAGATGGCATTCCATAAACAAGAGCACTTTCTTTAGCTTCTATAATTCCGTAGGCACCACCTGTTATAAGTTCTTTCATGCCGGCTGCTCCATCTCGCCCCATTCCTGTTAAGATACAGGCTGTAATTCTTTTTTTATTAAAATTTCTGGCTAGACTTTTCAACATATAATCTACTGAAGGTCTAACTCCATGTTCTTTAGGCTTTTGATTTAATTCAACCTTTCCCTTATGATTAATTTCTAAATGATAATCTCCAGGTGCTAAAAGCCCTTTTCCTTTTTCTAATTTATCTCCTGTTTCAGCTTCTTTGATATTTAAACCGGATACAGTATTTAAGCGTTCAGCCAGAGTTTTGGTAAAACCGGCTGGCATATGCTGAACAATGACAAAGGCTGCCGGGAAATTATCAGGAATGTCGCTCAAAAGTGTTGTCAGTGCTCTAGGACCACCAGAAGAGGTTCCAATTGCCACTATTGGGAATTCTTTAATTTGTTTAGTAATCTGAACCGGTTTAGTAACTCTTTCTTTTTTAGACTGATGAGCAGCCTTAAGTTTGCTGATTAATTCTTCTTTAATTGAATCAATATTTAAAGAGATGGAGCCTCCTGGTTTAGGGATGAAATCAAAGGCCCCTAAATCTAAAGCTTTAAAGACAGTTTCACTATTATCAAGGGCACTAACCATAATCACAGGTAAATCTGAATACTTTTCTTTTACAATTTTTAAAGTTTCTAAGCCATTTAAAACAGGCATTTCAATATCAAGCATTAAAAGATCTGCCTTATTTTTTTCTAATTTATCGAGTAAGTTTTGACCGTTATAGGCTGTATCTATTACTGTAAGTTCAGAATCTGATTCAACTGTATCTGAAAATATTTTACGCATAAAAGCTGAATCATCACAGATCATTACTTTTAGCATTTTGAGTGCCTCCTAATTCTGCTTGTTTTTAAAATAAATATATTTTCTAAATTTATTTAACTTCGAGATTTAATTTGTAGAACTATTATAGATTATATTCTTTAAATTTACACCACTTTACAAAAAAATTAGATAAAAAATTGGCGACTTATTCCTTCTTTTGATATAATATTTGTTACCTACAACAAATATGAAAGGAATAAAC
>NZ_SOEF01000042.1 GCF_004366375.1 Halanaerobium congolense
TGTTCCCATCTCGAACACAAAAGTTAAGTCCTCCAGCGCCTATGGTACTGCATTGGTAACGATGTGGGAGAGTAGGTCGCTGCCGGTCCTTTTTTATTTTTTAGATCAAAATAACAAAAAATTGAAAATAAGGCTGGAAATATAGTGTTTTTTGTGCTACAATATATTACAGTGAAAGAAAAATTTATTATATTCCCCGATAGCTCAGTTGGTAGAGCAGATGACTGTTAATCATCTTGTCGCAAGTTCGAGTCTTGCTCGGGGAGCCATTTTTTTGAATCAAATATTCAGAATAATATAATTTATATATATATTTTTAATTTTGTAGTTGTAAACAAGTATATTTTTATTATTTATTATTTTTAAAATTATTTGACAATTTAAAATTATAATGGTATAATTTGTTTAACTTAAAAATTGAATATTTCTTAGGTGGAGAAAATGAGAAAACCTTATTAATAATACCTTGATATTACTATGTCCAAAATATTAAATTATTAATAAGGTTTTTTGCTTGTTTAATTTATTCATAATATTCGTTTTTTAATTTAATAAGGAGGTGAGTAGAGAGTAGAATAAGGGAATTGATATGATCATATTTTATTTTTAATTAGTTACAAAAAAACAGAGAGAGGTGAAAACATTTTATGAAAAGACAATTAGGAACTATGGTTGGTGGCGCAATAGCTGGTGTTTTTGTATTTAATATCTGGGGTATTTTAGCAGGTACAGCAGCTTTAGGAGATGCTGGTGGATGGTTAGGCGGTCTTTTAATAGTTGGTTTTATTTGGACTGTTAATCATTATGTTGGAGTTATTTATAATCCTGAAGGGTCTGTTTCAATTGATATGGCAACTGCAATTGCTGTTGCTGGAACAATGCAGGGTGTATTTGGTGGAGCTCCAATTAGTGCAGCCTTACCTACATTGCTGTGGGTCGCTGTTGGTGCAATTTTGGGTGGAACTTTTGCAGCTGTTGTTCAAAAAGCCATCGCTGAAGAAGAATAATGAGAGGGGGAAAAAATAAATGGGTATCTTAGAGATAGTTAGTACTGTTTTTGGAGGAATGCTTTTTCCATTTTTAATTTTAATGGTCTGGGGTAAAGGTGTTGAAGAAAGAGGTATTTTTGGTGGATTAGTAATGGGTGGTTTTATAGTTGGTACAAGTTGGCTTGCAAATCATGGTGGATCTCCTCTAATTGTTCAGGGACAGGGAGCACCTTGGATTGATATGGCTTGGGCAGCTTCTATTGGTATTATGACACATGGTATAATTACTGGTGGAGATTTCAAGAAGTCGGTACCTACATTAATTTTTGCTATTATTGGAGGTATTATTGGAGGCTTTGTTTTATTTGCAGCAGCTTAATAATTAAAAATTGTAATTTTAAATATTATTTTTATTAATTTAACATATCAAAATTAGGAGGGCGCAAAATGGAAAAATATATTCTATCAATTGATCAGGGAACTACAAGTTCAAGGGCAATTGTCTTTAATAATGATGGTGCTATTGTAAGTGTAGCACAAAAGGAATTTACTCAGCATTTTCCAAAGCCAGGTTGGGTAGAACATGATCCTGATGAAATCTGGGGTACAACATTAGCTGTAATTGCCGATGCTATGGGAACTAAAGATATTAAACCTACTCAAATTGCGGCAATTGGTATTACAAATCAGCGTGAAACTACTGTGGTTTGGGATGCTGAAACCGGTAAGCCTATCCACAATGCTATTGTTTGGCAGGATAGAAGAACAGCTTCAATTTGTGATGATTTAAAAGAGCAGGGATTAGAAGAAGAAATTAAAGATAAAACTGGTCTTGTTGTTGATGCTTATTTCTCTGGAACAAAAATTAAATGGTTATTAGATAATGTAGAAGGTGCTAGAGAAAAAGCAGAACAAGGTAAATTAAGATTTGGTACTATTGATAGTTGGTTGATTTGGAAATTAACTGGTGGAAACACTCATGTAACTGATTATACAAATGCTTCAAGAACTCTTATTTATAATATCAAAGAATTAGAGTGGGATGATCATCTATTAGATGTTTTAGGTATTCCAAAGTCAATGTTACCTGAAGTAAAGCAATCTAGCGAAGTTTATGGTAACACAGTTGATTATCATTTCTTTGGTGCTGAAGTACCAATTGCTGGTATTGCTGGAGATCAGCAGGCAGCTACATTTGGTCAGGTATGTTATGAAAAAGGTATGGCTAAGAACACATATGGTACAGGTTGTTTCATGTTAATGAATACTGGGGAAGAACCAGTTAAATCTGAAAATGGATTATTAACTACTATTGCATATGGTATTGATGGTAAAGTTAATTATGCATTAGAAGGTTCTATTTTTATTGCTGGTGCTGCTATTCAATGGTTAAGAGATGAATTAAACTTAATTGATAATGCTCCTGATTCAGAATACTTTGCGAAAAAAGTTGATTCTACTGATGGTGTTTATATGGTTCCTGCTTTTGCTGGACTTGGAGCACCATATTGGGATATGTATGCAAGAGGTACAATTGTTGGTTTAACTAGAGGTACTTCTAAAGAACATTTAATTCGTGCTACATTAGAATCACTTGCTTATCAAACTAGAGATGTTCTGGAAGCTATGGAAGCAGATTCAGGAATCGAACTTAAAACTCTACGTGTAGATGGTGGAGCAGCAATGAATGATTTCTTAATGCAGTTCCAGGCAGATATTTTAGGAACAGAGGTTGAGAGACCTGAAATTAATGAAACTACTGCTTTAGGTGCAGCTTATCTTGCTGGTTTAGCTGTAGGTTATTGGAATAATCTCGATGAGCTTGTTGCTAAGTGGAAGAGAGATGCTCTATTTGTTCCAAATATGGCTAATGAAACAAGAGAAAAACTATATAAAGGTTGGAAGCGCGCAGTAGAAAGAGCTAAAGATTGGTCAGAAGAGTAATATAAAAAAAGTAAAATAAAAAAATAAAAAAAGTATAGTTAAATAGTAAGAAGTTCTAATGGATATAGATAAGGATTAAACCCAATCTAGGTACCATATTTAAATATGCTATCTGATTGGGTTTTTATTTTTAATATCATGGAATAATATATTGAGGGGGTTATTAAATTGTCTAAAGACAAATATGATGTAATAATTATTGGGGCAGGTGTTTCTGGCTGTGCTGTAGCCTGGAAACTCGCTAGATATAATTTAGATATATTATTATTAGAAAAAGCTCCAGATGTAGCAACTGGAACTACTAAAGCAAATACTGCAATTATACATGCTGGTTATAATGCAGACCCTGAAAAACAAAAAGGAAGATTAAATAACAAAGGAAATGTACAAATAAAACAAATAGTCAAAGATCTAAGTGTACCCTTTGAGGAAATCGGATCTTTAGTTGTTGGGATGGAAGATGATGATTTAAGTGTTTTAGATGAATTATTAGAAAAAGGCAAAAAAAATGGAGTAGAAGGCTTAGAGATAGTAGATAAAGAATGGCTGCAGAGAGAAGAACCTAATTTAAGTGATAAAGCTGTAAAAGCTTTATGGGCTCCTACAGCTGGAATTATTACTCCCTGGGAATTTGCCTTAGCTATGGCAGAAAATGCTGTAGTAAATGGCGTAGAATTAAAATTAGAAACAGAGGTTTTAGATGTTTATACAGAAAATGACAAAGTAACAGGAGTAAAAACCAATGCAGGTGATTTTACAGCAGATTATGTTATTAATGCTGCTGGTCTTTATGCTGATGATGTAGCAAGAATGGTAGGAATTGAAAAAATTAATATTCATCCTAGAAAAGGTGAGTATTATATTTATGATCATGCCAAAGATTTTGAAATTAATCATGTTTTATTTCCGATTCCAACAAAAATTTCTAAAGGTATTGTCTGCACAAAAACTATAGAAGATAATCTTTTAATTGGACCAACTTCTGACTTTGTTGACAGTAAAGAAGATTTAGCAACGACAAGAGACGGATTAGATCATGTTTTTGAGGGAGCAAAAAAAATGTTTCCCGATTTAACTTTAAAAGACACTATTAGAGTATTTGCTGGTTTAAGAGCTGCGGATACTACTGAAGATTTTGTTATTGAAGCTGCAGAAAATGTAAAAGGATTTGTTAATGTTGCGGGTATTCAGTCTCCAGGTTTATCCTCATCTCCTGCAGTTGCAGATCTTGTTGCTGAAATATTAGAAAATGAAGGTTTAAATTTAGAAGAAAAGAAAGATGTGATAGAAACTAGAGAAGATCCAGCAAGATTTTATGAACTTTCTAATGAAGAAAGAGCTGCTTATGCAGAAAAAGATAAAGATTATGGTAAGATTATTTGTCGCTGTGAAACTGTATCCTATAAAGAAATTGTAGATGCAATTAATGGACCAATTCCTGCTAGAACTGTAAATGCAGTAAAAAGAAGAACAAGAGCTGGTGCTGGAAGATGTCAGGGTGGATTTTGTGGACCTAGAGTTACCCAAATAATTGCTGATGAACTTGGTATTGAGACAACCGAAGTCAGACTAGAAAAAGATACTTCTAATATAGTGAAATATAAAATTAAAGGATTACTTGGAAGTCAGGGTGATGAAGAATGATTAAAATTAAAAAAGATGTAGTTGTAATTGGTGGAGGTCCAGCTGGTTTAGCTGCCGCAGCTAAAGTTTATGATAATGGTATAAAAGATGTGATGCTGCTTGAGCGTGATTTTGAACTTGGTGGTATTTTGCCTCAGTGTATTCACAATGGTTTTGGTCTTCATCATTTTGGTGAAGAATTAACAGGACCTGAATATTCACAGAGATTTGAAAATAAAGTAGAAGAACGTGATATAGAAGTAAAGCTTGATACTATGGTACTTGATGTTACTGCAGATAAAAAGGTTTTTGCAATGAATAAAGATCAAGGAGCAATGGAAATTCAGGCAAAAGCTGTAATTCTAGCTATGGGCTGTCGTGAACGAACTGCTGGAGCAATAGGTATACCAGGAACAAGACCTGCTGGGGTTTTAACTGCTGGAACAGCTCAGAGGTTTACTAATATAGAAGGATATGTACCTGGAAAAAAAGTAGTAATCTTAGGTTCTGGTGATATAGGTTTAATTATGGCAAGAAGGATGAGATTAGAAGGAGCAGATGTAAAAGCAGTCTGTGAAATTCTTCCTTATACAGGTGGTTTAACTAGAAATGTAGTCCAATGTTTAGAAGATTATGATATACCATTAATGCTCAATCATACAGTTACAAAAATCATTGGTAATGATCGTTTAGAAGCTGTAGAAATAACTGAAGTTGATGAAAATATGAAGCCTATTCCAGAAACATCTGAAATTGTAGAAGCAGATACTCTTCTTCTTTCTGTTGGTTTAATACCTGAAAATGAACTATCTAAAAAGGCTGATGTTGTTTTAGATGATAGAACAGGTGGTCCAATAGTTAATGAAGGAAGAGAAACAAATATTGATGGCATATTTGCCTGTGGTAATGTACTGCATGTACATGATCTTGTTGATTGGGTTACAGAAGAATCAGAAATCGCAGGTGAATGGACAGCAAAATATGTCAAAGGAGATTACAAAAGATCTGAGCAGAAGATGAATGTAAAAGCTGGTGAAAATGTAGCTTATGTAATTCCACAAAGTATTGAATTAGATGCTGAAGATCGAAAGAGAATTCCCCTCTATATGAGAGTTGATAAACCATTACAGGCTGTTGATATTATATTATATGCTGATGGAGAAAAATTATACTCATTCTCAGAACCATTTGCTAAACCTGGTGAAATGATTAGTGTACCTCTGGCTCAAAAAACACTTGATGATTTAGATGAAGTTAGTGAAATTAGGGTTGATATTATTGAAAAGGAGGAAGAATAAATGCTTGAAAAAAAGACCATTACCTGTGTTGCTTGTCCAAAAGGCTGTGAAATAACAGTTGAGCATGATGGTGATGAAATAATAGATATAATGGGAAATGCCTGTCCTCAGGGTGCAGATTATGCCAAAGAAGAGATTATAGCTAAAACTAGAATTCTTCCTACAACTGTTCGAGTAAAGAATGGAGCCTTACCACTATGTCCAGTAAAAACAACAAAACAAATTCCATTGGAATTAATGGATCAAGCTATGAATAAAATTGGAAAAAAAGAAGTTGAAGCTCCACTAAAGGTGGGGCAGGTAATTATTAAAAATCTATTAGATACAGGTGCAGATGTAGTAGCAACACGTGATTTACCTGCAAATTAAAGGAGGTAGATAGAGTGAAACTTAAAGATAAAAAGATAGCAATGCTAATTGGACCTGGATATGAGGATTTTGAATTTTGGGTTGTTTACATGAGAATGCTAGAAGAAGGGGCAGATGTTGATGTCATTGGGATGGAAAAAGGTGTTGAATATACCAGTAAACATGGTTGTTTAACTAAAGAAGCTGATTTTTTAGCTTCAGAAGTTTTAGATGAAGATTATGATGGAGTTTTAGTACCTGGTGGTTGGACTCCTGATAAAATTAGAAGAGATAAAGATATCGTAGAATTAGTAAGAAAAAATCATGAAGCTGGAAAAATTATAGGTTTAATCTGTCATGCCGGGTTAGTTGGAATTTCTGCTGGTATAATTGATGGAAAGGCAACTGGATCTTTAGGTATTAAAGATGATATAATTAATGCTGGTGGAACCTGGGTAGATAAAGCAGCATTTAGAGATGGCAATATTGTTTGGGGCAGAGTTGTTAAAGATATTCCATCTTACTGCCGTGAATTAGTTAATGCTTTAGCAGAATAAATATTAAGGTAAAATAAGCTAAATCAGATTTTAAATATTTAGAATCTGATTTAGCTGTAATAAATAATATATAAAAGGGGTAAATTTATGGAGATATTCAATGAATTCCATTTTATTAGTTTTAGCATGGGGTTAATTCTTTCCCTGATTGTTTTTTATTTTTTATATCCCAAAAAGGATATTGAAAAAAATAAAGATTTAAATAAAAATTTTGAATCAAAAAAACAAAGTTCAAATGAATTATTGAATTTATCACAAGAGGTATCTTTTAAATCTCAAGATTTAATTTGGTTGCTGAATGATAATAATAAAAAAGCTGAAAACTTAGTAATGAGATTTGAAAATATTACAGAATCAGTTGAAAATAGCGCAGCAGGTGCCGAAGAAATTTCTGCAACCATTGAAGAATTATCATCTTCATCAAATGTTATTAAATCTGAAATGAATAAGCTAGAAGAATTATCTCAAAAGTTAATGTCAGATTCAGAGAAAAATCAAAATTGGATTGAGGAATCTAATAATACATTACTTGAAGTAGCGACAAATGTAAAAAAATCTGGTGATTCAATTGAAAGTGTTGAAGAAGCATTGGAAAATACTAATGAATTACTTGGAGGAATTATAAATATTACAGATCAAATCAATTTACTTGCTCTAAATGCGTCTATTGAAGCAGCAAGAGCTGGTGATGCTGGGAGAGGCTTTAATGTTGTAGCTGGAGAAATAAAAAGTCTTTCGGAAGAGACCGAGCAATTAACTTCAAAAATAAGAGAAGCTATTAACAATATTAATATTGAAATTAAAAATACTGATCAAATTATTGAAAATGGACTTGATAGTATTGAAGGAGTTGAAGAGTTAGCTGGCAAATCAATTGAGTCATTTAATATGATGAACAACAATCTTCATAATGTTATTGATTCTATATCAAAATTATCAAGTAGTACAGATAATCAAGCTTCTGCTACAGAACAAACAACTAAGGCTGTTGAATCTATGACTCAAGAATTTATAAATATATCAGAAAATGTTTCAGAAGTCGATAAAAACATTAAAAATCAAAAGAAAAATTCTGAAACTCTGATAAACTATTCTAATAATCTTAATGCTATTGCTTATGATCTTCATAAAATTTCAGTAGACAATAAAAGTGAGGATATGTTAATTTTTGGTGTCAATCCTTTTACAAAGCCTGAAAAAATAGAAGAACTATATGTTCCAATTATTGAAAAGTTATGCAAAAAAATAAACAAAAATGCAAAAACAGTTATTGTTTCAGATTATAAAGAGTTAACTAATTATATAAAAAATGGTTTAATTGATATTGGATGGTTTTCTCCAATGGCTTATGTTGAGGCAAAAGATGAAACCAATGTTATACCAATGGTAACTCCGCTAATTAATGGCCAAGATAGTTATCGGGGCTACATATTCACTAAAAAAAATAGTAAATATAGGAAATTAACAGATTTAAAAAATAGTATTTTTGCATTTGTAGATCCATTATCAACATCTGGTTATGTATATCCAAAACAGATGTTGAAAGAAGTTGGTATTGATGTCAATAAAGATTTAAAAGAAAAGTTATTTTTAGGTAACCATGATAATGTAATAAAAGCAGTTTTAAACAATGAAGTGGAAGTTGGAGCAACATACAATGAAGCCTGGGAAAGAGCTGCTAGTACATTAAACTTGGATAGTCTAAATATATTAGCAAAAACTGATCTTATTCCAAAAGATGTTATTGCTGCTCGATCAGGTTTAGATCAGAATCTTTTAGAAGAAACAAGAAATATTTTTTTAAACGCTGATCAAGAAATAAAAGAAGTGTTAAATCAGACCAATATAACCGGGTTTACTGAAAGCGAAGATCAAAAATTTGATATCATTAGAAAATATAATAATTAGCAATAAAAAAAAGATTTAATTATCAAATATTTGATAATTCGAAATATTAATGATAAAATTATGGTGACAAAATTATAATTTAGTTTGTTAATTAAAGAATAATTTTTAATATTATTAATAGGAGGGTTTATTTTATGAAGAAAAAATTAATTAATAATCCAGAAGAAGTAGTTGAGGAAATGGTAGAGGGTATTGTGATGGCTGCTCCTGATAAGCTTGAAAAGATAGAAGATTACAATATAGTAATCAGAAAAGGTAGTCCTAATGAAAAAGTTGCTTTAGTAAGTGGTGGTGGTAGTGGTCATGAACCAACTCATGCTGGCTTTGTTGGTAAAGGTATGTTAGATGGAGCTATTGCTGGTGATGTATTTACCTCTCCAACTCCTGATGCAGTATTTGAAGCTATTAAAGCTGTTGATGGTGGTAAAGGTGTATTATTAGTTATTAAAAATTACACCGGAGATGTTATGAATTTTGAAATGGCTGCAGAAATGGCAGAAGCTGAGGGTATTGAAGTAGACCAGGTTGTAGTAAACGATGATGTAGCTGTAGAGGATAGTTTATATACAACAGGTAGACGTGGTGTTGCAGGTACTATATTTGTTCATAAAATTGCAGGAGCAAAAGCTGAAGCTGGAGCTGAACTTGCAGATGTTAAAAAGGTTGCAGAAAAAGTAATAGCTAATGTAAGAACAAAGGGTATGGCTCTATATCCATGTCGAGTACCAGCTGCTGACGAATCAACATTTACTCTAGAAGAAGATGAAATCGAATTAGGTATTGGTATCCATGGTGAGCCTGGAACAGAAAGAACAGAATTAATGAAAGCAGATGAAATTGTCGATGAATTATTGGGTAGTGTCATAGATGATATTCCTTACGAAGAGGGCGATGATGTAGCTCTGATGATTAATGGCATGGGCGGGACTCCTCTAATGGAATTATTTCTAGCCAATAGAAGAGCAAATCAAGTATTAGAAGAAAAAGGAATAAATATTTATAAAACTTTTGTTGGAGAATATATGACATCTCTAGAGATGGCTGGTGTCTCTATAACACTATTAAAATTAGATGAAGAATTAAAAGAGTTACTTGATGCTCCAACAGAAATTAATATTATGAAATAATTTATGGAGGAGGACTATTTGTGACTGAAAAAAGTAAAGAAATTATAAATAAAGTAGCTGATGTTATTATAGAAAACAAAAAATACCTAACTGAATTAGATTCTGCCATCGGTGATGGTGATCATGGTATTAATATGTCTAAAGGATTCAATAAAGTAAAAGAAAAATTAGAGGCAAAAGATTATGAAAGCAATAAAGAACTTATAAAAACAGTTGCAATGACCTTGATTTCTACAGTTGGTGGTGCTTCAGGTCCTCTTTATGGTACTGCTTTTCTAAATATAAGTAAGATTATACCTGATGCTGATTTTGATTTAGATTCACTAATAGAAATTGGTGAATCTGCTGTTGCAGGTATTCAAAAAAGAGGAAAAGCAGAACAAGGTGAAAAAACTATGCTGGACACCATTATTCCTGCAGTAAATTCCTTAAAAGAAAGCAAAGAAAATGGTGACAATATAGAAGAAGCATTAAAACAGTGTAAAGCTAAAGCTGAAGAAGGAATGAAGGCAACAATTGATATGCAGGCGACTAAAGGTCGTGCAAGTTATTTAGGTAAAAGAAGTATTGGACATCAGGATCCAGGCGCTACTTCGAGTTATTTGATAATAAAAACAGTAGTAGATGAATTATATTAATAAATTGGAGGAAGCAAATGGTAAATATAATATTAGTTTCTCATGTTAAAGAAATTGCTGAAGGAGCTAAAAAATTAGCAGAACAAATGAAACAAGGTGATGTTGAAATAATTGCTGTTGGAGGTACTCCTGATGGTGATATTGGTACAGATCCTGATGCAATAGAAACAGCTGTAAATGAAATTTATAAGGAAGATGGAGTAATAATTTTAGCTGATCTTGGTAGTGCCATAATGAGTGTGAATATGGTTTTAGATTGGCTAGAAGAAGAAGTTAGAGAAAAAGTTGTTTTAGCTGATGCTCCTTTTGTAGAAGGGGCAGTTGTTGCAGCTGTAGAAGCTGGAATGGGTAATAAAATTGAAGAAATATTGGAATCAATTGAATCAGCTGATATGATAAAAAAAAATTAAAAAAGAATATGTTAGAATTAATAACCACTTCGAATATAAGGAGTGGTTATTTTTTTGCAAAAAAATAATGTTAATTAATTTAATTTTTTTGAAAATTATGTTGACAATCAAAAACGAATACTATATAATCATAATTGAAAGAAAACGAAAACAAACAATCATAAAAATACAGAAAAGAGGTTTTGTTAATGTTTGCTGAAGAAAGAAAAAGGGGAATAATAAGTTTACTTAAACAGGAAAAAAGAGCGAGTGTTAACGAACTTAGTGAAGAATTTGATGTTTCACGTGCAACAATTAGAAGAGATTTAAGTGAACTTGAAAAAGATGGTTTTCTTCGTCGGACACATGGAGGTGCTATCTTAAGCAGCAGCAGTAAATTAGAACCAAGTTTCAAGGAAAAAGAAGATAAATTAGCTGCAGAAAAGCAAAAAATTGGGAAAAAATCAGCAGAAATAATAAAAAATGGTGACACAATATTTATTGATGCTGGGACTACAACACGATATATAATTAATAATTTAGGAAATAAAAAGGATCTAACAATTGTGACTCATGCGCTTCATATAATAAACAAAATAAATGAAATTAATTTGGACTGTGATTTGGTTGTTATAGGTGGAAACTTCAAGTGGTCAACAGAGGCTATGATTGGACCAATGGCAGAAGATGATTTAAAGAAGTTGAGGGTTGACAAAAGTTTTATTGGTTCAAATGGTTTTACTTTAAATTCTGCTGCAACAACGCCAGATTTAAGAGAAGCAAAAATAAAAGAAATTGCTTTAAAAATTGCTGGAGAAAATTTTCTTCTATTTGATCAAAGCAAATGGGAAGAAGAATATTTTTATAGGTTTGCAGAATTAAATCAAATAGATTTTATTATTACGGATTCAATTGAAGAAGAGAAAGAAAGAAAATTGAAGTCAGAAAAAATTAAAGTTATTTTAGCTTAATTTATTAAGGAGGTGGGTAAATGATTTTAACTGTTACTTTAAATCCAGCTTTAGATAAAATAATAATTCTTGAAAATTTAAAATTAGGAAAATTAAATAGAGTAAAAGAGACGGATATTTTGGCTGGAGGAAAAGGGATCAATGTTTCTGAAGTTTTAACAAGATTAAAAATCGAAAATCAGGCTTTAGGTATAATAGGTGGTAATAATGGTAGGATAATTAGTTCTATGCTTGAAAATAAAGGAGTAAATTCTAATTTTATTTGGTCAGATTTTGAGACGCGACAAAATTTAAAAATTAAAGAAAAGTTTACCAATCGAGAAACAGAAATTAATGAAAGTGGAAAAGTTAGTGAAAAAGATATAAATGACTTTTTGAAAACCTTTAATAAAGCAGTTGAAAAAAATAAAACAGTAGTTTTATCAGGTAGTTTGCCAGATGGAATAGAAAAAAATATTTATGCGAAACTTATTGAAAAAGCAAAAGAAAAAAATGCTAAAATTATTTTAGATAGTTCTGGTGACGCATTTAAACTAGCTCTAAAAAAAGAGCCATATTTAGTTAAGCCCAATTTAGAAGAAATTGAAAATTTACTGGGTAGAAAAATTAGCAGTAATCAAGATTTAAAAAAAGGAGCTAAATATTTATTAGATCAGGGTGTTCAGGTTGTTATGATTTCACTAGGTGATAAGGGTGCTTTAATTGCATCTGCAGAAGAGGGATATAGAATATATACACCCCAGGTTAAAATTTCTCAAACAACAGTTGGAGCTGGAGATACAATGGTTGCTGGCCTGGCTGCTGAGATAGATAAAAAAGAAAGTCTTAAAGATACTGGAATTTTTGCGGCAGCGTTAGCTACTGCCTTTGTTGAGAGTGGTTCTATTGCTAAAATTGATGAAGAAATAATTGAAAGAATAAAAAACAGTATCAAAGTTGAAAAAATTTACTAATAAATTAAGGAAAAGAGGTATAATAATGGAAGTAAATGAGTTTATAAATAAAAATTTAATAAAAATGAACTTAGAAAGTAATGATAAGGATTCTGTAATCAAAGAAATGATAGAAATAATGGCTGAAAATGATGTGATTACCGATAAAGACGAAGTAATAAAAAAAGCAATGGAAAGAGAGGCTAAAGGAACAACTGGAGTTGGAAAAGGTGTTGCTATTCCCCATGTTAAAAGTGATGCTGTTAAAAGACCAGCAGTTGCTTTTGGGCGTTCTGAAAGAGGAATAGATTATGGATCAATGGATGAAAAGTTAAGCCATTTATTTTTCTTAATCACAGTTCCTGAAGAATCTCACGATGAACATTTAAAATTATTAGCTCAGCTCTCAAGGAATTTAGTTCATGATGATTTTAGAAATAATTTATTAGAGGCAAAAGATGAGGAAGAAATAATGGGTATTTTAGAAAAAATTTAAATAAGATTAACAGTCTGTGTAAAAAACAAGGAGGAATAATTTATGAAAAAAATTGTTGCTGTAACTTCCTGTCCAACTGGAATCGCTCATACTTATATGGCTTCAGAGTCGTTAGAAGAAGCGGCTAAAAAAATGGATTTAGAAATGAAGGTAGAAACCCAGGGTTCAGTAGGAGTAGAAAATGAATTAAATGATCAGGATATTAAGGAAGCAGATGCAGTTATTATTGCAGCTGATACAAATGTAAGCAAGGAACGTTTTGCTGGTAAGCCAATTGTAGAAGTAGCTGTAGCTGATGCAATTGATGATGCAGAAGCTCTAATTAATCAGGCACTTGAAAAAGCAGAAAAAGGAGAAAAGACAGAGATTAATTCTAATCTACAAAGTCAAGTTAGTGATGAAAAGGCAAAAAGAAAAGAAAAAAGATCTGGTCCATATAAACATTTAATGACTGGTGTTTCCTTTATGCTTCCTTTTGTTGTAGCAGGAGGTTTATCTATTGCTCTTTCTTTTGTCTTTGGAATTAATGCAGCTGAACAGGAAGGTTCTCTTGCCGCTGCTCTAATGCAGATTGGTGGAAGTTCAGCCTTTGCTCTGATGGTTCCAATTTTAGCTGGATATATTGCTTTCTCTATTGCCGATCGTCCTGGTATTGCTCCTGGTATGATTGGTGGTATGCTGGCAAGCAGTATTGGAGCTGGATTTTTAGGTGGTATTATTGCGGGTTTCTTAGCTGGTTATTTGACACAGTGGTTAAAAAACACTATAAAATTACCAAAAAACTTACAGGGGTTAATGCCAGTTTTAGTCTTACCATTTCTCTCTAGTTTAATAGTCGGACTTTTAATGATATATTTAATAGGACCACCTGTAGAAGGAATTATGAACGGTTTGGAAAACTGGTTAAATGGTATGACCGGAACAAATGCTGTTTTACTTGGATTAATTTTAGGTGCAATGATGGCCTTTGATATGGGTGGACCAGTTAATAAAGCAGCTTATACCTTTGGAATCGGTCTTTTAGGTTCAGAAATTTACGGACCTATGGCAGCAATTATGGCTGCAGGTATGACTCCACCTTTAGGACTTGCTTTAGCAACAACATTATTTAAGAATAGATTTACTCGTCAGGAAATTGAAGCAGGAAAACCGGCCTGGTTTATGGGAATATCCTTTATTACAGAAGGAGCGATTCCTTTTGCTGCAGCTGATCCAATTAGAGTAATTCCATCTATTATGACAGGTTCTGCTGTAACAGGTGCTCTATCAATGTTGTTTGGGGTTGGTTTAAAAGCACCACATGGCGGAATTTTCGTACTTCCAATCCCTAATGTTGTAACTAATCTTGGCCTTTATGCTTTAGCAATAGTCGCAGGTACAGTTATAACTGCATTTATGTTAAGGGTTTTAAAACCTAAATTAGAAGAATAAATAACAATCAAAAGAAGGTATTAATTTACCTTCTTTTTTCTTAGCTAGGAAATTATACCTAATGGTTTGTTGTGGATAATATTTATAGTTTCATAATTTCCGCTATCAACAAAATTTAACCTTACTATATTACAGATTGTCTGAAGGCCATTTTGTTCCTTAATAAGCTAAAAATTGAATTTCACAATAATTAAAATTTAATTAGAAAAGCCGCTAAATTCTTGCTAATCACTGGATTTGTGGTATAATTAAAGGCAGTTAATTATAAATTAAGAATATTTTAATTGGGAGTGTTTATTAATGAATTTAAAGAAAAATATTTTAATTATTTCAGCAATTATGCTTTTAGTTTTATCTATTCCAGTAATGGCTCAAGATGCTCAGGATGTTAGTGAAACAGTAACAGAAGAAACACCTGAAGTGGCAGCCTATGTTAATGGAGAAGAAATTTCAATGCAGGAACTTGAGCAGTTTGCAGGTGTCAGAAATATTTTGATGCAGTTACTGCAGTCAAATCAAGAATTTGCATCTGTAATATTACAGACAGAAGCTGGACAAAATGTAATAGAAGAATTTCGCAAGTTAAAGTTAGAACAGTTAATAACTAACGAATTGCTTGTCCAGGAAGCAAAAAAAAGAGGAATTGAAGTTAGTAATGAAGAAATGAATAATATCTTTGACCAGCAGGTAAATGCTTTAAAACAGCAGAACAATCTCAATGATGATCAACTAGAACAAGCTATTCAGAATCAGGGATTTGACTCAATGGATCAATATAAAAATATGTTTTTTGAAAATAATATGAATGGATTTTTAGTTAATAAACTAAGAGAAGAAATTGTAAACAAGGTAGAAGTTAGTGATGCTGAAGCACAAGAATTTTATAATAATAATCAAGAACAGTTTAAAACAGCTGAACAAAAAAGAGTTAGCCATATTTTGTTTGATGAAAAAGAAAAAGCAGAAGAAGTATTAGCGGAGATTAATAATGGTGCTGATTTTGCAGAAATGGCTAAAGAACACTCTACGGGACCTACTTCAGAAAATGGTGGTGATCTAGGTTTTATAACAGCTGATGAACGCGGCTTAGATGCAACCTTCCGTGATGCTGCAATGGAACTAAATGTGGGAGAAGTTAGTTCTGAACCAGTAAAAACTCAATTTGGTTTTCATATAATTAAAGTAACTGATTTTAGAGAAGCTGGAGTTAGAAGTTTTGAAGAGGTAAGTTCTCAAATTAAAAGTCAGTTAAGAAATCAGAAACAAAGCCAGGCCTTTCAAGATTTTGTTGAAGGTTTAAGAGAAGCTGCAGAAATTGAGAAAAATCTTTAAGATATAATTTGTATAAAATTATATAGTATTGATTAAAATTCCTGCTTCATTAAATTGAGGTAGGAATTTTTTATCCAGATTCTGCTGCAAATATGCCGGGAGCAGTAGCTAGAATTTCAACCTTTGCTTTAACTAATGGAACTAAACCATTAGCTTATTTGATTCGTTTAACTGATATTTTCAATAAATTATTAAAAAATGGAGGTAAAAGGATGGAACTGCAGTTAAAAAGGCCCACCTGGATTGAGATCAATCTCAGCGCTTTAAAAAATAACTATAATTTTATTCGCAGTAAAATTTCAAGTCGAACTAAAATTGCTGCAGTTGTTAAAGCAAATGCTTATGGGCATGGAGCAGTAAGGATTGCAAAGGAGTTATCGCAGTTAGGGGTAGAATATTTCTGTGTTGGTAGTCCTGAGGAAGGAATTGAATTAAGAGATACTGGAATTAAAAAACCCATTTTAGTTTTGGGTGAAATTTTGGAGTTTCAAATAATGGACGTTATAGCTGGTGATTTAATTCAGACTACTGCTAGTTTAGAAACTATTAAGGCTTTAAATAAAGCCGCCTCTAAATTTAATAAAATTATAAAAGTTCATTTAAAAATAGATACTGGGATGGGAAGAATTGGATTTTTCCCTAAAGAAATTAATGATGTTTTAAAATATGTAGAGAAATTAGAATTTATAAAAATAGAAGGTCTTTTTTCTCATCTGGCTCAGGCTGATGAAGCAGATAAAGATTATTCTTATTTACAGCTGCAAAAATTTAATTCACTTATAAAATCTTTAAATAAAGAACAAGATAAGATACCTCTGATTCATATTGCCAACAGTGCGGCGATTATAGATTTACCAGAAACTTATTTGGACTTAATCAGGCCAGGTATTATGCTCTATGGACTTTTACCTTCTAATGATTTAAATAAAGAAGCTGATTTAGAGCCAGTTTTAGCATTTAAAACAAAAATAATTCAAATTAGAGAACTTCCAGCTAACTCTTTTATTAGTTATGGTTCTACTTATAAAACAGAGACTAAAGAAAAGCTTGCTGTTTTACCTGTTGGTTATAAAGATGGATATCCCCGTCTCCTTTCAAACCAGGGTGAAGTTTTAATTAGAGGAGAAAGGGCCCCCATTAGAGGGAGAGTTTGTATGGGACAGACAATTGTCAGCGTGGATCATCTTAATGAGGTTAAAGTTGGCGATGAGGTTGTTTTGATTGGAAAACAAAAAAATGAAGAAATATCTGCTTCTGAAATTGCAAAACTATGTGGAACTATAAATTATGAAATAGTCTGTAATTTAAGTGAAAGATTGGAAAAGATTTTTTTAGAATAATTTTCTATTTTTATGACAAATAAATATAACAAGTTAATTATCTTTTATTGGTTAAATTTTATTAAATTTAACTTGAATTAAGGAAAATGCTGTAATATAATAAGCATAACAAACAAATAGCCAACTATCTAGAAGCTGTGAAAGACAATAGTAAATTTATTAACTGAAATAAGAGAGCTGATGGTAGCTGTAAATCAGCCAGTTAATTTTTGAATCCGGTCTGGAGCTGTGAAGCTGAAAATAATTTAATTAAGCTGAACCGGTTGAGTCCGTTAAAACTATTTAAGAGGCAGCTACAGCTGTCATTAGGGTGGCACCACGAGTATTCTCGTCCCTTTTTAGGGAGGAGTTTTTTTTTAGCTAGGAAATTATACCTAATGGTTTGTTATGGATAATATTTATAGTTTCATAATTTCCGCTATCAACAAATTTAACCTTACTGTATTACACGAAGGACATTTTGTTCTTTTGAAATTAAAAAAAAATATGTGTTTTAAGCTTAAAATAAGGTTACAATTTAAGTCAATTTAAATTCATCATAATTTGATAACGTCAAATAAAATATGATAGTTACCATAAAATGTAAGTAAATAGTAATAGATCACCACTAATTTTAATTATAATAAAAATATTCAGAATG
>NZ_SOEF01000043.1 GCF_004366375.1 Halanaerobium congolense
TTTTTTTACCTGTCATGCTTTCACCTCCTCACTAATATTATACCATAAACAAAGAGGTTAGACAAACATTTGTTCTTGTTTTTAGAATATTTAATATCTAAATATAATACTTAAAATTCAATACCGTCTTCTCTTTCCTCGGGGCAAGCCCTCGAGGTTTGCGAGCAGACTTTCATTCTATCACCTTTTATTTGTGATTTATTTCTTCTGTACCAGGTACAAATCAATCGATTTGTACCTGGTACCAATAATTTTTATAAGCTTTCAATAAATTTATCCACTAACTCCGGATCAAACTGGCTTCCGGCACAGAATCTTAGTTCTGATTCTGCTTCTTTTTCAGTCATTGCCTCTTTATAAGGGCGGCCGCTGATCATTACATCATAAGAATCAATAATGGTCAACATTCTTGAGAGAAGTGGTATATCTTCCCCAGCCAGACTTTCTGGATAACCGGAGCCATCCCAGCGCTCATGGTGGTGTAATATCTCATATGAAATATGAGCAAAATCTTCAAAATTAGAAGTAATTCTAAAACCAGTTTCGGTATGTTTTTTAATTATTTCCCATTCCTCTTCATTTAATTTACCAGGTTTATTTAAAATTTCCTCAGAAACTGCAATTTTACCGATATCATGCATCTGGGTCAGAAGATAAAGTCTATCCTGTTCAGAATTTGATAGTCCAACTTTTTCGCCAAATCTTTTTGCCATTTTACTCATCCGCTGGACATGTTCTTCAGTTTCTGAACTCTTTTCTTTTAAAGAAGTCAAAAATGCTGAAAGCACACTGCTGCGGGCACTTTTTCGACTGGAAATTTTATTTTTATACATTCTGTCTTCAGCCTTACTTAAGACAGACATCAAATCCTGATCCGTATCTGTTTTGGAAGCTGTTCCCAGTGAAATCGAAACTGCGAGCTCTCCCTCTTCCTGCTCTATCTGCTGATTAATCCTTTTAATAATTACTTCACTTTCCCTTACAGTAGTCTGAGGAAGCAGTACCACAAATTCATCTCCACCCCAGCGGGCAATTATATCTTCATCCCGACAGGAATTATTGATCATCTCAGCTGCACTTTTAATCAGCTGATCTCCAACCTGATGTCCGTAGGTATCATTGATCAGTTTTAAATTATTTAGATCTCCCATAATTATACTGATTGGCTGCTGGCGGGGAGTGTCCACCCTTTTTATTTCCTCTTCCAGAAAAGCTCGATTATATAATCCAGTCAGTTTATCATGAAATCCAAGATATTTAATTTTCTCTTCACTTTCTCTACGTTCTGTAATATCCCAGCTAAATCCTTCAATCGCAAAGTTTTCATCTTTCTTTTCTTTGCTGACCCGGGCATTCATCTCCAGCCACAAAATATTCTTGTTTTTATCATAGGCCTGATAGACAAAATTATTAATCATTCCTTCTTCTTTTAGCTGACTTATAAATTGCTGGCGCCGTTCCGGATTAACATATAATTCCTGGCCCAGATGATTATAGTGCATTATGGTTTCCTCAACTGAATCAAATCCCAAAATTTTAGCAAGATGGGGGTTAATCATCTGTACTCTACCATCAGAAGTAGTTTTGAAAATTCCAACGGGAGAGTTTTCAAATAACTGTCTGTATCTCTTTTCACTTATTTTTAATTTTCTTTCCGACTCCTGCCGTCTCTGCTCATTTATAATCTTTTCAATTCCCAGTGAAATATCACCAGTCAGTTCCTTTAATAATTCAATTTCCCTTTGATCAAAATGGTTTTCTTCAGCTGTGCAGAAAGAAAAAACACCCCAGGGTTTACCAAGAGCTCTAAGTAGAAAAAAGGCCCTGGAGCCGCAGTGATTATCCGGCAGCGATTCCAGTTCATTTAGATTTTGAGAGCTGTTGATAACTAAACTGTCTTTTCCCTGCTCAATTAATTCTTCTTTAAAATTCAAAACTTGATTTTCCAGCTTTAAATCGTGACTGTCCCCTTTTTTGATATAGCTGCAGTTATTTTCGATAGTTGTCAGTATTTTAATTTTTTCATGACTCGAATTAATTTTCCCAATCCAGATATTTTGATATTTTCCATACTCAGAGGTTATCTGGGCTGCTTCCTGCAGCAAATTGTTGAGAGATTTTTCTCTAACAATCAGCTGATTGACCATACTTAAGGTTCTATAAATTTCATTCAATTTCTTTAATTCTTTTTCTGCTTTTTTACGGCGGGTAATATCTACAGCAGTACTAATTAAAAGTTTACGCCCTTTTTCATCAGTTCCAAGAGAAGCCGTACTAAATTCCCAAATTCTTTTTTCCCCATTTTTAGTCTGAATCTCAAAATCACCAGCTTTTTCCTTGTTATGTGAAAAAGCATCTTTAATAATTCCCTTCATTTCAGTCTTCCTACCCCGATAAGCCTTATTAATCCAGCTTTCAATATCAGGGATTTCTTCTTTTTTATAGCCGCTAATATTCTCCCAACTGCTGTTAACAGTTATAACTTCTCCATCATCTGAACGAATCATAATTGGAAATGGGGCTTCACTAATAGCTGTAGAGAACATCTTCTCTCTCTGCCTTATTATTTCTCGCATCTGATAATTTTTACTGACATTTCTAAAAACCATTACAGTTCCATAAATATTGTCTTCATCTGTTTTAATGGGAGCTGCACTGTCTGCAATGTGGTATTCACTACCATCTCTGGCTATCAGTTTTGTATGATTTGCTAGACCTACAATTTTACCATGTTTTAAGACTTTTTCAACCGGATTTTTCACTTCAACCCCAGTTTTTGAGTTAACAATAATAAAGATTTCTCTGATATCTTTATTTTTTGCCTCATCTAAAGTCCAGCCGGTTAAATCTTCAGCAATACTGTTCAATCTTTTAACCCGACCTTCTTTATCTGTTACGATTAATCCATCACCAATAGAATTAAGAGTTATAGAAAGAAAACGGCGCTGTTCTTTTATTTCTTTTTCCTGTTCTAAATTTTTTAGAATATTGGTGATTTTAGCTGTGATTGAATTAAGTAAATCAAATTCTTCTTTTAAAAATACTGTTCCCTGATCCTGCACTGGGTGTTGTTCTAAATAAACAACCTCAATTTTTCCTACCTCTTTATTATTAATTTTCAGAGGGTTCTGCTGGCTCCATTCTGTTTCTCTAAAATTAGAAGTCTGATATTCATTTCCCTGATAAATAATTCTTGCCTCACAGTCTTTCGAAAACTGGTAAGATGGTGGAATTCCCTGAACAACTTCATTTAATAACTGATCAAGATCAGTCTTTGAACTTTCAGCTGCTTCTGAAATCCTATAAAGCCCTGTCAGCTCTTTAACCCGTTCTCTGAGTTCAAAATTTAATGTTTTTAAACTGGAGGTACTTTTATAAATATAAAATGAGGCAATAATTATTACAGATACTTCAATTAAATACTGCGCTATATCTATCTGGAGATTATATAAATCCTGAATTGCAAGTACAGAAATTGCAAAAATAGTTGAATAAACTGCACCTTTTTTTGCAAAACTCAAACTGCAGTAGATTACAAATAAAATAATAAGTGGTTCTATGACTTCCAGCCTGGCCAGTAAGGCAATCAAAATTATGGCTGCAGCCATAATAAATGCAGCAGCTTTAGACTGTAATATTTCTTTGATTCTAGTAGATTTCTCCAATTTCTGCACCTCCAATTATATTTTAATTATATCACTTATAGGTACCAGGTACAAAAAGGGGTTTTTGTACCTGGTACAAGTAAAATTAATCACAAGTCTATTTCAAGTTTTATTTCTTTATCTAACTCCTTATTAATCTCATTTGATTCAACAAATTTCTTATATAAATTACAATTATTTTCAAAGAAGTTTAAAATATGATCAGTTTCTACCAACTCACTATCTTTTTGTGCTAAATAAATCGGATAACTACTCCTATTATATTCATCTGCATTTTCAACAATGGAGGCTTCAACTGGATTTAAATGAATATATCTACTGACACCAATATTATAAAAATCATCTTCAATAACCTTTGAATGATATCGCCCCTGAAACACATGCCCCTTTAAATCATATTTATAATTAAAATATCTTGCGTAGAATAGATTAATTCGATGCATAATCTTCCAAATTGGATCTTTCTCAGTTTTAATTTGTAAGTGAATATGGTTTGTCATCAAACAATAACTCAGTAATGAATAATTACATTCCTCTTTTATTTTCTTTAGTATTTCTAAATAAAAAGTATAGTCGCGATTATCTCTAAATAGGTGACCCTGTCGATTACCCCTACTGACAATATGATAAATAGCTCCTGGATACCAGACACGATTTTTTCTTGGCATATTGATATCTCCTTCCATTTATTGGATTTAAAGTAATATTATTATATCATCTTTATCCATATAATGGAAGGGATAATTTAAACTTGTGAATTTATTCTTCTGTACCAGGTACAAATGGGCCCATTTGTACCTGGTACCTAACGTTTTAACTCTATAACACTTCTTTTAAAAATTTACCGGTATAAGAATTTTCATTCTGAGCTACCTCTTCTGGAGTACCGGTGGCAACTACCTCTCCACCTTTTTCTCCACCTTCTGGTCCTAAATCAATTAGATAATCTGCCGATTTAATTACATCCAGATTGTGCTCAATGACAATTACTGTATTACCATCTTCACGCAGGCGGTGCAGTACTTCCAACAATTTCTTGATATCAGCAAAATGAAGACCGGTTGTTGGCTCATCCAGCAAATAGAGGGTTTCTCCTGTACTTCTTTTTCCAAGCTCTTTGGAAATTTTAATTCGCTGTGCTTCACCACCAGAAAATGTAGTGGCTGGCTGACCAAGTCTTATATAGCCGAGACCGACATCATAAAGTGTCTGCAGCCGACGGCGAATTGGTTCTATATTTTCAAAAAACTCGACAGCCTCTTCCACTGTCATATCCAGCACATCAGCAATAGTTTTACCTTTATATTTAATTTCTAAGGTTTCGCGGTTATAACGTTTACCATTACAGACATCACAGGGGACATAAACATCAGGTAAAAAGTGCATCTCTATTTCTTCAATTCCCTGCCCCTTACAGGCTTCACAGCGGCCGCCTTTAACATTGAAACTGAAGCGTCCAATTTCATATCCACGCTGTTTAGCCTCCGGAGTGCTGGCAAAAACATCTCTAATATAATTAAAAACTTTTGTATAAGTTACAGCATTAGAGCGAGGAGTTCTGCCAATTGGTGACTGATCAATATTGATTACTTTATCAATCTGATCCATTCCCTGGACTTCATCATGCTCACCCGGATGCAGAGTTGAATCGTGAAGTTCCCGCATCATTTTTCTCTTAAGAGTATTATTAATCAGAGTACTTTTTCCTGAACCTGAAACTCCGGTCACACAGGTAAAGGTGCCTAAAGGAAAGTCCACATCTATACTTTTTAGATTATGCTGCCTGGCACCTTTGATACTGAGCCACTTTTCTCCAGCCGGATACCTGTCTGCAGGTACCTGAATCTTCTTTTTCCCTGATAAATACTGTCCGGTAAGTGAACGCTCTTCCTCTATAATATCAGCCAGAGATCCCTCAGCTACAATTTCTCCACCGTGTTTTCCAGCTCCAGGTCCCATATCAATAATATAATCAGCAGATCTAATTGTATCTTCATCATGTTCAACTACGATTACAGTATTTCCTAAATCCCGGATATGCTCTAAGGTACTGATCAAGCGGTTGTTATCTCTCTGATGCAGGCCAATGCTCGGCTCATCTAAAATATATAAGACACCCATTAAACCTGAGCCAATCTGAGTTGCTAATCTAATCCGCTGGGCTTCACCACCTGAAAGTGTACCGGCAGATCGGTCCAGGCTTAAATAATCAAGACCAACGTCTAATAAAAAGCGCAGTCTTTCTCTTACTTCTTTCAAAATTTCCTTACCTATCTTAGTCCGGCGGTCATCCAGTTCTACACCTGCTATAAATTCGTGAGCTTCTTTAATTGTAAAGGAACTAAATTTAGCAATAGAAATTCCACCAACTGTTACTGCCAGCACTTCTGGTTTGAGACGCTGACCATGACAGACATGACATGGAATCTCGTTCATATATCTTTCCATCCTCTTATGTGTCCCTGGACTATCAGATTTATCCATTCTTTCCGTTAAATAACCTGTTATTCCCTTAAACCTGGTGGTATGGTCTCTTGTTTTACCATAGCGATTTGTATAGGGAAAGGTAATTTTCTTGTTATCACCATAGAGTAATTTTTCTAAAATCTGATCATCAAGATTCTCAATTTTTGTCTCCAGGCTAAAATCATACTCCTCTGCCATTGCCTCTAAAAGAGCAGGATAGTAGCGGCTGGATGAGCTGGCCCAGGGAATAATTCCTCCATCAGCTATCGATTTTTCTTTATCCAGTATTAAATCAGGATCAAATTCTTTTTTCACTCCCAGACCATCACAGTTATCACAGGCTCCATAGGGGGAGTTAAAGGAAAACATTCTGGGTGACATTTCTTCCAGACTAATATTATGCTCAGGACAGGCAAATTTTTCACTGTAAGTTGTTATCTCACCATCTATCTGATCAATCATTACCAGACCTTCAGCATATTCAAGAGCAGTTTCTACAGAATCAGCCAGCCGCTCTCTAATCCCATCCTTAACTACCAGCCGATCAACAATAATTTCTATATCATGTTTAAAATTCTTATCCAGCTTTTCTGCTTCTTCTAAAAGAATTGTCTCACCATCGACCCGGGCTCTGACAAAACCATCTCTCTGAGCCTGCAGAAAAGTGCGCTCATGCTCACCTTTGCGACCTCGAACAATTGGTGCCAGAATCTGGATTTTAGTCCTCTCCGGCAGTTCCAGTACCTGATCAACAATCTCATCAACTGTCTGAGATTTAATTTCCTTACCACAGATAGGGCAGTGTGGAATCCCTACTCTGGCGTAGAGCAAACGCAGATAATCATGAATTTCGGTTACCGTACCTACAGTTGAACGCGGATTACGGCTGGTTGTTTTTTGATCAATTGAAATTGCAGGAGAAAGACCTTCTATATATTCCACCTTGGGTTTTTCCATCTGGCCCAGAAACTGGCGGGCATAAGCGGAAAGTGATTCTACATACCGGCGCTGGCCTTCTGCATAGATGGTGTCAAATGCCAGTGAAGACTTACCGGAACCACTTAAACCTGTAATTACAATCAGTTTATCTCGTGGTATATCAATATCTACTTTTTTAAGGTTGTGCTCTTCAGCACCCTTTACTATTAAACGTTCTAATCCCATTAAAATTACACCTCTTTATTTAATAGGTACCAGGTACAAGAAATCGTTTTAGGTACCTGGTACCTAAAAATATTTATTATTATTCTTCCAATTTTGATTCTAATTCTTCTATTTCGTCTCTAATCTGAGCAGCAATCTCAAATTCTAAGTTATCTGCTGCTGATTCCATTTCAGCTTCTAAATCTATTATTAAATGCTGAATCTCTTTGCGTGTCATATTATTATAATTTTGAGTATTATCATCAGGATTTTCGTTGTCCTGACTTTTGTCATAATAGCGGCTTTTATCTTCGGAAACTACCATATCCACCGGTTTTACAACATCACGAACTGGTTTAATAATAGTTTCTGGTGTAATGTTATTATCTTTATTATGCTGGATCTGAATTTCTCTTCTTCTTTCAGTTTCATCGATAGCAAACTTCATTGAATCAGTTATTTTATCGGCATACATAATAACCTTACCGCCAACATTACGAGCGGCACGACCAATTGTCTGAATCAAGGCCCGCTGTGAGCGAAGAAACCCTTCCTTATCAGCATCTAAAATTGCCACCCGAGAAACTTCCGGTAAATCAAGTCCCTCCCGCAAAAGATTAATACCTACCAGTACATCGAACTCTCCCAAACGCAGATCGCGAATAATCTCTGAGCGCTCAATTGTATCAATATCAGAATGAAGGTAGCGGACTCTAATTCCAGCTTCAGCCAGATATTCTGTCAAGTCTTCTGACATCTTCTTAGTCAAAGTTGTTACTAGAACTCTTTCTCCATCTTCAACAACCTGCCGTATTTCTTCCAGCAGATCATCTATTTGGCCTTTAGTTGGTCTAACATCTATTTCAGGATCCACAAGTCCTGTTGGACGAATTATCTGCTCTACTATCTGCTGGCTGTGCTCCCTCTCATAAGGTCCTGGAGTTGCAGAAACATAAACCGTCTGCGGCACAACCTGTTCAAATTCTTCAAAATTAAGCGGCCTGTTATCTAAGGCAGAAGGAAGCCGAAATCCATATTCAACTAATTTTTCCTTACGTGAACGGTCACCGGCAAACATTCCTCCAATTTGAGGAACTGTCATATGTGACTCATCAATAATAACCATAAAATCATCTGGAAAATAATCCAACAGAGCCATCGGTCTGGAGCCGGGTTCACGTCCTGCCAAATGGCGGGCATAGTTTTCAATTCCTGAGCAAAATCCCATCTGCTCCAGCATCTCCAAATCATAACGAGTCCGCTGTTCTAGGCGCTGGGCTTCAACTAGGCGATTTTCTGCCCGCAGTTCTTTTAATCGCTCCTCCAACTCAGACTTAACTGTTTTAATTGCTCTTTCAACCTTAGCTTCCGGAGTAACAAAGTGGCTGGCCGGATAAATTGTCATCTCATCTATTTCAGCCTCTACTTCACCTGTTACCGTATTGATTCTGGTCACTCTATCTATCTCATCACCAAAAAGCTCAACTCTAATTGCTATATCCCGGTAGGCTGGAAAAATATCAATAACATCACCCTTAACTCGAAAGTGGCCGCGAGAAGTATCCATATCATTGCGGCTGTACTGCATAAAAGTTAGGCTCCTGGTAATTTCTTTCCGGTCCATAATTTTACCCACTTCTAAATCTAAGGATAAATTTAGATAATCATCAGGAGAACCAAGGCCATAAATACAGGATACACTTGCTACAATTAAAACATCACGTCGTTCAAAAAGCGAAGTAGTAGCAGAAAGCCTAAGTTTTTCAATTTCGTCATTTACCGATGCATCTTTTTCTATATAGGTATCAGTCTGAGGTACATAAGCTTCAGGCTGATAATAATCATAATAACTCACAAAATATTCAACTGCATTATCTGGGAAAAATTCCTTAAACTCACTGGTCAGCTGAGCTGCCAATGTTTTATTATGGGCAATAACCAGGGTTGGTTTATTTACCTCTTCCACCAGTTTAGCCATTGTAAAAGTTTTACCAGTACCTGTAGCGCCAAGCAGGGTTTGATGGCGATATCCTTTTTTTATTCCTTTAGCTAAATTTTCTATAGCTTCGGGTTGATCACCTTTGGGCTCAAAAGGGGCCTTTAATTTAAATTTACCATCCTTCACTAAATATCCCCTCCATTTTTATTAAAAAAATATTTCTAATTAAAGACATCATCTAAACTTTTTAATATAGTTAAAATTATTATACTCTTAACTTAGAAAAATATCAGTAAAATTTAAGACATTTTTAAATAAGTGAATATATGTTTAATCTGCTATTTAATTATAGCAATAATCATTACTAATTTAAAGTATTTAATTTTAAATCCCTAAAATAGTCTAAAAAAAAAGAGTCCCGTACGGGACTCTTTTCGTAATTCTATCTATTTTACCAATATTTATCTTCATCATAATGATCATAGAGCATTTCTTCATAGCTTTTAGGAAGCAAATTTTTTGATTTTTCTTCTTCATATTTTGGTGCTGAAGCTATTTGATCTTTGTCTTTATCTACAAAAATTTCTTTACCATGCCAGCTAATACTGTGAATCCAATCAGGTGAAATTAAAACAGATTTCTTACCCTCAATCTTTTTTCCAGTATCGACTAGAATATATCTTATTATCCAGCTATCTTCTTCTTCAATAAAAAAATCTTCTATATGACCAAAGTTTTCATCTTTAGCGTGAATTTTGTAACCCCTAACTTCTTCCACACTTCTTAAATTTGTTTTAGCTATTTCTGCTTTTTCTTGAGCTTCTTTTTCTTTTTCAAGAACTTTAAAATCAAGCAGTTTTTTGCGTTCACTTATACCAGCATGAATCAGCTCACTATCACTAGAATGAGTTTTTTCCCAATAATCAGGCCAACCAAAATAATCAATAATTTCTTGCTCTTTTACTTTCGAAATTGGTTCATTCTTTTTAATACTTGGAGAATCTTCAAGCTGATCTTTTGTTAACTCAACCATAATTTTTTTGCTGTCATAATCAATATTATCAATGGCATGAGTTGAAATCAAAGTTTCTTCTTGTTTTAACCAGTTCCCCGTATCAAGAACCAAATAACGAACTACAAATTGACTTTGATCAAAGTAAAAATCATCGACTTTACCTAATTTCGCATCTCGCCCGTGGACCTCAAATGATTTAAGAGAATGGAGCTTTCTTAACATTTTGATCACCTCTTATATTTTTTTGACTAAACCAAGTGACAAAAAAACAACTGGATATTTTCGAATTATTTATTTAATAGTTAATTGTTTTATAGCTTTTTTGTCTACTTTTTTGTCTACTTTTTAATTATACTATTTATAGTCAAAAAATTCAAATTTTATTATTTACTGGACTTGGTATTTATCTAAATGATATCATTCTTTTCTCGTACTTTTTGAACCATTTCAATATCATCTGTGATAATCATATCTATTCCATTTTTTAATAGATCAGCTGCTGCTGAAGGGTAATTCACAGTATAGGCACAGGTTTCTATTCCCATAAAATGTGATTTTTCTATTATTTTTTGATCAAAAGTTAAAAAATGCATATGTAAACTGTTAAAACCCCGTTTAAATACATAATCTGAAGGATTTATCATTTTAGACATTAATAAAGCACCGGTTTTAGCTGCTGGTTGTAATTTTTTTACCTTTTCTAGACTATAGTGATTAAAAGAAGAAATGATAACCTTATCTCTTATTTTAAATTGATCCACAAGCTTTAAAACTTTTTCCTCTAATTTGGGATAGCTAAGATAATTTTTTAATTCAATATTGATAATTTCTAAGCCCTTTACAATTTCCAGCACTTCTTTTAAAGTTGGTATTTTTTCTTCTTTAAAATCGCTGCTGAAAAATTCTCCTACATTCATCTCTTTTAACTCTTTTAATGTATGATTTTTAACCAAACCACTGCCATTCATTGTCCGATCAATAAATTCATCATGAATAACTACAACTTCTCCATCTTTTGTTAACTGCACATCAAATTCTACTCCGTCTGCTCCCAATTCTACCGCTTTTCTAAAAGCAATTAAAGTGTTTTCTGGATATCCAGTCGCTCCACCACGATGACCAATAATTTTTGTTTTCATTATATTCACTTCCCTCTATCATTATTTGCTTAAGTTAATTATAATTTAATTTACTTATATAATATAACTTTTTGAATGCAGCTGCAAATTATATCAATAAATTTAAATTATAAATGATAATAATTTTATTTTTTTAGCAGGTCTTTTTAATTACATAGAGAAATATATTGATGTAAGTAACTTTTTTATATTAAAAATTCAAAATATTATAAAAACGGGGGTAATCAGATTGAATAGTAAGTTTGCTAAAAAATACAGATATTTGGCCTATCTTTTAATTGCTCCATCTATTATTATTGTTACAACCTTTTTAATTTATCCTTCAGCTCAATCACTTTACTTAAGTTTTTTTCGCTCTACTCCTTTTGGCAACAGACAGATTTTTGTGGGAATAGAAAACTTCCAACGCTTGTTAACTTCACCGGCTTACTGGAACAGTTTAACTCGCTCACTTGTTTTTACAGCAATTACAGTCTTTATTTCAATTTCTTCTGCCTTAATTCTGGCAGTAGTTACTAATAAAAAAATTAAAGGTGCAAAAATTTATAAAAGTTTATTGATCTGGCCCTTTGCCTTTTCTTTTGCCTTTGCTGGTATTATCTGGGGGGTTTTGCTGCACCCAAATGTAGGTATCATGTCTTATTATATTAAACTGTTAACTACTCTAGATTTCAACTGGATCAACAATGGTACAGCAGCTTTTACCTTAATAATTATTGCTTCCAGCTGGAGAATGCTCGGTTATAATTTTATCTTTTTCATTGCTGCTCTGCAGAATGTTTCTCCTGAACTTTTAGAAGCAGCTGATATTGATGGTGCCAGTCCGGTTACAAAATTCTGGAAAATAACTTTTCCTTTAATTTCGCCAATTACATTTTTCCTCTTGATTATGAATACTCTACAGGTCTTCTTTTTAACTTTTGGAGTTGTTGATGTATTAACTCAAGGAGGACCAGCTCGAGCCACAGATATAGTTACTTATAAATTATTTAGAGATGCATTTTTGAGTATGAGGACCGGTTATGCATCAGCTCAGTCAATTATCCTCTTTGTTTTTGTAGCAATTATAACAATCATTCAATTTAAATATGCCGGCGAAAAAGTATTTTATCAGTAAAGGGGCGAATTTAGGATGAAACGAAAAAAATCAACTACAATTTTTATTCACCTTTTTTTAATAATTTCTGTAATTTTAGTCTCATTTCCCATAATTTATGCTTTTATGGTTAGTACTTTAAATATAAATGAGGTCTATTCATCTCCACCTAAATTACAATTTGGAGATAATATGCTTAATAACTATCGCGAAGCCTGGCAGCGATCAAATATGGGCAAACTACTTTTTAACAGTGCTTTTATCTCAGTTGTTACCGCAGTCGGAAAAATTATTCTCTCAGTCTCGGCAGCCTTTGCCTTTGTCTATTTTGGGGATTTCCCGGGCAAAAACATTCTCTTTATTCTGATCTTAATTACTCATATGCTGCCTCTGCCAATTCGGATTGTACCGACATATCAATTGATGGATAATTTAGGCTGGCTTGATACCTACTATGCACTAACCATCCCTTTTTTCGCCAGTGCAACCGGAGTGCTTTTATTTAGACAATTTTACATGACAGTTCCAGAGTCACTGCTGGAGGCCAGCTTAATAGATGGCATTACTCCACTGAGATTTCTCTGGTCAATTTTAATCCCACTTTCTAAAAGTAATATAGTTGCTCTCTTTACTATCGAATTTATTTGGGTCTGGAATCAATATTTATGGCCGCTGGTAACTACCAACAGTGCTCAGGTTCGAGTAGTACAAATAGGTTTAAAAATGTTAATTCCTTCAGATGCACAACCGGAGTGGAATGTAATTATGGCAGCTCTGATCATTGGCGTTATCCCACCACTATTAGTTTATTTAACTCTGCAGAAAAGTCTTGTCGAAGGCTTTGCTATGCAGCAGGATAAATAATATATAATTTATAGGGATTGTTATTTATCAAAGGAGGGATAAATAAAAGTAAACTCAATAAATTAATTTTAAAACTGGGGGGTGAGTCCAAAGTCAAACTTGATTAGATCTTAAGTTTATATCGCTGAATCATTTTTCATCACAAAAAGGAGGTGTAATCTTCATTTATTTAAATAAATGGAGAAAATTTATGCTCAGAAAAACTATTATTATTTTAACTTTAGTCACTCTCTTTGCTTTTAGTGCAGCAATGGTTTCAGCCCAGACAATCGAACTAGAATTTTGGCACGCTATGAGTGGTGGCCGGACAGCTGCAGTAGAAAGAATTGTTGATGGATTTAATGAAGAACATCCTGATATTCATGTGACAGCTCAATTTACCGGTAGTTATGCAGAAACATTAACTCAGGGAATCTCAGCTGTACGTTCAGGAAATCCCCCTCACATAATTCAGGTTTACGAAGTTGGTACTCAAACAATGTTAGATAGTGAAGCAATTGTTCCTGTTTATGAAATTGCAGAAGGTGAAATTGACTTCGGCAGTGTTATTCAGCCTATTTTAAACTATTACAGTGTTGACGGAAATCTCTACTCTATGCCTTTTAACTCTTCAACCGCAATGCTTTATTACAACAAAGATGCTTTTGCAGAAGCAGGTATTATGGAAGCTCCTGATACCTGGACAGATGTAGAAGAAATGGGTTTAAAAATAATTGAAAGCGGAGCAGCTAATCATGGTCTATCTTTTGGCTGGCCTGCCTGGATTTTAGAACAGATGCATGCTTATCATAATGTTCCTTATGCAAATAATATTAATGGACGCGAAGGAAGAGCCAGTGAAGTATATCTTGATAAGAGATTTGCTAAAATGGTCTTAGAAAGCTGGACTGACCTGGTTGAAAAAGATGTTATTGCTTATGGTGGTCGTGAATATTCTGCAAACCAGGATTTCTTAGCTGGCGAGGTTGCAATGTTAATTCAGTCAACTTCTTCTCTAAGCTCTATTATAGAATCTGCTGATTTTGAAGTAGGAACTACTTTCTTACCTCGCTTTGAGGGTTATGGAATTGGTAACTCTGTAATTGGTGGAGCCTCACTCTGGGTAATGCAGGGTCACAGTGATGAGGAATATAAAGCTGTTGTTGAATTCTTTAAATATTTAAGCAGAACTGATGTAACTATTCAGTGGCATAAAGATACCGGTTATTTCCCATCTACAAATGCTGCTGTAAAAACTCTAATGGATAATCGCTGGTTCAGCGATCACCCAAATTATTTAACAGCTTTTCTACAGATATTAAGTGGTGTTCAATCACCTGCAGCTAATGGTGTACTACTTGGTAACTTTGTAGAAATCAGAGACATAGTCGATACTGCCGTAGAAGAAGCATTTACCGGTGTATCCTCTGCGGAAGATGCTCTAAATAAAGCAGATGTTCAGGCAGATAGTGTTCTGCAGGATTATACAGAGCTGTTTGGAAATTAGATTTTAAAGACTGTAGAAATATAAATTAGAATTTTAAGCCAGGGAGCCTGAGCTGTTATGCCCGGGCTCTCTTCTTATAGTCGTTTTATTGATTTAAAAATATTTTTTACTGCTTGAAAGGAGAAGCTGATGAGTGATTTAAAAGATATAAAATTTTTTATTTTAGATATGGATGGTACAATTTATTTAGAAAACAAAATACTTCCAAGAACTCTTGATTTTTTAACAAAACTAGAAGCAGCAAACCGGGATTATATTTTATTAACTAACAATTCGTCAAGAAACAGAGATGATTATCAGCAAAAACTTTCAAAAATGAAAATTGATCTTCCACCTGAAAAAATTATTAATTCAGGAGAAACTACAGCTGCTTATCTTGCAGATCAGGGAAGAAAACAAGGGAAAAGAATTTATCTTTTAGGAACAAAATCTTTAAAAAAAGAAATGGAGAAATTTGGTCATCAAATTGTAAATAAAGAAAAAGAGATTCGAAAAAAACCGGAAAAAGTTGATTATGTAGTATTAGGTTTTGATAAAACATTAACTTATAAAAAGCTCTGGGATGCCCATGAACTAATATTATCTGGTGTAAATTATGTGGCAACCCACCCTGATTTAGTCTGCCCGTTAAAAGGAGATAAAACTCAGCCGGACACCGGGGCAATGATAGAATTATTAGCAGCTTCAACTGGTAAAAGACCTTTGATAATCGGTAAGCCATCTAAATTAACAGTAGAATTTATTTTAAAGAGATTTAAGCTTAAGAAATCGGAAGTGGCGATGGTTGGAGATCGTTTGTATACTGATATGAAAATGGCTTATGAGGCCGGCATCACCGGAATTTTAGTCTTAAGTGGAGAAACTAAAAGAGAGGACTTAAAAGATTTAAAAGATAATGAAAAATATTTTAACTATGTTTTTGAAGATGTAGGAGAAATTATAAATCGTTTATGAAAAGAACAAAGGATAAAAACAGACTGTAATTTAATCTTACAGTTTTGCTTTTATCCCCTTAATTATTATTTGTTATTAGTCATTCAAATATCTGTGAACCTCACCATCTAAATCATAGATGTAGATGGTTCTTCTAACTACTTCATATAGATTAAAACTCAACCTATATTACTAGGTTAGTTTACAAGATGTTTGGTTTTTAAGTCGCACCAGAGGCACTCCCTATCTAAACAGAACATACAAGCACTGTTTAAGGTTGCCGCCTAAGTTATTAGGATACCCTTAATCTTGACGGATTGGCCACATATCCATTATCTCTCGCCTGTTTAATAGGTCTGAGAATACATTTATTTTTTAGGTATTTGCGAAGAATGTTAAGACTGCCATTCTGATCTGCATTAATTAATAGACCTTGATTAGTTTTAAAGAGACCTCTTTTAATTCTTCTGGATTTATTATAGTTGCTTTTATTTATTTTTTCTAGATCTAGTGCACTACAGCCAGAAGTATAGCTTTCATTAATTTTAACAACTTTTATACCATTTAATTTAGCTTTATATTTAATTAGTTCAACTAATCTCTGAATTGGTATTTGGACAAAAGACTTAAGCTTGCTGCTTTGCTTAATATTTTTTATATCTCCAATTACAATAATAG
>NZ_SOEF01000044.1 GCF_004366375.1 Halanaerobium congolense
CTACAGAAGGAGTATTTTCTTCTCCTTCTCTTTTTTAAACTAGGTGGTACACAATTCGATTGGTAGGGTGGTACATTTTTCGCTTGACAAAAGCAGTTGATTATGAAATATATTTATAAGTTATTTTATTTTCTTAAAAAAAGACATTTACTAAGTAAAAAAAGATTTAGAAAAATTATTTTATATATTTTTAAACATCTAGAATTATTTTCAGAAGATCTGGCTTTTTTTATTCAGGGTAAAAAAATATTTGTCTTTTTATCTTTGATTTTTACAATTATTTTTCTTTTAGCAGAATTTTCTTTTACTTTTTTAATATTGAAGGGGTTAGGTTATAGTATTTCTTTTTATCAAATTATAACAATGCAGATTCTAGTAGTTTTTATTATGTACTTTGCACCAACTCCTGGAGCAGCCGGAATTGCTGAAGGTGGATATTCGCTATTATTTGCTAGATTTGTGGCTAAAAAAGATCTGTTTCCCCTGTTATTTTATTGGCGATTTTTTAGTAAATACATCGGTATCTTTATTGGTATTTTTGATTTTTTCTATTTAATTATTAGAGGAGGCATAAAAGATGAAGAATAAAAGCGAAATCTATCTTACAATCTTCATTATAATTATTTTAGTATTAATAACATACAAAATTTATGCTCCTTACACAATTCAGGACTTTAATGCTGTAAATGTAAAAAATATGGATATAATTAAAGAAAAAATCCAAAGTGACAGCTATAACTTTGCAGTTGTGGGCAACATTAAGAACTCAATTGCTATTTTTGACAACAGAATTTTAGAAAAAATCAATCAGGCTGATGTTGATTTTATAGTTTCAACAGGTAATAATCTTCGAGATGGAGATGAAAGTAAATATAGGGTCTTTTATAGAACTCTAGAAAAAATGGAAATACCTTTTTTAACTGCAATCGGACGTAGAGAAATTAAAGATGGTGGTAATGAAAACTTTTATAAATATTTCGGTCCTTTTTACTATTCTTTTCAAATTGATGATTCATATTTTATATTTTTGGATACTACCGAGAACACCAATTTAAATTGGCAGCAGCAGTGGTTAAAAAATGAATTAGAAGAAGCTAAAGGTTATCAGAAAAAATTTATAATAATGAATAAAGCTCCCCTTAAAGTGGATACAGAATATTTAATAGATGACAGTATAAAATATATAAGTAATCAACAGTTAAGGAATTATTATCAGGAGATTTTTACAAAATATAATATTGATGCTGTTTTTTCTTCTAATATAGAAATCTTTCATCAGGAAGAAATTAAAGGTGTTGATTATTATATAAGTGGTGGTGCTGGAGGTGAACTTATTTTTGATAGCGATAAGAGTTTCTATCACTATCTTTTGGTAAATGTAAATGACGATGGGATAAAGGTCAAGGTAGAGCGTTTAGAAAACAATCCAGGTTTACCCTCAAAGCTGTTAGTTAATATTTGGGTTGCACTGCAGTCTTTCTTTTATGCTAATTATATCAATATTTTATTAGTATTATTCATTGCTTTAACAGTATTTTATATATTTCACAAAGAAATTAATAAAGAAGTTAACTACTACCGTGATTTTGCTTATGCTGAAAATGAATATAAAAATAAAAACCTAAAAATTGCGATGTTTACTAATAATTATTTTCCGGTGATTGGTGGAGTTCCGATTTCGATTCAGCGTTTAGCTAAAGCGCTGAGAAAAAAAGGGCATGAAGTCAAAATTTTTGCTCCTGAATATAAAAATAAAATCCAAAATGAAGATGAAAAAAATATTATTCGCTGTAACTCTATATATTATTATGAAGAAGCAGGTCTAGAATTTCCGGTTACCAATATTTATTCACCGCAGATAAAAAAAGATTTTCAGGCTGAAGATTTTGATTTAGTTCATGCCCATCATCCATTTTGGCTGGGCAATAAAGGAAGGAAATTAGCAGAAGAGTTTAATCTACCTCTAGCCTTCACTTATCATACCCGTCTTGAAAAATATGCTCACTATGTTCCTAATATATTGTTTATACGTAAGTTCTTTGCCAATCGACTCTCACATTTTTTGATCAGAAATTTTGCTAATAAAACTGATGCAGTTTTTGCGCCAACTGAGTCTACTAAAGAATATCTGCGTAATGTTGGAGTCAGCAGATACATTAAGGTGATGCCAACTGGTATTGACTTTGAATACTATAACTGTGATGAGAATAAAATTAAAGAGCTTAGAAAAGAATTAATAGGAAAATCTGAACACTTGTTAATTTCAGTTTCTAGATTATCGAAGGAAAAAAACTTATATTTTTTGCTAGACGGAATTAATAGGTTAAAGGAAACATCTGAACTGGATTTCAAACTAATTATTATTGGCAGCGGCTCAGAAAAAGAAAATATTATGCAGTTTATCAAGGATAATAGTTTGGAAAATTATATTGAATTGATTGGTGCGGTTGATTTTAGAGAAATGGCTAAGTATTATCTGGCTTCAGATTTATTTGTTTTTGCGTCAACTACTGAAACACAGGGGATGGTTCTACTGGAGGCTATGGCTGCTAAAAACCCTGTTGTTGCTGTTAAATCAAGTGGAATAGATGATGTGATAGAAGAAGCTTCTAATGGATATAAAACAGAAGAAGAGATTGATAAATGGAGCAGCAGAATAAAAGAGTTACTAAATGACAGAAAAAAATATGAGGAATTTTCACAGAATGCATTTGAAACAGCGAAAAATTATTCAATTGAAAAAATGGCTGAAGAAGCTGAAGAACTTTATTATAAAATTATGCAGCTCAAAAAATATCATAATGATTGAAATGATGAGATCTTTAAATTAAATTATTGATTTTTCATCAAAAAAGTGGTGCCAAAAGCTTTTACACTTCTGACACCACTTTAAATTTAAGTTTAAATTAAGTTACAAAGCTAAACTATATTATTTTATCTTTATTTAGATCTTGCAGCTTCAATATTGATTTTAGTTCCCTTAATATAATTATCTTTCATGATCTGTAATACTTCATGACCCTTTTCTCTAGGAACTTCAACAAAGGTGAAGTTATCATAAATATCAATTGCTCCAATTAAACCACCGGGCATTCCTGTTTCACCAGCAATAGCACCTACAATATGACGAGGGGAGACTCTGTCTTTTTTACCAATGTTGATAAATAATCTAACCATTCCTGGCTCAGCTCCAGTATCACCAAAGCTCTGGCCAGAACTTTCAGCCTGATTATCATCATTATCTTTGCTATCCATTGATTTTTTCATTAAAGCAGCTGCAATTTCAATTGCTGAATACTGCTCATCAATTAAGTCTTCAATTAGCTCAATGTATTTCCCTAAATCTGCAGAATCCATATATGAACTCAGCTTATCACTAAATTGATCAAACTGAGCTGCTTCAATATCACCCTGAGAGGGAATTTCAGATCTTTTAATTTTAGATTTTGTATATTTTTGAATATCTCTTAACTTATAGATATCCTTACCTACTACAAAACTGTGAGCTTTACCACTTTTTCCTGCTCTACCTGTACGACCAATTCTGTGGACGTAATAGTCAGTATCCTGAGGTAAATCATAGTTAAATACTGCTTCAACATCTTCTACATCAATGCCCCGGGCTGCCACATCTGTAGCAACCAGAACTTCTATAATTCCATTTCTAAATTTATTCATTACTCGGTCACGTTGATTTTGATTTAAACCACCATGGATGGCATCAGATAAGTAACCGCGTGCCTGAAGTTTAATATTCAGCTCATCAACCATTTTACGGGTATTACAAAAAACAATCGCTAATTCAGGACTGTTTAAGTCAAGAATTCTGGTTAAAGCTTTTAATTTATCGTGTCTTCTAATCTCATAATAATACTGTTCAATAGAGGGTACTGTTAATTTTTCGTGAGCAACTCTTAAAAATTCTGAGTTTTTCTGATACTTTTTGCTCAATCTTTTAATTGACTGAGGAATTGTTGCAGAAAAGAAAAGAGTCTGTCTCTCATCTGGAATATCTCTTAAAATAGTTTCAATATCATCAATAAAACCCATATCTAACATTACATCGGCTTCATCAAGTACAAAGTAATCTATATTATCAAGTTTTAATGTTCCACGACGAATATGGTCCATTACTCTACCAGGAGTACCAATTACAATTTGGACTCCTTTATTTAGAGCTTTAATCTGTCTTCCAATTGACTGTCCACCATAAACCGGGAGAGTATAAATTCTTTTTTTGTATTTTGCTAATCTTTTTAGTTCCTCTGAAACCTGAATAGCAAGCTCTCTTGTAGGACAAAGAATAATTGCCTGGGGATCTTTATTATCAGCATTCATTTCCTCTAAAAGAGGGATACCGAAGGCTGCTGTTTTACCAGTACCTGTCTGGGCCTGTCCCACAATATCTTTACCATTAAATACTGCTGGGATAGCATTTGTCTGAATTGGAGTGGTTTCCTCAAAACCCATTTCTTCAACTGCTCTTAAAATTTCATCTGATATGTTTAATTCATTAAATTTAATCTTTTGCAAATTTACTTCCACTTCCTTTTTTAAATTATATTCTTATACTAAATCTACCAACCACGCATTTTCTTAACAAATAATACTGCAGTAGATTGCTAAATTTATACTTATACGTAAAAAACCCCGACTACAATTCATATAGTCAGGGCTTAGTTGCTATATTATCTATTAAGTTATTTAATATTAATTTTTTAGTCAGCTCTTTTAGTATAACTTAGGCTATGCTTAAAGTCAAATTGGAGGGACAAAGTGTAAAATAAGTTTTGGAGGGATTTCTGTTTGACAGATTGGTGTCGGTTTGTTATCCTATTAATGGGTTGAGTTATTGGGGTTAATTTACCCCGCATTATTATCAGAGTCTAGCGTTTGCTGATAATAATTGAACTATTAATTTTAAGCATCAGGTTTAGAATTTGTTCTATTTGAACATTTTCTAAACCTTTTTTTGTGCCAGTAATATTTTAAAAAATAAAATAAAATAAAGAGGTGACAATATTGAAAATAAAAGCAGATAATCTCTATAAGATTTTCGATGGCAAGGGCCAGCAGGAAATTAAAATGCTCAAAAATGGTATGAGTAAAGATGATATTTTAGAAAAAACAGGGGCTACAGTTGGAATCAATAATGCCAGCTTTGAAGTTGAAGAAGGAGAAATTTTTGTAATTATGGGACTTTCCGGTAGTGGTAAATCGACACTGCTCCGCTGTTTAAATAGACTGGTTGAGCCGACTTCTGGGTCAGTTAAAATTGATGGTACAGATATTATGGATCTCAATAAAGATGAATTAAGAGAGTTTAGAAAAGAAAAGTTTGGAATGGTATTTCAAAACTTTGCCCTTTTTCCATACCGAACTGTTTTAAAAAATGCTGAATTCGGTTTGGAAATTCAGGGAATGAATAAAGAAAAAAGAAAAGAAAAAGCAATGACTGCTCTAAAGCAGGTTGGACTGGAAGGTTATGAAGAGCAAAAACCGGATCAGCTTAGTGGAGGTATGCAGCAGCGTGTTGGTTTAGCAAGAGCTTTGGCGGTTGACACAGATGTACTGCTGATGGATGAACCATTTAGTGCCTTAGATCCTTTAATTAAAAAGGATATGCAGGATAAACTTCTTGATCTTTATGAACACATTGACAAAACAATTGTTTTTATCACCCATGATTTAGACGAAGCACTAAAATTAGGTGATAGAATTGCAATCATGAAAGATGGAGAAATAGTACAGATAGGAAACCACGAAGAGATATTAACAAATGCTGAAAATGATTATGTAGCAGAATTTGTTCAGGATGTTAATCGTTCTCGTGTTTTAACAGCTGAAGATATTATGGATAAACCAACAGCCGTTTTATATAAACAGGATGGTTTACGAACTGCTCTGCATAAAATGCGACATAATGAATTAGGAAGTATTTTTGTGCTAGGGGAAAATTTGAAATATAGAGGAATTGTTACCATTGAAGATGTGGTTGAATCACTAAATAATGATAAAGAAAATTTAACTGAAATTATAAAAAAAGTACCCTTAGCTAAACCTGAGGAAAGTGTTAATGACTTATTTTCTAAAATTGCAGATATTGACACACCACTGCCAGTGTTAGATGAGAATAAGAAACTAAAAGGAATTATTGTCAAAACACATGTAGTAGCCAACCTTGCTTCCGAAAAAGTATAATAAATTTAGACTGATTTATAAAATTTACAGTTAAATTAATGAATAATATTTCTGGAGGGATATAAATGAATAAGATAAAATTAATTTCAACTTTGCTCATCGTTCTTTTAGGATTTGGACTATTTGCAGCAGTACCACAGGCTGCAGCTCAGAATGATACAATTAACTTTGGTTATGTACAGTGGCCTGGTGTAACAGTAAAAACTCATGTTGCAGCAAAAGTTGCAGAGTATTTAGGTTATGAAACAAAGATGACAGCAGCTCCTGAAACAGTTATTTTTAAAAGTTTAGAAAATAAAGATCTAGATGTCTTTTTAGGAAATTGGCTGCCGACAATGGAAAAAACGTTTTCGGAGTATCAGAAAAGAGGAGTTGTTAACAACGTAAGAGTTAATTTAGAAGATGTTGTTTACAGAACAGCTGTACCGGCATATGTTTACGAAGCTGGAGTAAAATCTCTATCTGATTTACAGGAAAACGCTGATAAATTTGGTAGTAAGATATATGGTCTTGAACCTGGTAATGCTGGAAATATTGTTATTCAAGATGCAATTAAAAATAATACCTATAATTTAGGAGATTGGTCTTTACAGTCCAGTTCTACAGCTGGAATGCTTTCTGCAGTCCAGAGAGCAGTAAATAATGAAGAATGGATTGCTTTTAACGGCTGGAAGCCACACTATATGAACTTGATGTTTGATCTTAAATATCTTGAAGACCCTGAAGGAATTTGGGGAGAAAGTGATAGTGTCTATACTACTGTAAGAGAAAGTTATCAGGAAGAGAATCCTAATTTCTATAAATTCTTAGAACAGTTTAAAGTAACCGCTCCGATTCAGAATGTCTGGATTGATGAATATCAAAATAAAGAACGTGATCCAGAAGCAATCGCTGAAGAATGGATTGCAAATAACTTAGATATTGTTAACCAGTGGGTATTTGGAGTGAAAAGTACTGATGGCCGAATGGGAAGAAAGGTAATAGCTGAAATTGTAAATAACTAAGTTAGATTAATAAGAAAATATTATTATAAAAATATAAAGTAGTGCTCAATAAGTAAAGCTGGTGGTGTCAATTAAATTTGGTGCCGCCAGTAAAAATTTAATAAAGGATGGTGATTATTATTAACAACATTATTGAACTACTAACAACAAAAATTCCTCTGGGGAACTGGGTAGAAAATTTCATTAATTTTTTAATAAATAATTTTGGTGGACCTCTAAATGCATTTTCATCTTTAATAGAATCAATTGTAGGTGGAGTGGAAACAGTACTTGCTTTTCCGCATCCATTAGTTTTTATTGCAATATTTGCCGCAATTGCCTGGAAACTTAAAGGTAAAAGAATGGCTTTATTTGTTACTTTAGGTCTATCTTTAGTCTTAAATATCGAAATGTGGGATCCATTAATTATAACCCTGGCCTCAATTATAACTTCTGTTTTAATTGCACTAATAATTGGGATTCCTGTTGGTATTATCAAAGCACATAACAGGGTAGTGGACTTAATTACTCGTCCAATATTGGACTTTATGCAGACAATTCCTCCTTTTGTTTATTTAATTCCCGCTTTAATGTTCTTTGGTTTAGGTAATGTATCAGGAGTAATTGCAACTGTAGTTTTTGCAATTGCACCTCCAATTAGATTAACCTATCTTGGAATTCAGCAGGTAGACGAAGAGCTAGAAGAAGCTGGTCATGCCTTTGGTGCTAACTGGTGGCAGATACTATTTAAAATAGAACTGCCGGGAGCTATGCCTTCAATCATGATGGGAATTAATCAGTGTATTATGCTTTCTCTATCAATGGTTGTTATCTCAGCTATGATTGGTGCCGGTGGTCTTGGTAAACCTGTTCTTAGATCTTTAAATACGGTTGATATTGGCTTAGGTTTTGAAGCCGGTCTGGGAGTAGTAATTATAGCGATGGTTCTAGATAGATTGTTTGGTAGAGATTCGTAAAATATAAATTTCTAAGACAAAAATATAAAATAGAGATATACACATTAAAAATCCCGCCTGGGCTTTAAAACTTAAGCGGGATCTTATTAATTCTAATTATAATTTTTAATAGGAATAGGATCAATAGTCTTGATTTTTAAATTAAACTACACCCTGATCTAACATCGCATTGGCAACTTTTAAGAAACCAGCAATATTGGCACCAGCAACTAAGTCACCCTCCATTCCATATTCAGCAGCAACTTCACTTGCATCTTTATAAATATTAACCATAATCTTCTGCAGTTCCTGATCAACTTTATCAAATGTCCATTCATCAAACATTGCATTTTGAGTCATTTCAATCGCAGAAGTTGCAACTCCACCAGCATTGGCAGCTTTACCAGGAATATACAATACATCCTCATCCTTAACGATTTTTATTGCAGTTGAAGTTAGCGGCATATTGGCACCTTCACCAATTGCAATTACTCCGTTATCAATTAATGTCTGAACTGCTTCTGCATTTATTTCATTTTGGGTTGCACAGGGAAGAGCAATATCACATTCAATCGACCAAATATCTGTGCAGTTATCACAGTATTTTGCTTCAGGATACTCTTCTAAATATTCTTTTATTCTACCGCGATTAACTTCTTTAATTTCTTTAACTAATTTAAGGTCAATTCCATTTTCATCATATAAATAACCAGAAGAGTCACTCATTGCTACAACTTTTGCTCCAAGCTGGGTAATTTTTTCGTTAGCATAAATTGCAACATTACCTGAGCCGGAAATAATAACTTTTTTATCATTTAAAGAAATTTTATGGTCTTTCAGCATCTCTTCTAATATGTAAATCAGACCATATCCTGTAGCTTCAGTACGAACTAAACTTCCCCCCCAGTCAAGACCTTTACCGGTTAAAACACCAGCTTCATATCTATTTTTAATTCTTTTGTACTGACCAAAGAGATAACCAATTTCTCTACCACCAACACCGATATCACCAGCAGGAACATCAGTCTTATCCCCAATGTGGCGGGCCAGCTCTGTCATAAAACTCTGGCAGAAGCGCATAACTTCCTGATCTGATTTGCCCTTTGGATCAAAATCACTCCCCCCCTTACCGCCACCGATAGGACGACCGGTTAAAGCGTTTTTAAAGATTTGTTCAAAACCTAAAAATTTAACAATACCTGCATAAACTGAAGGATGAAATCTTAGTCCCCCTTTATAAGGACCTAAAGCTGAGTTAAATTCAATTCTGAAACCTCGATTAACATGTGTTTTTCCCTGATCATCTACCCAGGGAACACGGAAAATAATCTGTCTTTCCGGTTCAACAATTCTTTCTAAAATGCCGTTTTCTTCAAATTCAGGATGTTTCTCGAATACCGGACCTAAAGATTCTAAAACCTCTTCCACAGCCTGATGAAATTCAGCTTCACCAGGATTTCTTTCAACTACCTGTTTCATAACTTTTTCAGCATAATTATTCAAACTTTTCACTCCTCAATAATTATTTTCGATTGACTTATACAAATTAATCTTAATATATATTTCACTTAAAATCAATTAAAGATGCCATGTTTTTCCTTGTATACAAGGATATTTGTATGTTGAATTTTAAATTTTCTTATTATTCCTTATTATATTGAGCAGAAAAAGACGATAGAATTCTTGACAAGCTTTCTTCTATTATATATACTTAAACAAAGTTCAAGTATAATAAATTTCAATAGGAAAATGCCTCATCAATCAGATGGGGTAGAGGCGCGAATTTAGAAGAGTATTTTTCAACTGGAGCTTAAACCGCTGTTGGAAAAGAAAGGCTAATTTGCCGAAGCTTTCAGCCAGGGTTTAATGGCTGTCTGCTGGGTCTGCATAAAAAATATGCAGAACTGTCATTAGTAGTTTTATCCAGGCTGCTGATGTTGAGCTATCTCGAAAGATGGAAGAGGTGATTTCTCTGATTAAGTATTTAACTCAGCGATTTCGCTGAGTTTTTGTTATATATATATTTTTTTCTTTTATAAGTGAATTATGATAAAATAAATATAATATAAAAAATTTAAAATTGGAGTAGATTTATGAAAAAAATAACTATAAATGAAACTAAAATTAGAGAGACTGCTAAAAAATATGGAACTCCATTCCATATTTACAATGAAAAGGTAATACTAGATCGCTTAAATACCTTGATTTCTTCTTTTGATTGGAGTGAATTTAAAGAATTCTTTGCCATTAAAGCAAATCCTAATCCCCACATTTTAAAGATTATGAAAGATAATAACTGTGGGGTTGATGCAGCAACTGTAACTGAAATCAAACTGGCTGAAGAAGTTGGTTTTAGTGGTGAGGATATCATGTTTACTTCTAACCTCACAACATTAGAAGCTTACAAATATGCTGTCAATAAGGGAGCTATCATTAATATTGATTATGCTCCAGATATTTATGAGCTTTTTGAAAATGGAATCATTCCGAAAAATATTTGTTTTAGATTAAATCCCGGTTCAATTGAAAATGAAATTATGGGTGATTCAAAAGAGTCTAAGTTTGGCTCAACAGCTGAACAGATTAAAAATGCAGTAACTTTTTTAAAAGAAAATAATATTAGATCAATGGGTCTGCATACCATGGTTGTTTCCAATGAAAATGATCCTAAAATTTTTGGAGAATATACTGAAATGCTCTTTGAATTTGCCAGAGAAATAATTTCAGACTATGGTGTAGAAATTGATTTTATTAATATTGGGGGAGGTATTGGTATCCCTTATGAAAAAGAACAAGTTGTTGATGTTAAATCAATCTCTGAAGAAGTTAAGGCATCTTATAACAAGGTATTAAAAGCAAATGGTCTTGAATCCAAGATTTTTATGGAGTCAGGCCGCTATATTACCGGAGAATCAGGCTATTTAGTCACAGAAATAATTAAAGAAAAGGAAACATATAAGAAATACTTGGGGGTAGATGCTTCAATGTCAGATCTTATGAGACCTGCCATGTACAGAAGTTATCATCACTTAACAAATATCGATGCAGAAGCTCGGGGAGAAGACGAATTTGAGGAATATGATGTAATTGGTTCTCTCTGTGAAAACAATGATAAATTTGCAATCGACCGCAAACTCCCTAAGAGTAGATTGGGGGATTTAATAGTTATTCACGATACCGGTGCTCATGGACATGCGATGGGTTTTAATTATAACGGAATGCTGAGAAATGGAGAATTTTTATATACCACTGCTGGAGAAGTCAAGCAGATTAGAAGAGATGAAAATTTTGAAGATTATACAACTACAATTATAGGGGGCTATTAATATGTTTAAGGGTGTAGGTACTGCTTTAATTACTCCATTTAAGGATAATGGAGAGGTAGATTATGATTTATTTGAAAAACTTTTAGAGTACCAACTAGAAAATGATGTTGATGCACTGGTTGTACTGGGAACTACAGGTGAATCACCAACAGTTCATTTAGAAGAAAGAAAAAAATTAACTAAAATAGCAGTTGCCAAAGCTGATGGTAAAGTACCGGTAATTGTTGGTACAGGAACCAATGATACTGTTAAAGTTATTGAAATGAATAAGCTGGCTGAAGAACAGGGAGCAGATGGAGCTTTAATTGTGACTCCATATTATAATAAAACAAGTCAGGCAGGTTTAGTTGACCATTTTACCCATATCGCAAGACAGACTGAGCTTCCAATTATTGCCTATAATGTTCCCTCCAGAACCGGAGTTAATATCGAACCGGATACTTTTAAAAAGATGGCTGAGATGGAAGATAACATTGTTGCTATCAAAGAGGCAAGTGGAGATATGAGTCAGATTTTAAATGTAATTGAAATTGCAGGTAATGAAAAAACTATTCTTTCCGGAAATGATGATCAGGCCCTACCATTAATGATGTGTGGTGGTAGTGGTGTTATTTCCGTAATTTCAAATTTAATGCCGGGAGTTATGAAGGAAATTACCTCCCACATTTTAGCTGAAGAATATCAGGCAGCTAAAGATTTACATTATAAATATCTTAAATTAATGCGTTTAATTTTTATTGATGTTAATCCGATTCCAATTAAGTTTGCAATGCAGCAGATTGGTTTCTCAAATAATAACCTCAGACGTCCTTTGGTTAAATTAAGTCAGGAACATCAGGAATTAATTTTAGCAGAAATGAAGGAGTTTGATATCGTATGAAATATGGAATCATAGGATATTCAGGACGGATGGGTCAGGCGATAGAAAAATTGTTTTCTAAAGCCGGCCATAAGCTGGTTTATCAAAAAGATGAAAATAGTGAAAAAGAAACAGAAAAGCCGGAAGTAATAATTGACTTTTCTTTAAAAGAAGCTTTTCCAAAGACAGTTAGGGTCATTGAGGAAAAAAAGGTGCCGCTGGTTATTGGAACAACCGGACTCGATGAAGATGACTTTGCTAAATTAGATAAGTTAGCAGAAGAAGTGCCGGTGATTCAAAGTTTTAATTTTTCAATTGGAATCAATATTTTATCTGAACTGATTAAAAAAGTTAATCAGTATGTAGATCAGGACTGGGATATTGAAATTTCCGAAACTCATCACCGTTTTAAAAAAGATAAACCATCGGGGACAGCAATTATGTTGGGAAATCTTTTAGATAGAGATATCGAAATGCATTCTAAAAGACTGGGTTCAGAATTTGGTGAGCATGAAGTTGACTTTGCCAGTACCGGTGAAGTGCTGACTTTAAAGCACAGAGCTTACTCGAGAGAGGCTTTTACAAGAGGCGCCTTATTGAGTGCTGAGGCAATCTTAGATTTGAAGCCTGGATTTTACAGTTTTCCTGAAATTTTAAATAATTAAAATATAGATCCACTTCTTTCAAAAAAACTAAAATTTATATAGATAATAACTATAGTTTAAAAAGTTATAATTGGAGGCAAAAAAATGAATTCTTTCGATTTAATTGACTATATTTCAAATTCCACTAAAAAAACACCTGTTAAGTTTTATATGAAAGGTGAAGATTTAAAAGATATTTTAAGTACTTACGAATATTATGGAGATGACAGCTCAGGAGTTGTTTTCTGTGAGCTAAAAGAGGCAGAATCCCTAAAAAAAGAGCTGGGCGATAAGCTGAGTCAGTCCAGAATTGAAATAGACAGATTAAATTCTGCAATTCCATTAGCTGACTACAGCCAGTACAACTGTCGTATTGAACCGGGAGTGTATATCCGTGACCAGGTTGAAATCGGTGATGGCTGTGTGCTGATGATGGGAGCGGTAATCAACATTGGGGCTCAGATTGGTGCCAATACAATGATTGATATGAACACAGTGCTCGGAGGTCGGGCAGCTGTTGGTGATAACTGCCACATCGGTGCCGGAACTGTGCTGGCCGGAGTTATTGAACCACCTAGTGCTGACCCGGTAGTTGTGGAAGATAATGTGCTTATTGGTGCTAACGCAGTTGTCTTAGAAGGAGTTCGGATTGGTGAAGGTGCTGTGATTGCAGCTGGTTCAATTGTTATTGATAATGTACCTGCAGGTGCTGTCTATGCTGGTGCTCCTGCTAAAAAGATTAAGGATGTAGATGATCAGACAAAGCAGAAGACTGAAGTAATGGCCAGTCTGCGTCAGCTTTAAATCAAAATCGATTTACATTTAGAAATTAAATTTCAAAAGCATAAACTTCAGCATAAATTATTAAGCTGGCTGGATTTTATTTTGGCCAGCTTTTAAATAGGCAGGATATGAAATTTTCCCAAATAATTTTATAAAGGATGTTTTAAAAATGCGTTATTTAGAACTCTATAACAGTTATGATTTTAAAATTGAGAAGGCAGAAGGAGTATATATCTACGATCAGAAAGGCAATAAATATTTTGATACTTTCTCTGGGATTGGGGTGCTGGCCCTGGGCCACAGTTATCCAGAAGTTATAAACGGAATTTCAGCTAAGTTAAAACGCTATGCTCATACTTCAAATTATTTTTTAGACGAGGATACTGAAAGAGTAGCCGAGTTAATTACTGATCCTGGTGATAAAGCATTTTTTGTTAATTCCGGAACTGAGGCAACTGAGCTTGCTTTAAAAATTATTAAAAAGAAAATTAGAGAAGGTAAAATATTATTTTTCAGCAACTCTTTTCACGGCAGAAGTTTGGGAGCACTTTCAGTTAACGGCTTCCCTGGAATCAGAGATCAGTTCAAGCCACTTTTGTCAGGTACAGTAGAAGCTGAGTTTAACGATGTGGAAAGTTTAAAAATAACTGCAGCCCAAAACCCGGATATTAAAGCAGTCTTTTTTGAACCACTACAGGGCTCTGGAGGAGTTCAGCCGGCATCAGAAGAATTTGTAGCTGAATTAAATAAGCTGATTGAAAATAATGACTGGATTTTGGCATCTGATGAAGTTCAGGCAGGTCTGTATAGAACTGCTAAACGATATTCCTTTGAACATTTTGATTTAAAACCTGATTTAATTACTATCGCCAAAGCACTTGGAGGTGGCCTTCCCTTGGGAGCAGTAATCATGAAAGGAGAAATGACTGAGGTTTTAGAACCTGGTGATCATGGTTCAACCTTTGCTCCTAACCCACTTGCCCTACGGGGAGCAAAAATAGTTTTAGAAAAACTTGAGCCTATGCAAGATTCAATTGCTGAAAGAGGAGAATACTTCTTAAATAAATTAAAAGAGCTTGAATCTGATAAGATAAAAGAGGTCAGGGGTATCGGTTTAATGCTGGGAATCGAATTAAAAGAGGAAATTTTTAATTTAAGAGATAAAGCTCAGGCAGAAGGTGTGCTGCTGAATATTGTTAAAGGCAGAGTAATTCGCTTTTTGCCTGCTCTTAATATTACTGAAGAGGAAATCAATAAGCTAATATCAAAATTAAAGAAAATATTGAGTTAAAATAAAGTACCGGGCATCTGGATTTACTTTCCAGTTGTCCGGTACTTTTGTTTAAAAATCTGGCATCTCATCAATAGCATTTTTCTTTTCCTCAGTGTCGACATGGGTGTAAATCTGAGTTGTAGATAAATTAGCATGACCCAAAAGATCCTGCAGTACTTTTATATCTTTAGTCTGCCGATAAAGAGTAGAAGCAAAGGTATGGCGGAGTTTATGGGGAGTAATCTTATCTGCCCTGCTTAAACCTGCTTTTTTTGCATATTTTTTGACAAAAAGCTGAATAGTCCGCGGACTAATTCTTCTACCGTGCCGGGAAATGAAAACAGCCTGTCGGGCATCACTTTCCTTGATTTTAATTGAATTTCTTTCCCGCATATAGCGTCTGATTGAAAGAACTACATCTTGATGCAGCGGCACATAGCGTTCTTTTTTACCCTTACCATAAAATTTAATTGAACCATCATCAAAATCAATATTATCAAAGTCCAGATTAACCAGCTCTGATATCCGGAGACCTGCATAAAGGAAAAGTTTAACTATGGCCAGATCACGAAGTCGGTTAATACCACCATTCTCATCAATTGCCTGAATAAATTTCTGTGCTTCTTTGAGTTTTAAATAGATTGGCTCCAGTCTGGTATCAGTCTTACTGCTTTCAATCGCCTCTGCTGGATTTTTATCAACTATTCCGTAGTGGAGAAGATATTTGTAAAAAGAACGAACAGCAAAGAGCTTTCTATTTCTGGTCACTGCCTTATTGTTATTAATTATTACTGCATCAGCCAAAAACTCTGAAATATCAAGGCGGTCAACATCATCCGCCTTAAAACCTTCCTCAAAATCCAATTCTTCTCTGAGATATTTATGTAATTGATGCAGATCACTGTCATATTCTTTAATTGTTAGCTCTGAATATCCCTTTTCCACATCAAGATATTTTTTAAATTTATTTAAAGCCTGTAAAAAATCAAGTTGAGAAATTTTAATCACTTCCTTTGTTTGTACTTTTTTTCTTGTACCTTTTCTTGTACCAGGTACAAATCAATTGATTTGTACCTGGTACCTATATATATCTTATTCAATTAAAAACTTTAAAATCCTCTATTTTTGCTCTTGACCTTCTCTGACCTTTGTACTATAATTATAATAGAAAGCAAATTGTAGAGATAAATAAAAATTGAATATTTAGACTTAAAGTAATACGGTAAGATGTCAAGAGCAAAATAAGAAATAATTTAATTTATTTGGCTGAAATTAGTTGAATTAGGCATAGTTCCATCCGCCTAGCC
>NZ_SOEF01000045.1 GCF_004366375.1 Halanaerobium congolense
TTTTAACGGAGATTATTTGTGCGACGCTTATTATCTTATCAAGCTCTTTTTGCTTTGTCAAGAACTTTTTAAAATAATTTTATCGACCAAAAAATCATATTGTTTTTCGGCGACAAGTAATATAGTAACATCTATTATTATTTATGTCAAGAAAAAAATAAAAAAAATTCCTTCAAGCAGATAATAGTTACAATTAAAATTATCTACTTTAAAGGAAGTTTATATTATTTATATTTGGGACAAATGTCCTGGTATTATATTTTTAAAGAACATTTTTATATAAATTTTCATTATAATTTATTACTTTATCCAAAATAATCTATATATTCATCACTATTTTCTATAACCTCTTGCTTCCATTTCTAATTCTGCTGCTTCAAAAATAAAATTTTTTATTCTATTAAGCACCTTAATATCCCTCCTTGTAGTTTTATAAAATTATAGGAATTATAATTAAGCTTATTAAAAAGTTATTGATTACATTATATCGAATAAAAATTATTATGATGTAAAATAATTAACAATTTTAATCTAATCGATATTATCTGCTTCAATATCTTTTTCTGCTTCAGATTTAGTTTTTTCTTCAGCCAGAGCTTTTTCAGCTTCTTCTTTATCTATTTTTTCCACAATTTTATCGAAACGAACTTTAGCTTTTTCTTCTGGTGTTAAATCCTCTTTCTCATCCTCATTTTCTTCATCTTCTTCTACTATTTCATCATTAATTCTGGCTAAAGAGACAACTTCATCCTCTTCACCGACATTAATTATCTTAACCCCTATAGTATTTCTTCCAGTAGTTGAAATTTCATCTACATCAACTCTAATAATAATACCATTTTGAGTTATAACCATCATTTCTAAGCCTGCTTCAACAATTCTAGCGGCAGCTAATTTACCATTTTTATCAGTAATATTAGCAGTAAGTATACCTTTTCCACCTCTATTTTGAATTCTATATTTGGAAATAGGGGTTCTCTTACCATAACCATTTTCGGTTATTACTAATAATTCTTCACCTGCAGAATCAATTCCCATATCAATTACCTGATCTTCATTTTCTAAATTAATTCCTTTAACTCCATAAGAATTTCTACCTACAGCTCTAACATCATTTTCACTAAAATGAATTGCCTTAGCATTTTTAGTAATTAAAAAGATATTTTCATCTTTATTAATTATTCTAACACCTATTAATTCATCATTTTCTCTTAAATTAATAGCAATTAAACCAGTATAATTAGTATCATATTCATCTAAAGCTGTCTTTTTAATTAAACCATTTTTTGTAGCCATAATTAAATAGGCATCTTCTGGAAATTCTTTGACAGGGATTACAGTATTAATTTTTTCATTTTCTTCTAATTCTAAGAGATTTACAATAGCTGTACCTCTAGCCTGCCTCCCAGTTTCCGGAATTTGATAACCTTTTAATCTATATACTCTTCCCTGATTTGTAAAGAATAAGAACTGATAATGGGTTGTTGTAGTAAATATATTTTCTACATAATCTTCTTCCTTAGTGCTGATACCTATTACTCCTTTACCCCCACGACGCTGACTGCGGTAAAGATCAAGCGGCATTCTTTTAATATAACCTTGATTAGTCATAGTTACTACAATTTGTTCCTCTTCAATTAAATCTTCTAATTCTAAATCTGTAGCTCTATTCATAATTGAAGTTCTGCGTTCATCATTATATTTCTTTTTTATTTCTAATATTTCATTTTCAACAATTTCAAGTAATTTTAATTCATCTGCTAAAACAGATCTATAATATGTTATTTTTTCCTGCAGATCAGCATATTCTGTTTCAATTTTATTTCTTTCTAAACCTGTCAGACTCTGAAGTCTCATTCTTAAAATAGCATTAGCCTGAGTTTCAGAAAGATTATAGTTTTCCATTAAATTGATTCTAGCTGTATCTACTTCATCAGCATTTTTTATCATTTCGACAATTTCATCAATATTTGCTAAAGCAATTCTATATCCTTCCAGAATATGTGCTCTATCAAGTGCTTTATCTAGATCATATTTAGTTCTACGGCTGATTACTTCTTTTTGATGTTCTAAGTAATGTTCCAAAATTTCTTTTAAAGACAATACTTTTGGTTCTTTATCTACCAGAGCAATCATAATCACACTAAAAGTAACCTGAAGTCTGGAATGTTTAAATAATTGATTCAAAACAACCTGTGGAGTTGCCTCTCTCTTTAATTCAATTACTATCCTCATTCCATCTCTATCTGATTCATCTCTAATATCTGAAATTGCTTCCAGTTTTTCATCTTTAACTAAATCAGCAATTTTTTTAATTAAACGAGCTTTATTAACCTGATAAGGTAATTCATCTACTATGATCTGTTTTCGATTAGTTGATAAATCTTCAACTCTAGTCTTTGCTCTAACAGTTAATTTTCCTCTACCATTCTTATAAGCTTTATAAATACTGCCTCTTCCCATAATCTGACCACCTGTAGGAAAATCAGGTCCTTTGATAGTACCCATTAATTCTTTGGTTGTGACCTCTGGATTATTTATTAATTTTATAACTCCATCAATTACTTCTCCTAAATTATGAGGTGGAATACTTGTCGACATTCCAACTGCAATTCCAGAAGCACCATTAACTAATAAATTAGGAAATCTTGCCGGTAAAACTTGTGGTTCCTTTAATGATTCATCAAAGTTAGGTATAAAATCAACAGTTTCTTTATTAATATCTGTCATCATCTCAGAAGCAATTGGAGCCATTCTAGCTTCAGTATAACGCATAGCCGCTGCACTATCTCCATCAATAGATCCAAAGTTTCCGTGGCCGTCAACAAGCATATAGCGATAAGAAAAATTCTGAGCCATTCTAACCATTGTATCATAAACTGCTGTATCTCCATGAGGGTGATACTTACCAAGTACTTCCCCGACAATACGGGCAGATTTCTTATGTGGTTTAGTATGGGTCATTCCTAGATCATTTAAGGCATATAAAATTCTTCTGTGTACAGGTTTTAATCCATCTCGAACATCCGGTAAGGCTCTTCCTACAATAACACTCATCGAATAATCAAGATATGATGTTCGCATTTCTTGATCTATGTCAATTTTTTTAACTCTTGCTGCTTTTTGTTCCAAAATATTTCACCAACCTTTATCTTTTAGTAGAATTAAACATCAAGATTTTTAACTTCGCGGGCATGTGCCTGAATAAATTCGCGTCTGGGAGCTACCTTATCTCCCATCAAAATAGAGAATGTCTCATCAGCCATAATTGCATCCTCTATATCTACCTGGAGTAAGATTCTATTATCTGGATCCATAGTTGTATCCCATAACTGACTAGGATTCATCTCACCAAGACCCTTATATCTCTGCATTGAGACTCTATCACTTCCAATTTCATCTAGAAGCTCCTTCAGTGCTTTATCATTATAGACATATTCTTCTCTTCTACCCTTTTTGACCTTATATAAAGGTGGTTGTGCAATATAAATATTACCATTTTCGAGTAAAGGACGCATATATCGATAGAAAAATGTTAGAAGTAAAGTTCTAATATGAGCTCCATCGACATCAGCATCAGTCATAATAATAATCCTGTCATAACGAATATTATTTATATCAAATTCTTCCCCCACTCCTGTTCCAATAGCAGTGATCAAAGCTCTGATTTCATCATTATTTAAAATTTTATTTAAACGTGATTTTTCCACATTTAATATTTTACCTTTAAGTGGTAAAATAGCTTGAAATTCTCTGTCACGTCCCTGTTTAGCAGAACCTCCGGCAGAATCACCCTCTACTATATATACTTCTGTATCATCAGCTTTACGACGAGAACAATCTGCAAGCTTACCAGGTAAGGCTGTAGAAGTTAAAGCACTTTTTCTTCTGGTTAAATCTCTAGCTTTACGGGCAGCTTTTCTTGCTTGAGCTGCACTCATAGCTTTATCAATAATTGCCTTTCCCACCTTTGGATTTTCTTCTAAATAAGTTTTTAAAAATGAAGAAACTGCAGAATCAACAAAACCGCGAATTTCACTATTTCCCAGTTTAGTTTTAGTCTGACCTTCAAACTGAGGCTCTGATAATTTAATACTTATAATTGCAATCATACCTTCTCTAATATCTTCACCCTTTAGGTTATCATCATTATCTTTCAAAAGATTTTTACTGCGGGCATAATCATTAAAGGTACGAGTGGTAGCCGATTTAAATCCACTTAGATGTGTTCCACCCTCTTTTGTATTAATATTATTAGCAAAGGTGTAAAGTGAGGTATTATATCCCTGATGATACATAATTGCAACCTCAATTGAACCTTCTTCAGCCTCATCTTCTATGTAAATTGGTTCAGAAAGTAAAGGCTTTTTACTCTGAGTTAAATATTCAACAAAAGAAACTAAACCTCCATCAAAGTGAAATTCTTCCTCTTCAACTTCTTCTTTTCGAGTATCTGTTATTTTGATTGTTGTTCCTTTATTTAAAAAAGCCAGTTCTTTTAAACGCTGAGCCAGGACTCTAAAATCAAAATCTATTTCTTCAAAAATTAAAGAATCCGGTTTAAACTCAATTGTAGTTCCTGTACAGTCACTGTCACAGCTTCCAACTATCTGCAGCTCATGTTGAGGAACTCCTCTTTCATATTTTTGCTTATATACTTTTCCATCTTTCCAAGCAATTTCAACTTCCATCCATTCTGTTAAAGCATTTACTACTGAAATACCAACACCATGGAGACCCCCGGATACCTTATATCCTTCTCCTCCAAATTTACCTCCTGCATGAAGAGTAGTCATTACAACTTCTACTGCTGGTTTATCTACCTTAGGATGGATTTCTACTGGGATACCTCTTCCATCATCCTGAACTTTCACTACATTACCAGGCTTAATTTCAACAGATATTTCCGAACAGTAGCCAGCCATTGCCTCATCAATACTATTATCAACTACTTCATAAACTAAATGATGTAATCCTTCTAAACTTGTAGAACCAATGTACATCCCAGGCCTTTTACGAACTGCTTCCAGTCCTTCCAATACCTGTATATGTTCTGCTTCATAATTACCTCTATCCTTAATATCCATCAATATCCCCCATTTTCTTCTGTAAACTTATCAACTCTATCACCAAGTGTCTTAGATGAGATCATTGAAAGATAAATTGTCTCTCCTGTTAACACAAAAGAACGGGGATTACCCCCAGAATAATCAACAATAAATCCTTCTTCATCAGAAATCTCTAAAAATTCCTCAGTTATCTCAGATGAAGTCGTACTCTCTAAATCACCAATTAATACTACTTCCTTGGAAGGAATCATATAACCATCACCAAGATGTAAAAACATATCTCTAATTCACCCTCTTTTTTATTCTCCCCTTTTGAACCTGATATACATTATAGGAGTTATTTTTAAGTCCGGATAAATTTTCCCCATCTGTTGCTGTAATTATAGTCTGAATCTTATCAGCTATAATATTAATTAATGCTTTTCTTCTTAAACCATCTAGTTCCGAAAAAACATCATCTAAAAGCAGGACTGGATATTCTCCGGTCTCTGATTTCATAAATTCCAGTTCTGCTAATTTTAATGCCAAAGCAGCAGTTCGCTGCTGTCCCTGAGAACCATATTTGCGTAAATCCATCTCATTTACCTTTAAAATAAGATCATCTCGATGTGGTCCAATCACAGTATAACCACGAGCAATTTCCTGATCGCGTTTTGCTATCAAACTATCTATAAAAAGTTCTCTTAATTCTGCCTCTCCCAATTTTTTTGAAAAATTATTTAGAGAAATATCATATTTAAGTTCTAAATTTTCTCTTCCCTCAGTTATTTTACGCTGAGAAAGTCTGGCCAGAATTTTTAATTTATCTATGACTTCTATTCTTTTTAAAATAATTTTTGTTCCAACCGCAGCCAGCTGTTCATCCCAGACTGCTAGCATTTCTCTATCATTTGATTTTCCATCTCTAATAGACTTTAATAAATTATTTCTTTGTTTTAATAGATGATCATATTTATTTAATAAATGATTATAATAGCGGCTAACCTGTGAAATTTCAAGATCTATAAAATCTCTTCTATAAGAAGGTCCCTCTTTAACCAGTTTTAAATCCTCAGGAGAAAACAAAACTGCATTTAAATATCCAAGCAGTTCTTTAACTTTATCCAGAGGATTATCATTAATTTCAACCCGGCGTCCACCTTTATCTAAACGCATGGCTAACTTTATTTTACCTTCCCTGCGCCTTAAAAGCAACTGAACTAGAGCTTTATCTGCCTCCCAATTAATCATTTCTGAAGTAATACTACTTCTATGAGAATTAGCAGTTGCCATTAAATAAATTGATTCTAAAAAATTAGTTTTTCCCTGACCATTGGCACCTAAGAAGATATTTAGATTTGGATTTAAATCAATTATTAATTCATCAAAATTACGAAAATTACGGCAGAGAACTCTTTCTAAATACATTAATTATCCCCGACTTACTTTATATTTTTTTTCTTCAGCTGTTAAAGAAACAATATCACCAGCTTTTAAAGTCTTTCCCCTCTTTAATTCTATTTCTCCATTAACCTCGACTTTTCCTGCCTGAATTAAATGTTTTGCTTCTCCACCACTCATTACAATATTAGCCCATTTTAAAAATTGATCTAAATTAATTGTATCACTTGTTATTTTTATTTCTTCCATTTTTTTTCTCCTCTAATTAAATTTTAGTGTAACCTCTGAATAACTATCCACATTTCAACATCCAGTACACTTTTATGATTGTGAACGCACCGGCATAATTAGATAGATAAACTTATCCCCAGCCTCTGTTTTCGATTTTACAACCAAAGGATTTAAAGGTCCAATCATTTCTATATTAATTACATCTGAATTTAAAACTTTTAAAACATCAATAAAATAGCCAGCATCAATATTTATTTTTTGTTCAGGGCCCTCCATATCAATTTTTATTTCTTCATGAGCATAACCTGAACTGCCCTCAGTTGAATTAATTTCCATTAAACCCTGATCTACAGAAAGAGTTATAATATTTGCATCAAGTTTAGCAATTAAAGAAGCTCTTTTTACAGCCCTATGCAGCTGAAATAAATCTGCTGAAAACTTGCTATTAGATTCATCAGGAATAACCAACTCATAATTTGGAAATTTACCTTCTATTAAACGCGATATTACCTCTATTCCAGCAAAAATAAAACGAACATAATTACTGTCAACTTCTATATTAACAGAACCCTCATTTTCTAATAAATTATTAAGTTCTTGTAAGGTGCTGCCTGGTAAAATAACTGCTATTTTTTCATTAACAGATGTTTTTAAAGGAGCTTCAATATATGATAAACGATATGTATTGGTAGAAACCATCTTTACTTTTTCTGCTTCAACCTCAAACAAAGCACCTGTTAGAGCAGGTTGAGTTTCATCTTTAGAAGTAGAAATTCTTACTTTTTGAATCATTTCCTTAAATTTACTTGAAGGTAAATTAAATTTTGAACTTTCTTCTACCTGAGGTAAATTAGGAAATTCATCTGGATCATAACCATTTATTTTAAATAAAGAATTGATACATTTTATCTGCAGCTGCCATTTATCTTTATTTAATTCGATTTTAACTTCTTCATTTGGTAATTCACGAATAATATTTAGAATTTGATTAGCTGGCAGTACAATTGAACCATCAAGTTGGCCGTCAACTTCTAATTTATACTCTATTCCTAATTCTAAATCAGTTGATTTTAAATTTAAAGTATTATTTTTTAAACTAAAAAAGATACCTGTTAAAATAGGTAATGTTTGATTTTTAGCTACAGCTCTTCTAACTATATTTAAAGCATTATATAAGTTTTTTTGATTAATTGAAAATTTCAAGGTGTATCCCTCCAGATATAAAGTTATTAACAAAATTCCAAAATAATAATAGTGGTTAATTTATTAATAAAACTAGTAGTAATAGTAGTAGGGGCTGTGAATATGTGGAAAAGTCCTTTTAACTCAGTGAGACAATGATTTTACCTGTAGATAAGTTGTTAACGAATAAACTAAGAGTTATCCACATACTAACAGTTTTAAATTATTAACAATCTATCAACATGGATCTTAATACTTATCCACAAATATTGTTGATGAATAATATAAAGGATAATTTAGTTTAAAATATAAGAATAATAAATTTAAATTATCCATGTTTTATTGTATCTATAAGTCTTTCAATTTTATTATTAAAATCATCTTCATTCTTTATTTTCTCTTTTATTTTATTATGAGCATGAATAACTGTTGTGTGATCACGTCCTCCAAATTCATCACCAATATGGGGTAGAGAAAAATCAGTTAATTCTCTGCTTAAATACATAGCTATTTGACGGGGAAATGCAATATTTTGAGTTCTTTTTTTAGAATGCATATCTTCCATTCTTAAATTGTAGTCTTCAATTATAATTTTTTTTATTCTTTCAATATTAACTTCTATTTGCTCATTTTTCTTTTTATTAACTAGATCTTTTAAAGCTTCTCGAGCTAAATCAACATCAATTTCTCGATCAACTAAAGAAGAATAAGCAATTACTTTAACTAAAGCACCTTCTAATTCTCTAATATTAGATTGAATTTTATTTGCAATATAGATAACAACTTCGTTGGGAATTGTTAAATTTTCAATATCGGCTTTTTTTCTTAAAATTGCAATTCTAGTTTCTAAATCAGGTTTCTGAATATCAGTAATTAAACCCCATTCAAAGCGGGAACGAAGTCTTTCTTCTAAAGTAGGAATTTCTTTTGGTGGACGATCACTAGAAATAATAAGCTGACGATTTGATTCATGTAAAGTATTAAAAGTATGAAAAAATTCTTCCTGGGTTCTTTCTTTACCAGCTAAAAATTGAATATCATCAACCAGTAAAATATCTATATTTCTGTATTTATCTCTAAAATCTACAGTTGAATCATCTTTAATGGAATTAATTAATTCATTCGTAAAGGTTTCCGAAGAAACATAAACAACTTTATAATCAGGGTTATTTTTTAAAATAAAGTGAGCAATTGCCTGCATTAAGTGAGTTTTACCAAGTCCTACATCACCATAAATAAAAAGAGGATTATATGCCTTTGCCGGTGCTTCAGCAACTGCTAAAGATGCCGCATGAGCAAATCGGTTGCTGTTACCAACAACAAAAGTATCAAATGTATATTTTGGATTAAATCCATTTTGTTTTAATTCTGATTCAATCTTATCTTCTTCTGTATTTTTTTCTGCAACTTCAACCTTATCAGTATCTTCTTCTTGATTAGTCTTATTTTTTTTGTTTTCTTTAAATTTTTTAACCTCTTTGGGAGTTAAAAGAATTAAAGTCCATTTATTTCCAGTTAAATCTTCCAGTATATTTTCAATTAAGTCTGTATACTGACTTTCTATCCATTCTTGGATAAAATTGTTAGGTACTTGTAATACCAGCTGATTTTCTGCAGTTGTCATAACTGCTTTAGTTTCCGAAAACCAGGTATTAAAACTTGGATTAGTTATTTTTTCTTTTATATTTTCTAAAGTTTTATTCCAAATGTGATCTAGTTCTTTTTGCGAGAAAGACATAAAATACCTCCTGTAATTCAAAAAATTGAGCTTAAGTTAAAGTTATCCCCAATCAATGGGGATAAAAAAGGCTTTATCCACAAAATTGTGGAAAAGGTTGGATTTTATCCACAAGACAGATAATAGATTCTTTACTGTTAAGTCAGTAAAATTACTTTTTTGTTTAAAAAAATAAATATAATTTTGTTAATAAAAAGAGAAAAGATATCCACAAATAATAATTGTTATTAACAATTTGTGGATAAAAAATTAAAAAATTGTGGATAAGTAGCTATATTTAGCTGTATTTTGTAGTTTTGTTGATAAATCTATAAACATTTTGTTAATATTATCTTAACTATTAATTCAGTAAGGGTTGAAAAGAAATCATAAATAACCATATTAATAATAACAGATTATTAACAAATTATCAACAAAGCATCAAATAAATTATCTTGTGGATAAGACTAAAACTCCTTGACTCTACTATGTAAATAGCATATAATTTTAAATGTATGAATAAATAATGGGATTGATTGTGGATTATTTTAGTTGGAGGTTATTTGGTGGAAAGTCTTAAAAAGAATAAGGAATTTAAAAAAGTATATGAAAATGGTAAATCATATGCTACTCGTAATCTAGTAATTTATTGTTTAGACTACGAAAAAGGTAAAAAAAATAGATATGGTTTGTCAGTCAGCAAAAAAATTGGAAATGCTGTTGTTAGAAACAAGTTAAAAAGGAGATTGCGTGAAATTATTAGAGAATTTGAAAAAGAAAAAGTGTTTAAGGGTTACGATATAATTTTTATTGCCAGACAACCGGTGGTACAGCTAGATTATCAAGATTTAAAAAGAGATGTAAAAAAATTATATAAAAAAATGAATATAATTTAACTTACATAAGCAAAAGTTAAAAATAATATTTAAATTGTTTACATAATTATTTTAATAATTATGAAACTGGTTAAATAAGGTGATAAAATGAAAAAGTTATTTTTATTTTTAATTAAAATCTATCAAAAGATTATTTCACCCTGGACTCCCAAAAGCTGTCGTTTTCGTCCCACTTGTTCGGAATATTCAAGACAGGCAATTGTAAAATATGGGGTTTTAAAAGGTAGTTGGCTGGGCTTTAAAAGGATTATTCGCTGCCATCCTTTTAATCCAGGCGGTTATGATCCGGTAGAATAGGAGGAATTTATTAAATGTTTGATTGGTTAATTAATGGAATGGCGTATGCTTTAGATTTTATTTACAATATTGTTGGTAATTATGGTCTTGCAATTATAATCTTTACCCTGCTGATTAAAATAGTTCTTTATCCTTTAACTGCAAAACAGACACGGTCAATGCGGGAAATGCAGGAAATACAGCCTGAAATGAAAAAAATTCAGGAGAAATATAAAGATGATAAGGAAAAACAGCAGGAAGAAATGATGAATCTTTATCAGGAACATGGTGTTAATCCAGCAGCTGGTTGTTTGCCAATGATTGTTCAGATGGCTATTTTAATTCCTTTATACAGAACTATTTTTGCTCTGGGAGATAAAATGGCAAGTGAAACATTTTTGTGGATTGGAACTATAACTAATGGATCTTTAGCAGATCCTGATATTGCAATTGTTCTTTTAAATGCAGTTGTTATGTTTGGTCAAACTTATATGACTCAGCAGATATCTGGTGGAGATGGTAAAAGTAATAAAATGATGTATATGATGCCGCTCTTTATTATATTTATTGGTTTTAGATTACCATCTGGTGTATTATTATACTGGTTCACATCAACTTTATTTACTGTAGCACAGCAGTACTTCTTATCTAAAGAACCCAGCCGAATCAAGGGGGATGCATAGTAGATATGAAAAGTATAAAAATAGAAGCTAAAAATGTTGAAAAAGCAGTAAAGAAGGCTTTAAATGAACTTGAAATTGAAAGAGAAAATGCAGAAATAAATGTTATTGATGAAGGAAGCAAAGGTTTATTAGGTTTCATAGGTGCTAAAGATGCTGTTGTAGAAGTAAAAGAAATTTTTGATCCAATCAAGAAGGGAAAAGAGTTTTTAGAAACACTTTTAAATAAAGCCCAAATAGATGTTGGTGTAGAAATTTTAGAAGAAAAAACTAATGATGAGCAAGTTGTCTACAACTTAACTGGGGAAAAAGAACTGGGTTTAGTAATTGGTCATCGCGGTGAAACACTTGATGCAATGCAGTATTTAACCTCTATCTTTATTAATAAGGAATTAGAAGAATATTTTAGGGTTTTGCTTGATGCTGAAGGTTATCGTGAGCGACGCAAAGAAACTTTAGAGAGGCTTGCAGCAAGATTGGCTTCTAAAGCAGAAAGAAAGAAAAGAAAAGTTGTATTAGAACCTATGCCGCCACATGAGAGAAGGATTATTCATATAGCACTTAAAGAAAATAAAAATGTTAAATCATACAGTGAGGGAAAAGAACCCTACCGTAAAGTTATGATAGAACCATTAGATAATTAATAATTTATCTAAGATCAATAAAGAACTGCTTTTTTAAATATGCAGTTAGAATAAATAGAAAAATCAAAGAAGCAGATGGCTTTTATCATTAACCCAGCAGGAATTTCTCTGCTGGGTTATGTTTTAGGAGGTGTTAAGTTATGAATATTTTAAAAGAAGATACAATAGCCGCAATTGCAACACCATTTGGCACTGGAGGAACAGGAAAAATAAGAATTAGTGGACCTCAGGCCTATGAAATTGGTGATAAAATTTTTAAATCAATAAAAGAAGGAAAAAAACTATCTCAACAGGAGACTTATACTGCTCATTATGGTTATATTAAGGATCCAGAAAAAAATAAAGTTGTTGATGAAGTAGTTGCCATTATGATGAAAAGACCTCATTCGTTTACCGGGGAAAATGTTTTAGAATTTGACTGTCACGGGGGGATGACCCCATTAAAGGCAGTACTGGACTTAACTTTAAAGTGTGGAGCACGTCTAGCAGAGGCAGGAGAATTTTCTCAAAGAGCTTTTTTGAACGGAAGAATTGATTTAGCTCAGGCTGAAGCAATTATCGAAGTCATAAATTCTAAAACTGAAAAAAGTCTTGATTTAGCAGTTGACCAGCTGAATGGTAAGCTTTCAAAAAAAGTCGATCAGATAAAAGAAGAGGCAGTAGAAATACTGGCTCATTTGGAAGCTGCGATTGACTATCCAGAAGATGAAATTAAAGGTTTTTTACCGGGGCAACTGGGAGATAAATTTAATTATATAAAAGAAGAAATAGAAAAATTATTAGAAAGCAGTAAACAGGGCAAAATATATAAAGAAGGTTTAAAAACGGTTATTGTAGGTAAACCCAATGTAGGCAAATCAAGCTTATTAAATTATTTTTTAGAGGAAAAAAGAGCTATTGTAACTGATATTCCAGGTACAACTAGGGATGTCATTGAAGAATATGTTAATTTAAAAGGAATTCCTTTAAAAATAATTGATACAGCTGGAATTAGAGAAACTAGTGATGCTGTTGAAAAAATTGGGGTAGAGCGGACTAGAAAATCTGCTGAAAAAGCAGACTTAGTTCTCTTTATGTTAGATATTAGTCAGGATATTACCGCTGAAGACAGAAAAATTTACAAACTAATTAAGGATAAACCGTTAATAGTAATTGTCAATAAAACTGATTTACCTGTCAAGGTTGATAAGGAAAAAATTGAAAAAGAATTTTCAGAGCACAGTGTTCTTTGGATCTCTTTATTAGAAGAAGAAGGTTTAAATGAACTGAAAGATGATATTTTAAAAGAAATAATAGATGAGGATATTGATCTTGATTCTGAAACAATTGTTACTCAAAGCAGACATAAAGATGCTTTAGTTAAAGCAGAAGCAGCAATTGAAAGAGTAATTGTTTCACATGAAACAAATATGCCTTATGATTTTTTAACAATAGATTTAAAAGATTGTTTAGATGCTTTAGGTAAGATTACAGGAGAAACTGTAGCAGATGACATCTTAGATAGAATATTTAATGATTTTTGTCTTGGGAAATAAGTATTAATAAAAGGGAGAGATATAATGGATTTTTATAAATATCCAAAGGAGTATGATGTAATTGTAATAGGAGCAGGTCACGCAGGCTGTGAAGCTTCTTTGGCTCCAGCACGTATGGGCTTAAAAACACTTACCCTGACAGTTAGTTTAGATCATGTGGCTTTTATGCCCTGTAATCCTTCACTTGGTGGCCCGGGAAAATCTCATATTGTAAGAGAAATTGATGCCTTGGGTGGCGAAATGGCAAAAAATATGGATGAAACAATGATTCAAATTAGAATGCTCAATACAAGTAAAGGACCTGCAGTTCACGGACTACGGGGACAATCAGATAAAGATGAATACCATAAGAGAATGAAACAGGTTTTAGAGCAGGAAGACAATATAGATTTAAAACAGCAGATAGCCGAAGAAATTATTGTTGAAAATGGTGAAGTGAAGGGAGTAGTAACTAAAACAGGAGTCTTTTTTTCCGGTAAAAAGGTTATTTTAACTACAGGTACCTTTTTAAAAGGAAGAATTATTATTGGTGAGGCGGAATTTAATGCCGGTCCTAACCAGCAGTATCCGGCCAATAAACTCTCTGGTAGTTTAAAGGAACTGGGGATTAACTTAAGAAGGTTTAAAACTGGAACTCCTCCCCGGGTCAGCAAAAAATCTATGGATTTTTCTAAAATGGAGCCGCAGCCGGGAGAGGAAGATTTAAGTTTTTCTTTTGAATCAGAACCTCTAAGTGGGGAGCAGGCAATGTGCTATTTGACCTATACTTCCGAAGAAACTCATAAAATTATTAGTGATAATAAAATGAGAACACCATTATTTAGTGGTGTAATTGATGGAGTTGGTCCTCGTTATTGTCCTTCAATTGAGGATAAAGTAGTTCGTTTTCCTGATAAAGGCAGACATCAGCTTTTTATTGAACCTGAAGGACTGGGTACTGATGAATATTATGTTTCTGGACTTTCTACCAGTCTTCCCTATGATGTACAGATAGAAATGGCAAGAACCATCCCGGGCTTAGAAAATGTAGAAATTATGAGGCCGGGATATGCAATTGAATATGATTGTGTGGATCCAGAAGAATTGAAACTTGATTTAGAGTTAAAAAAAGTTAAGGGGCTTTATACTGCTGGCCAGATTAATGGCAGCTCAGGCTATGAAGAGGCAGCTGGTCAGGGTTTGATTGCCGGAATTAATGCGGCTTTGAATCTGCAGGGAAAAGATCCTATAATTTTAAAAAGGTCCCAGGCCTATATTGGAGTTTTAATCGATGATTTAGTTACTAAAGGAACCCCGGAACCCTATAGAATTATGACTTCTAGGGCGGAATATAGGCTGCTTTTAAGACAGGATAATGCAGATCAAAGATTAACTCCTTTAGGAAGAAAAATTGGCTTGGTTAGTGATCAAAGATATAAGCATTACCAGGAAAAAATGGATGGTGTGAAAAAAGCTTTAACTTATTTACGGGCAGATGAAAATCAGGTAAATCCAACAAAAGAAGTAAGAACCAAATTAGAAGAGTTAGAGAGTGGAAATCTAAGTAAACCAGTTAGCTTAGAAAAATTACTGCGCCGGCCAGAAATATCCTATACAGATCTTCAATTTTTTGCAGATGATCTTCCAAAAATAAAACCGGATGTCCAGGAACAAATAGAAATTCAGGTTAAGTATAAAGGATATATAGAGCGCCAGGAAGCTCAGGTAGAGCAGTTTAGAAAGATGGAAGAAAAGAAGATTCCTGAAGAACTAGATTATGATCAACTAGATAATCTTCGACTTGAAGCAAGAGAAAAACTTAATAAAATAAAACCACTTTCAATTGGACAAGCTTCCCGTATTTCCGGGGTATCTCCTGCTGATATTTCAGCTTTAATGATTTATCTTGAACAGTATAACAGAAAAAATAAGGATGATCAGAATGAAAATCAATAAGGAGAAATTTATTTCCCAATTGGAAAAAGGAATTAAGGATTTAGATATTTCCTACAGCAATGAACAGCTGCAGCAGCTGTGGGAATACTATCTTTTCTTTATAGAAGAAAATAAAAAATATAATTTAAGCACTATTACAGAACCAGAGGAAGTTATAAAAAAACATTTCTTAGATTCTTTGGTTATTTTAAATCAATTAAATATAGATCAAAGGAAAAGATGGCTTGATATCGGAACTGGTGCTGGATTTCCAGGTATGGTTTTAAAACTATTTTTACCTGGAGATAGTTTTTATCTATTAGATTCTTCTTCAAAAAAGGTTAATTTTTTAAATCAATTAATTTATAAGTTGGGCTTAAGCGGTATTGATGCTACTCACGGCCGGGCTGAAGATTTGGCAAAAATTTCAGAATGGCGGGGTTCTTTTGATTTTGTTTGTTCAAGAGCTGTAGCTTCTTTAAATGTTTTATTGGAATATGCAGTACCCTTTTTGAAAATCGGTGGATTGGCTTATCTTTATAAAGGTCCGGAATATAAAACTGAAATTGAAGAAGCTAAAAATGCTTTAGATATTCTAGGAGCTAAAATCAAAAAAACAATTGAGCTTGATGTTCCAGGACTTGAAGCGGAGCGCTATTTAATTATAGTGGAAAAAAATAACACCACTTTACAACTTTTTATCATGCAGCATCCCTGAATGAAATAAAGCTGTGCAAACAATCCTTTAAATTCCCATAAATTTTGGTATTTTCGAA
>NZ_SOEF01000046.1 GCF_004366375.1 Halanaerobium congolense
AAGGATAAGGTAGTGACTGAATATTCTGTAGATAGTATATGTTCTCAATAACTTAAATTTGACAATGCTTAAATATTTTTATGCAATGCTAGTGAAAAGAAATATGTATATATTTCTGAGATAAAACAAGTAAATTACTCAATATATTATTATTAAAAAGATCTGGACTAAAATTTTTAAAATAACTGAATCCTATAATTAATAACATAATCAAAGCAGGAATCCAACCAATAAAATTAATAAATAATAAGAATTTAGTAATAGAAATATGGTAAGAAAAAATATCTATCAAATAATTTTCAATATTAACAGGAATAATTGCAAACATTAATTCTCTTAGCTGTGAAAATGTTTTCTCTTGTAAAGAACTAAATATAAAAATAATAAAAATAAAATATATTAAAGACAACTGATTATTTAGATTCCCAATAATTTCTTTAATAAGGCCTAAAGGGCTATTTTCATTCATAGTATCGCTCCATTTTTAAAGTTATTTATCTAAAAATCTGTTGATTTACTAATTTAAAATATAGATAGGGTAGATTTGATTCATGTTTAATTTTCCATAAATTATGAAAGCAACCTAAACTTTGAGTCTTTTAGATCCCATAATATCTAAAATACTTAAATTCATTAACCCATAAAATTACTTATTAATCCTCCTAAAAATAAGAAGAAAATTGTAGAAATTAAATAAAATAACCAATGGTTTTTTACTAACTCGAAAACCCCTTGGGGATTCAATCCATATATATCAATTATATTTGAGTTAGTTTCCAAAGAATTATTGGCCCATCTTTCTATAATCGTTTGAAAAATGTCAACTTTTCTTAAAGTTGACTGATGTAATTTAACAAATTCTTTACTTTCAAAGCACTCAGCTTCTCTTTTACCAGTTAAAAAGTCTCTTTTAGTGATCCCGTTTTTTTCTACTAATTTTTTCAGTCTTGGATGCCCTATATAATTTAAACCATATAAACTAACCATAATTCTTGCTAAATCATATTTTTTGCTTTCTTTAATTTTTACAGGTTCACCATCTAAAACCGAAAATCTATTTTTTATTGCTTCAAACCCATAATTCATATCTCTCATATTCCAATGTATCCAATTATAATTTTTATGTTCTTTGACAAATTCAAAATATTCATTTAACATTTTATATTCTAAATCATCATAGTCTGATTCAATTTCATCTAAAGCTATTCCCTCCCGCTCCGCTATTTTATGTATAGAAAAAGATTTAGTTTGACCACTTTCAAAAAACCTAATAGCTATTGAGGTTACTCTTGGCGTTCTACCATCTTTAATGTTATAAAAACTTTCACAGGAATAATGGATAATTAATACATTCTCATCATTATTAATTAGACCACTTAAAGTGTCTTTAGCCTTTTGTCTCTTTTTAATTTTATAACTTGGTATTCCCACACTACACTCTCCTTTTAAATCGTTTTGATTAACCTTTCAACTTTAATATTGTCTGAATCAACTAACCTATTCAAACAAACATCACTTAAATATATACTTCTTGAAATAAATGGATTTTCCTTTATCTACAATTCGACAAATTTATCCCACTTAATAAAAAATAATGCAAATTAGTTTAAAATAATAGAAAGAATACTGACTTAGATTTTAAACCTAAGCCAGTATTCAATATTAATTAAATTAGATTTCTTTCCTTCATACTGATATAATTATCCTTACTACCGATAATTATATGATCCACAATATCTATTCCGAGTATTTTACCTGATTTGATGAGTTTCTTAGTCACAGTAACATCATCATTACTAGGTTCGGGTACTGTACTCGGATGATTGTGGGCTAGAACAATAGCTGCTGCATTCTGTAAAATAGCCCGCTTAAATACTTCTCGTGGTGAGACAAGGCTAGAGGTTAGATTACCAATAGAAACCTCAAATACACCAGTTACCTTGCTTTTAATGTCAAGGGTAGCCATAGCAAAGACTTCTTCAGCTCTCTGATCAAGTTCTAATACCTCAATGAATAGATCTCTTGCCTGTATAGGGTTACCAACACTCTTATCAATGTCATATCTTCCACCAGATTCTTTAACAACTCTCAAACTGAACTTCTGAATATTTACCATTAGTATCATCTCCTTTTAATTTTTTAAAACGGCATTTCAAAGTCAAGATCTTCACATTCACGAATAGAAGTTTCTTTAGATTTTAATCTCTTTTCCTGTAGTTTTTGATGACATCTTCTTGCTTGATCTGCATCCATTCTTTCGGCATAATCACCCATTGCTTGTCTAACTCTCCAATCATCACTGGGAACACCATTAACAGGCATTAATTCACCTCCTTTCAAATAAAAAAAACCACCACACAGTTATTCCTGCATGATGGCTAATTTTTAGGTAATATTATTTTTTGATTGACTTTTAAATAACTATCAATTTTATTGACTTTTTTAATAGCTGCTATTACAATTCTGTAATCTTCCTCAGCAGAGCTAATATTTTCTGCTAAATCCCAAAGTGTATCACCTCTTTCAACATAATATGTGTTATCCCACTCATATTGATTAATATAGCTTTCAACAACAGGCTGACTGCTAAACCATAAAAAGCTACCGACAAATAAAAAAATCCCGATTATTAAACTGCTTAATGTTTTCATAACTCTCCTTTCATTTTTTTGACCAGATAATAATCAATGACCCAACCTTACTTATTCTTTATTAATTTCACCATTTTTAATAACAACATCTATACTAGAATCATCCATTTCATCACTACAGCGATTTACAATAATTTCTCCAACATAATCAAAAGTTTCATTAGCATACTTATCTATCATAATTTCCAATAATCTATTCTGATCTGATTTTAATAATTCAATTGCTTCCTTCTCGTTTTCAGCTTGAATTATTAGATTACCTCCATGTCGTTCAATCCAGTTAACATCCACCTTAAATTTACTCATTTTTATCATCCTTTCAATTTTATTTTTGTCCAATGTAACCTTTAACAGAAATCAAATGAATCATCCCGTCTATGCAAGCTTTTTAAAACTGCTTAAAATACTCTTTAGCTGCTCAAACTGCTTGTCGGTCAGTTTATCAATAGAGATCTTTTCATGCTGCTTAAGTCCATTCTCTTTTTTAGCATGCTTAAGATAATTGAATAAATCATTCTTAAGCTTATTATTGTTACCGACTATTTCTTTGATTATTTCTTCTCTTTTAGATAACTCACTATTATCATCTGCTTTCACCTCCTCAACATCTACTGACTGATCATTATTATTCTGCACCTGGCTAAAAGGAACATCATCATAATTATTATTTTCCATCTGCTGAGTATTCATTTCTTCGCGAGAAACTAAACCACTAACAGTGAAGGCTCTTTTTAAGGCCATAGATTCGGCAACCTTTAATATCATGGCAGAAGGATAGGAGTTCCAGACTCTCTTATCAGCCTTATATTCTTCATATGGAGCAAAGACATAAATAGGATACTTACGGTCCTTTCTATAAACTAAAGCATAAGCACCTACAATCTGTCCCCTCTTGGTACCATATTGATGATTAATTCCTGTTTCTTTCCGTCTGAACTTATCATTTTCTCTAACTACATCTGATACAAGACCATCATAATTAGGATTTCTGTCTGCAATCTTTAAATATCCATCACGAGAAGTCATAATTGTTGGCTTTCCATCTATTTTCCAGAAGAATATTTCTTTGTTGAAAGGGTCTAGTCCATAACTTTTAGCAATATGCAGGAACATTCTTAGTTCATCAGGATTGGCATTATCAGCAACAGTATTCCTGATTGTTTCCACTTCTTCCTTAGTAAAGGTAATTAACTCATCACGATTCTTATTAATATCAACTACTTTGTTTTGAGCACTCATTTTTTATTCCTCCTTAAGATTTTTTAAGTTCTAATTTCTGATCACAATAGCTAATTATTGAGGTTGCCAGCTTACTGATCCGTTTTAAGCTGTCTTTTAAGTCATAACTTTCCTTATAAAGGGCAAGGTACTGATCTGATTTGATCTCCAAATTGTAGTGGTCCATAACGACAAAGGATACAGCTTCTGCTTCTAGCTCTTTGACCTCCTTAGTCAACACAGCTCTTTCTTCTCGTGAGTGAAGAATTTCATGTGCTAGTTCGTGGATAATCACTGCAGCTTTCTCAGTAGGATTAAGAGCCTTATTAATAACAATCTCACCTCCTTTCGAATAACCATCTAACCCATTCTTTAGACTCTCAAATTTGAGTTTTACTCCCTTTTCATTAACCAGACTTAGAATAGGGTTGAGTAAGTATTGGTGCTTATTATCAAGGCTTGTATCAATTTCTGGTAGATCTTCTCCTTCAGTCTGAGATACATCAAATACATATACTGGTTTGAAATAAGTTTTCTTAACATAGTTCTCATCATCTGAATCTTTTTCTTTTTCATTATCATTACTGGCTTTTTCTATTCTATTTTTATAAGAAAAGGGGGCAAGAATAGCAATGCCATTTTCCCCTTTCTTCACATGGCGGTTAAACTTCTGCTGCCATTGTTTATATCCAGCTACAAAACTGGCATCTGGTTTTTGAGTCAGAATTAATAGTGAGTTATGATATGAATAGCTATGAAACTTGCTGAATGATTCAAGAATAGATTGAAATTCTTCTGATGACTGTACACTCTCAATCTTCTTACCCAATTTCTCTAAAAGTTCTCTAGTTTTAAATTTTGACATATTATTACCTCCCAAAAAGTTTGATCAGCCCTGTCATCTGAACAGAGCTGATAGATATTAGTAGCTTAAAATATTTTTAATCATTGTCATTTGTCATAACTTCTTCAACCTCTGTTAAATCCTCTTCACAATAAGGACAGATCCATTTGCCTTTACTGCATGAACTGAACGAGCTGCCATTACAATTAGGGCATTCTTTTTTATACATGAACATCACCTCCTTTAAATTTAGGCATAAAAAAATCCCCACCTTACCTCTTTAAAAGAGGGGGTGGGGCGTCGAAAGATTATTTTCTTTTTCAGTTAAAACAATAGTTCCAGGCGTGAAATTTTTAGATTTTTCCTGTCTAATTAGTCATTTTCATTATCCTCATCATTAATAGACCAGGAAACATTTCGTCTGATTAAATCTATAATCCCTTTGTCTTTTAATCGAGCTAGATTAGTTGAAATAGCCCTCTTTAATTCTCCAGTTCTATTAGCAAGATCTTTAGCTTCTTTATAAGCGTCTGAAAAAAGATAATAAATTAATACATTTTGCAACTCACCTCTCTGCCGATATCTAGAGGTCCTCTTGATTTTTACTGAAGGAATCCTATATGGATTTTTTAATGGTATTTTATCAGTAAAAACATCTCTAGATTGCTCTTTAATTGCTAAATATTCTCCTTTTTCATGTTGAATATAAATATAGTGAATATCTAATTTTTTTAGTTCTCTTTTTACAGTCTCCAACATTCCTTGAGCATCAGTATTAATCATAAAGAGATTACCATCCATAACTGTTTCATAAACAACTCCTCTTGTATCAAACCAGCCTGCAATAAATTCTTTAGGATAATCGATTTCTAAATTTCTTTTAGGAAATTCACCAAAGATATCTTTTAATCTTCTCTGTAAAGATTTACTATTATAATTTAAATAATATCTAATTTTCCCATTAGCATTTCTTTGAAATTCATAGAGCTCTGGTTTTATGTTAAATGCTTTATCTAATTCTCGTTTTAAAATAGGAGCAAATGGAACCTCGCCAGGATCAATTTCAATTACAATAGTTTCATTCTTTTTAAAAGATGCGTTAGCTTGAAGAACACCAACCGCATAATTAAAACATTTCTGATCAATAATTTCACATTCTAATAAGTGCATTTTACCGCCACATTCTCTAGAACAATACTTTTGCTCAGGTCCTAATTTTTTACCACAAGTACATTTAGCCATATTACCACTCCTCAATTTTTAAATTATTGTTTAGTTGCCATCTATCATTTTCTTTCTTTTTTGATAATTCACCCTCAGTAAATAATCTTGTAAGCTTTTTGGTTGCCTGACTACCTGAGCTATTTAATTTTTGAGCAATTTCTTTATTACTTAAACCAGTTTTATTTTTTATTAACTCCATAATTTCTTTTTTGAAATCTCCTCTTGGCCGATAAGTAGAAAAGTTATTGTGAGCAAGAGCTTCTTCAAGAGCCTTACTTTTTTTAGGAAATCTTAAGTTGATTTTATTAGCAAAAATTTCTGTATCAACATTCCAAATTCTTAAATAGTCTGTTTCTGTTAACTCCTGCCAGCGATCATCTTCAAAAGTGCTAACATTGTAGCGAGTTATCCCGATTTTTTCTAAAGCTGATTCTACAAATTTAACATTATCATTAGATTTTTGAGTAAAGATGCATTCTAATCTTCCATCCTCAAACTTTGCATAACCATCAGTATCCCAAATTCCTGCTATCCATTCTTCAGGATATTTTAGCTTTTTAGGAATAGACCACAAACCAGTAGTTGAATCTTTATATTGTGAAATCAAATTTGTTAGTTCTTTAGACCTAAAATTCAGAACAATTAAAGAATTATCTTTTTGATAATAAATACGAGGGGATATTCCAAATGTTTCAATAGCCATTTCACGAATAATATTGATAAACTCTGTTTCCTTTTCACTAATGAATATTCTAACTTCATTTCTGCTCTTTCTGACATTACCATCTCCCTGAATAACACCAATTAAATACTCAAAATCTCTTTGGTTAATTTCCACTTTTATCTCCTCCCATTTAAACTACTATATTTTTAATATACACTAGATTTAATACAAAAGCAAACATGCGTTTGAATGGAATTGGTTCAATTAAATTCAATTGTTGTTAATATCCCTGTTAATTCAAGGTTTTATATGGCAATTCCATATTTAGGAAGTTTTATTTTTTTATATAAAGCGAATATAATAAACACTCAGCCGGGAGCACCCGAGCTGAGTGTGTAGAATTTTATTAGTTATTATGAGTTATTTTTTGCTCTTATTGCTGTAATATCTGATAAATCTTCTTTGCAATAAGGACAAATCCATTTTCTTTTTTTACATGAGCTGTATGAAATACCATCACAGTTAGGACATTCTTTCTTATAAATAATCATCACCTACTTATTAGTTTAGATATAAAAACACCCCACCTTAGCTCCTATTCAAAAGAGGGGTGGGGCATCGAAAGATTCTTTTCTTTTTCAATAAAACAATAGTTCCAGGCTTAAAATTTTCAGGTTTTTAGCCTATTAAAGAAAAATCAAATCCTACTTTTTCTTCAGATAAATTTAATTCTTTATTTATTTCTAGTTCTAAATTATTCAAGCTGTCAATTATCAAATTACATTCATCCGCATGATAAGGGAAACGCCAACTTAAATCTTCAAAACTAACTCCAGTTTCTCTCATGATTATCCCAATCGAGAAGTGGAGACCCCTGACAAAAGATATAAGGCGAGTGATATTATTTATCCCCGTTTGAGGATCTAATACATCAACTTTCTTTTTTAATATAAACATTGATTTTAATGGCTTAATTAAATATTCATTAGAAATTATCATTAACCTGATGATTTTATTTAAAATTATATTGTTGCTATTGGTTTCTTCAATAACATCTATATTTTCTATTATCCGAGAGCTGTTAATATTATCAGTCATAAATTTATCTATCCAAAAATGTCCATCGAAATTATATCTATTAATTACTGAGCTAAGATGATTTTTTGTCTTTTTATTATTGTTAAAACAATTTCTCAACTCATAAATAGCAACATGAATACCATAGATATATCCTAAATGATTATTAATTATTTTAGTGGCCCTTAGCATCCCTTTATTATCATTAGCATAACTTTCTAGTATCTGAAAGTCAGATCCGAAAGACTTAAAGTTATATATTCTATCCTTAAATTCATCATTAAGCACTTCAATAATATCCTCAGCAATTTTCTTGTCAATTTTAATCAAAATAAATTCCTCCTAATATTTTTTAGTAGTCTATTAAAACGTCAAATCATCAATCACGAGAAGTAATCTTTGCTAGTTCCAATAATTCAGAGACAAAAGCTTTCTTCGTGAGTGACAGAGAACTTAATTCGTGACGCCAGTGACACCATTTTTAATGATTTAGTAATATAAAACACCTATAAATACATAGTGTATATATTTAGAAATGATCATTATTGGCGTCACTAGCGTCACGGTTATATATGAATTACTATGAAGAAATTAAACAGTTTTATTAAACTCAATTAATCTTTTAGAATTGCTTCGCTTTTTATGAAAGTCAATACCAATTTTATTAAATATATCTCCTTTGGAATATTTATTAATATCTCTACTAAGCCAGTCAGGTGAGTCAGGTATAATATCACTATTCATGTCATTTTCATCTGCAAATTTAATAAGCTCCGAACGAAGTTCACTAGATGTACCCGACCACTTATCATTATTATCTAAATATTCATCAATAATTTTTACGAGTGATTTCTGTTGACTAATAAGATCAGGGGCAGCAGCATTATTTAAATTAAATGCCCTTTCAAATTTCTGCTGACCATAACCCAATACTTTGGAAAATGCTATTCCCCATTTATAAAAATCAGCCATTCTTGGTAGTTCCACTTTATTTAGATCAATATCATCAACTATTTGCATTGCATCTGCTATAAGATTTAAGAACCCAGTAAATATTATTCTTCTATCAGTTTTGAAATTGTCCATCAAACTTATTTCTGATTTGCGACTTCTTCCAGTAATTCGGTCCATATTTAAAATAATTGATCTATCTAATAAATCAGGTTGTAGTTTATTAAACTGAATCCCATTTATACCAACACAATGCTTGAATTTATAAGTAATATCTTCATCATCAGAGAACAGTTTTCTTTTAGTGTGACTACCGCCTGTAACAGTTCTACACATGGCATCAGATAAATTCCGAGGAATCTTGGTAACATTATCATAAAAGGACACCCATGAATGAGCTGTTTTTTGAATATATTCTTCAGTATTTTTAGGTATATTCAAGATTTCAGTTTCAGTTGGATCAACTATTCTCTGAATTAAGCGAAACATAGTACTTTTGGCTGATCCATGTGGTCCTAATAAAATTAGAACTGGGTGTACAATTTTTGGAATGAAGAGTGAAGCCATATATGTTAAAAGCAAGATAGCTTCATCTGATTCATTTTCAATATTTAAATAATCCAGTATTTTCTTGGGATCACCTTTATCCATAGACTCATAAAGTGGTTCAATCTGTTCATTCATATGAGAATATCTCTTGAAATATACTGGTGAATTTTCGCTGCTTATCTTCTTCCAGTTATCAGAAGAAATTTCAATCACCTCCCATTTAGAATTGCCAAGATCATAATAAATTGAATCATTTTTTTCAGCTACTCTTAAATTCATACTTACCCTGGGCGAGTACAATTCTGCTTTACCAGAATATAATTGGGTAATTTCTTTGATGGAACTAGAGTTTATTGTATTATCAGTTAAGTTATGATATTTTGCCTGCAATATTTTTCCGAATTTATCTGAACCTAATCTTAATATTTTTCTATAATTCCCATCCTTCAATATTACATAAGATTTATTATGCTGATCAATCATTGTTTCTTCAGTTATATGTTCTAATAATGCATACGCTTTCTGTGTCTTAGTCATATTTGATTGTTGAATTTTTTCTTTCAATCTTTTCATCTTATTATTGATTACCTCCTATATTTTCTGGACACCATTTTGGTATCTTTACATGCCCATATTTAGCTTTATTAATGTGTGCAATTTTTTTGGATGCAACTTCACACCTTACTTTTTTACCTTTCAGAGATAAGTTCTCACAACCTGAACAATCAGTATTTTTCTGCTTTAGTTTTTTCCCATACTGAGTTTCCCAATCAACTACAAATCCTTCGCAACTTTTATTCTTCTTAGTTGGATAAAAAGCTGTTCCATCATAATAATCACAATAGTACTCAAATTTGAAGTATTTACATGCTTTACAATAAGCTTTTCCCTGTCTATACTTGTGTCCAAAATAATTCTCGCCATACGTATCTCCTCTTCGTCCTTTTCCAACATATTTACTCATCTCAAATTCCTCCTGTTTTTTGATTTATGTCTTCAATATATATTTCTTCGTGACGGCAAAAAATATTTTGCCATACCATCAATGTCTATGAAATTAAGCTACCTTATTAACTCTAAGTTCATCTAACTTATCAATCACATCAGAAAACTGATTGTCCGTTAAACTATAAATAACTGTAGAAAGATTCAAATCATCTTCAAAAATATTCAGTGACTTAAACTCTCGAATCGCTAACTGTCTCAAACCTTCATTATTAACTACAATTTCTCTCAAAGTTTTAAGTCTATCAGCATTTTCAACCTTTACATTTGAAGTATTTAAATATGTGGTTTCTGTTTGCTGAAAAATTTCATTCACTAAATACACCTTAGAAATGTTGAATGCCTTCTTTATTGCAATTGCTTCTGCAATCTTTTGAATCATACTAGGACCATTCTCTTCCCAAAATTTATTAGCTTCAAAAGCATATTGGTCAAAAGAAGCAAAGTAATAGGTCGGCAATTCGAAATCCTCACGCTTTATTAATGTATAAGCTCCTACAATTTTGCTTCTCTCACTACCGTATCTGTGTTTTATCTCATTATTCTCTCGCACAAACTGATCTTCAGCATAAACTACATCAGAATTCATTCCAGAAAATTTGGGATGATTATTTGCATAACCCAAAAATCCATCACGAGAAGCACAGATGATATTCTTATCTCCATCTCTTCTAAAGAAGATTTCATTCTTTATAAAGCTGAATCCGTACTTCTGAGCTGTGTACCAAATTTCTACCGCTTCTTCTTCAGAGCACTGCGGTTTAATTTTTTTATTGAAATAACTTTTTTCGAGCTCTTCATTTTTCATTACTGCTCAGCACCTCCTTCGTTTTTCAATATCGAGCTTGAGACCATTATAAATAATTTACTTGCTTTTGGCTCTAAAATAATAATTCAAAATTATATAATTATATTATTAGTTTTTATAATGCTTTTATAACAGTGATTATAGTATATAAAAACAAAATAATTATTATTATAATGAAATAAATATTAAAATTAAATAATTTTTATTTTAAAAATAGGCAAAAAAAAAAGACACCCTATTAAGGTGTCTAATTTACTCTGAATATATTTCATTTTTGAGTTCATTGTATTTTTCTTTTCCAATTGATTTTTTCTTTTTGTTTTTTATTAAAGAAATTTCAGCTTGATAAACATGCTCCAAATCTTTTGCTAAACCGAATTGACTTTTCCCAGATTGTTCCAAATAATAACTTAGCTGCTCACTAAATTTTTCAGATATTAATCTTTGATTTTCTTTTATTGGCATATCTACTCTTAATTCTTCAGGCGGTTTAAATTTAATAAAAATTTGCTTTAAAAATCTTATGTCATGTGGGGTGAAATGTTTTTCAGTAATCTTTTCGTTAAAGTCATTTAACAAAAATTCAAATCTATCATTTCGGATTCCAATTTCCCAACCACGCTTAATTAATTCTTTTAATGCCACAAAAAAATGTTTTAAAAGGCGAGATTTAATTTGACTTGTATCATTTTCATATTTCCCAACAAATTCATAATCAATAACCTTATTAAATAAATTGATGGCTCTAATTTTAGTTTCTCTGAAATTTTTATTTTCAATTCTATACAAAAAAATTAAATAGCTAAACATTCTAAAGAAGAACCGATTATTTATGTATGTCTTTTTAAATATATCTTTTTCTATTTTGGCAAAAAAAGTTTTATCTTCAAGAAATGCTTTACTCCAAGAACCAGGTTTAAAATAAAAATAAAAATCATCAAATACATCTTCAATTTTTTTATCTTCTGATTTTGAATGATCTAATTCTAAATTCCCTAAATACTCAAATTGAATATCCCAAAGTTTAGAATTCTTAATATCAGAATGATAAGGAATATCTAAAGTGTTAATTTTAATATTGTTTAATACTTTTAAGATATAGTATAATCTTTTCAACTTATTTTTATTAGTCTTATTGGTTTGACTTCCCATCCAGATTCTTTTAATAAGATTACTGGCTTGAATTTTTACTGCCTCAAACTCTGATGATTTAGCCATTATGAATGTAGATAATAATAAATTCATTAAACCTAATTCAACACCAAAGTATTCAACTTTATAGTCTATTTTATCAATAATATCATTAACTTCTTTTACATCTTTCTTTGCTATAAATATTTTTGTCCTATATTGATCCTTTTTTTCTTCAACTGCAGGTCCGTCATTATAGATGCTTTCTGTTAATGATCTGAATTGGAATAAGACTGTAGTCGATTTAAAAATTGGTTTACCACTGGCTATTTTAGAAACTCTTTTTAGATCTGAAATATCCCACAACTCTACTTCCGTGAAAGATGAACGTAATCCCATTATTCTCTCTAAACCTTCTAGAGTTATGCTAGTGCTCCTACTATATATAGTCTCACCTATTTCATAAGAAACTTCGTCTATAAAAGCATTATGCGAAAAATCAAATTTATTATAATCATATTGAAAAGTTAAATTGAGTTTATCTAGTTCTGAGTTCTCACAACAATTTACTATTCTTTCTTCCTGCTGCTGTATTAAATATTTAATCTTATATTCAATATATATCTCAATTAATTTAGAAGTAGTAACTTCATTTAATAAATTTTCCACCTCTAAATTAACTTTTTTCTCAACAGTTTTTTCAAGCTGATTTTCTGGATCATTATTTAAAGTGAAATCTATCTCATCTTCTTCATTTAAATATCTTAAATGCAAATATCTAGGGTCTACTTTTCTATAATTATTTCTTTTATGGAAAGGCAGTCTTTCTCTATAAATTGTTTTTAGAGTAGATAAAAATTTATGGCCTAACTCTTCAGATATTAATGAGACAAATTTTTCATTATTTCTGAACTTTTTGTTAAACTCAAAGAAAATATGCTGTTTTAACTGATTATATATTCTCTTATAATCAGGGACTGTATCATCAATTTCTGGATATAAATCTATTTCTTCAATATCAACATTTATTAGGTCAGATAATTTATATGTTTTCTCAGATTTGGCCTCTTGATTAAAAGTAAATTTAAAAAACTCCATAAAACACCTCTTTTAAATGGTTATAAGCTCTTCGGTGTTCATTTTATCTTATTATCCAGAACGGGTCAAAATTTAATATATTCACAGACTAAATTATACTTTTTAGTTCTTTAATGAAGTTACTTCACATTCATCATAATAATCACATTTCTTACATTTCCATTCTACTGGAGCTATATGGTCTAAATTCCCTGTTAAAGTACTTTTGAAAATATTTAAAATATTTGAAGCGTTATCAATATCAGTTTTATCATTTATCTTTTTTGACTCTCCTTCTTTCATAAATACCGTTTCAATTTTCTTTTCTTGCTTCTCAAAGAAATATCCGTATAAGTCAGCCTGAGCATTGGCAATAGCCCTAATATAATTATGGTAATAGTACTTATCTTTAGCTGACTTATACTCATAAATAAAATTACTTCCAATTCCATCAGGAATGCCAGTAACTATATAATTATCCCAGGGAAAATGCCATCTGAATGATTTATATTTATTTTTATAATTATTTAATTCATGTAAAAGCTTCCCTCTAGCTCTTGCATAACTTCTTTTAGTCCACAATGGTTTTCCATTTTCAATTTCTTCTAAACTACGAGTATCTGTATGTTTTGTTCTAACTAACTCCTCTTGGTATTTATTATCTAATTCCAAAAATTTTTCTACAGTATCTACAAAACAAATAAAACTGGTATCTTTTTCTCTTTCTTTATTATAACTTCCAAAATAAATCATAATTTCATTATGAGAATTAGTATCATCAGATTTATAAAGAGCATATCCCAGACTGCGATTATCTATACTTGGACTATTTATTCCTTTTTTTATAAATAAATTGTTTAGTTCATCCACTTCAATTTTATCTGCTCTAAATAATATTTCTAATGGTCCTAAAGTAATTAAATTTTCTATTTTTTGATCCTGGATTAAATCTAAAACGATATAACTATCAATAATAGCATTCTTGAAATACTCAATTTCATTTTCTTTAGCTTTAAATATTGATTCTTTAGAACACCAATAGTAACTGGCAATATCATTTATGCCAAGAAAAGTTACTTTTTCATTGTTTATGCCTTTTTGACTTTTAAAATCGCTTAATAGATTATTTAGTTCAAATTGATTGGAAATTAAATCATTTAACCCTTCCAAACTTAAAGCCATGATAATCTCCCCCGTCATTAAAAATAATAATATGATAATTGAAAAATATAAGCAGTTGCTATTATATTATTTCTTGAACTAGAATAATCATCCTTTATTTGGTTTTAAACACAAAAAATCTATCCCGTTTTATAAGCAGCTAATCATACTTACAAATCAGGATAGATTCTCGTGAGTGAAGATCTTATTATTTATTTATAGCAATATAATCTTTTTCATCATCTACTAGACTTTCAAGAGGATTATAATTTTTCATAGACTCATCATCGGAAAATTGGTGAACATACTGCTTTGTAATTTCCATACTCTGATGATCTAATAAATCCATCAATCTATAGGGATCACCACCATTTTTAATCCACAAGCTGGCAAAAGTGTGACGATTATGGAGAGCTCTCCATAATCGCCATTATGTAGAGGAAAAGATTATGGTGAGTAGGTTAATATATTCTTGACATAAAAAGATTTTCTATTGTAACTCTCACCATAATAAAGTATAATC
>NZ_SOEF01000047.1:0-11232 GCF_004366375.1 Halanaerobium congolense
TTATACCAGAAACGGGGGTTTCATGCTATTTTTTTGCTAAATAATATTGAAATTTCAAGGTGCAAAAGCACTTTTACAAGTGCGAAGTTTGAGTTCCTTAATATAATATAAATGATTTAAAATATTTTGAAACAAATTAGAATCAATAATAATTATCATCCTTTCTAAATATTATTTTTGAAAAAATAATATCATTTGATTGCGATGTCGTATAACGTCCCTGGGATTTGCGCTTGTGACTGGTTCCGCAAGGAACTGGCGTAAAGCTTGCTTTTCCATATCCGTAATTGTTTAGATTGCAAGCTTTATGACAGAAGTCATGACGCCAATCCCATGTTATACGACTGTTAAACGGTAGTTCTTTTAATTACTTCTCTTTTATTATTTTGATTCTCTTAATAAATATACTGATTTAAAGCGCTAATGAGTATGTTTAGTTGAATTAATTATTCTTTTATCACTAATTTTTAGATCTTCACGAAATAAAATACATAATATTTTTACTATCTTTAAGGATTGCAATTAATATTCCTGAAAGTTGCAAAGTAAAATTCCCTATTATTGCAGAATAAAAATCTATTAATTTAGCTTTACTTGCAGAAATCGATTTATTATTAATATACTTCATGTAAAAGAAAAAAATCCCTGCTTTTTACAGGGGAAAACTTAATATTGGATCTTTAATAGATTTTGATCTATAGCTGCTACGAAGATTTTATAAATCCATCTCGAAACTTCTAAGAAATAAAGATACTTGACCCAGCCTAATGTCACGACTGTGACTGTTAGGCGGATAAATCTTTTTATAATTAATTCAATTATCTTTTCTTTTATTAAATTATATCCATTTGCTGCAGTACTTATCATTGATACTTTCATTTTGCTATCTTCATGAAACTTATTTCATTAAGATTTACAGCAGAAAGTTTTTAAATGCTAAATAATTTTTTACACTTTTCGCTCATTAAGACTTTACACTTGAAATTTTTCTAATCCGATTTAACAGTGAATTATTTTGATCTTAACCAAAAAATTTAAAATTAATGGTTTAATTATTATTAATTTGGTTTTGAATTACCCGAGAGGGTTTTACAAATCCATCTTGTTCTTTCCAAGCTGAAAACATACTTACTTAGTTTAATGTCGTATAACGTTACTGGGATTTAAGAAGTTCATGAGGCTTAGGGCGACTGCCCTTGCCGAATGAATTTGTGTGGAGCGCAGCGGAACCTTCAATCCCATGTTATACGACGTTTTGCTCGGTTTTTACTAATGATAACTAAAAATATTTTTAACATACTCATTTCTTATATTTCTATATATATAAAAATCGGAGTCAATTGATATGATTTCTTTTATACCCTCTGTTTCAGATATAATTATCAAACTAGCGTCAGCAAAATCCATCGGAACATCTGAATATTTCTCAGAAAGATCAATGATTCTCGAAATATCAGCCATATCAATTTGTTTTACTTCTATTGCACCTAAACTAATCCACTTTAAAAAATCAATCTGAGTATCTACACTAAAATCTAACATATGCAAAACTTCTGTAATAACAGGCCATGTAGTGTACAAACGTCCTTCATGCTTTTTTAGGAAGTCTTTTACAGGTATATGAAATTTATCATCCTTATCAAACAAAGCAATTAAAGGGCCAGCATCAATGAGATATCTTTTCATTTATTTTATCTCTCACTTTCTTCTTATATGTTTTAGATAAATTTCCTTTCCCACTTCCATTTCTACCAAAAAATTCTTCCCCAAGTTCATATGGTTTCATTTTTTTCTCTTGCTCAGTAATGTATTTTTCTAAAGCTTCTTTAATAATATCAGATTTAGTTACACTTTCTTGTTTTGATAATTGGTCTATTTTATCCTCTAATTCTTTTGATAATCTTACACTAATCATATTAACACCTCCGTAATACATATTGTATTACATTATATGCAAATTGTCAATATTATGGGTTTCTTTCTCACACATAGTAAACAGTCTAGCAAAATGTCGTATAACGTTACTGGGATTTGTGCTCGTGCCTGATTCCGTAGGAACTGGCGTAAAGCTTGCTTTTTCGTATCCATTATTGGTTAACCTGCAAGCTTTATGACAGAAGGCATGGCGCCAATCCCATGTTATGTGAAGACTCCAATTTTAAACTAAAAATTATGCAAAAAGAATATTTTCCCTTTTTCCCAGTGTAGTTTTTTATACATAACTCCATAATCATTAGCAAATTCTTTAATAAGTGGTGTATAAACTTTATTAAATTTATCTCCCACAATTATAGCCTCCAAGCTAGAACTTATATCAATGTATTCAAATTTATCCATAGAATCATATATAACAATTCTGTGTTCACTTTCATCTTTATAATCTTTATGTTTGGTGAAAAATAAATCTCCCCAATTATTTTCAATAAATTTTTCTATATAATTTTCGACTCCTTCTTTTTGAATTTTATTCCCGTTCATTACTAAATTTTTAAAATCAACCACAGGTAACCCTTTATATTTCATTTTACTAGAATAATAAAAGCAGTCATCTATATTTACTTTTTTTATTTTCTTTTCAATTTCTCTTTCTAACTCTTCAATAGAAAAGGCCAAACATATTCCTTTATTTCCTTCACCATATTGAGACCACATGCGAGAATTAGTACAACCTAACTTATCAATGATAGGCTGATAAAAATCATCATATTTACTAAAGGCTGAATCAGAATGTTCTTTTAAATTTTCATTATGACAAAAAGAAGAAAACCTTAATTTCTCTCGGGTTCTTTTTCGCATTTCTTCCCAAACTTTAAAAAGCTTTTCTTCAATTTCTTCATCATCTCCCCAAAAGGTACCACCAAAACCCCAATTTTTATATTCTAATGGATCATTTGTTTTGTTCAATAAAGATAATTTTAATTTCCCATCAGATAGAATATGTTCTAAAGCGGTAGGAGTATCTGTATAATGATATATAATATCTTGGCATTTTAATTTTTTAATTGTTTTCTCAAGTTTCTTCATAGAATTCACCTCAATTTAAATTGGAGATTTCACATAACGTCCCTGGGATTTGCGCTTGTGCCTGATTCCGTAGGAACTGGCGTAAAGCTTGCTTTTCCTTATCCGTGATTAGTTAATCTGCAAGCTTTATGACAGAAGGCATGACGCCAATCCCATGTTATGCGAAGTACCGGTATGTTTTTATACTCGACTTCCCAAGTTGTCATATCCAATTGATGATTTAATAAAAGCAATATTACCAACTAATCTAGGTAATTCTAAATTTCCATCTTCAACAGAATTAAAAAATTGTTGAAAATCCTTAGGTTTTTTAATGTTAAAAAGACATTTCATTGAGTTAAAATAATCTTTAGATTCTGCCCTAGCAAATAACTCAAATGATTTTTGAAAATACCTGTTGTAAATTAAAGTACATGGATACCAACTTCTATAAAAGAAATCTTCATCACTATTTAATTCATCTAATTTATCTCTTAAAAACAGTATGAAATCTGTCTGCATAATATTATTAAATTTAATTCCTGTTCCATGACACCTTTCTTTTAATAAATGAGCCTGTAAAGATTTTTTTCGCAAATTTAATCTATTATTTCTATACTCAAGAATTTTTAAATGTTTACGGAAAATATTAAAGCTTTGCATATTCATCCTATTGTCAGGATCTTTAATATAATAACGTGTATTTAATAAATGAGCTGCTATTTGAAAATATTCATGTTTGATAAGAGAACTAATACAATATAAAAATAATTCATGAATTATGAATTTGAAATTATCAAAATCCCATTCTTTCCATGTTGTTATTTCTTTAGGTTTAAAGAAATAGGGGATTAAATCTTCAAAGAAATTATGTAATATTTCTTTAACATTATTCAAGTTTTTATATGTTCCTATTGCATTAAAAATTTCAATAGCTTCATTTCTATAAGGAATAAACTTATCTATATTTTTAATAAATTCTTCATCAAATTCATTATTAGAAAATTCCTCATTTCCACTTTTTTTAATTCTAAATTCTTCTAACCCCTCTGTTAAAGAATCAAAATATTCGATAAGGGCACCATTTGCATAATTTTTCCCTTTTTTAATCGCATCTAAGGCTCTTTTGAATTTATAAGATGTACCAATAGATATATTATCACTATTATCTAAAAAAGCTGGTTTTTCTCCTATTTCAGGTTTTACATTTAGTGGTTCATCATAAATCCATCTAAGTAATTTCTCAAAATTTTTAGCATATTCCTCGTTATCACTTAAATCGATATAAATTCTTGACTTATAATAAACAGGCAAATATGCCTTTCCATTATCATCTTTTTCTGTCACAACTGCTACAAATTTATTTTGATCTGCTTTTTCATATATTTCTTGAGACATGATTTGAGCTTCTGTTCCTACTCCACCACTTCTATCATCGGCCTTTTTAGCATAAGCTTTATCACATATCATAATAACTTTCTTTATATTAGGATCAACAACCATTTTTTCCATAAAAGCATATGCATCATTTCCTTCTTTTAAATCCCACTTATCTAAAATAACATCTACCCCAGCTTCTACTAATTCTTCTGCAAGAGTTAATACCCATTCTTCATGTTCTGGGGAAGTCCAACTATATGATATGAATAATTTAGGATGCTCATTTTCTTGATTAGGCATTATTATCTTCTCCTTGTAAATAATTTTTAGGTATTTCGCATAACGATACTGGGATTCGCGGTGTGCCCGGTGTCCACAGACCTGGTGCAAAGTTTGCCATCATACCCGCAATTGTTTAATAGCAAGCTTTGTGCCAGAGGGCATGCCGCTAATCTCATGTTATCTGTCTGTTATGACAATATCGACTCTATTAATTATCATTTATCTTCAAAACTCCGAACCTCTATCCTCTTTTTTGCAACGGTCTTCCCGCAAAAAACTTAACCATTAGTCGGAAGTTTTGAAGATGATGCTATTACCTATCATAAAATTGATCATGCTCTCCCGTAACGCACCCAGGTTCGTTAATACCTAGCAGTTTCTATTTACTTTCCCCGGAGAAAGTAGATTCACTTCATCCAGCGATAACCAAACCCTTTTTCTTGGTCTTATTAGCTGCAGTAACATTGTCATAATGTCAGATAACGTCCCGAGGGTTCCCGACGTGCTCGCGCCCATTAGGGCCTGGCACAAAGTTTGCTGCCTCATAAAACTTACCAAATTCATTGCAAACTTTGTGACAGAGAGCATGTCCGTAGGCAGGCTGGTCTTTAGCCGTAGCGGGAACCCTCTGTTATGTGACGTATGCGGCCAAGCAGGACAGATTGGGAGGTCCGAGGAGGGATCCGATCTATCCTGCGTTTTATCCACATTGTTACCTCTTTAGCCTTTTCTTGTTTTTTCTTATAATTTTTTTCTATATTAAATCAATTTACAATAAGCTTTCTTTACTTTTCAAAAACTATATAATTTGAACATAAGCTAAGGTGAAAAAAATGCAATATTAAGAACAGCAATTAGACTTGTGATTTTTATTAGAATATTTCTCTATTTCTTTATTCAAAGCCTGATGACAACATCGTCCTGTAGGATTTTCTGTTAAGCAATTTCCAGTAATATTTTTACCTGTATAGTTTCTGATTTTGGGGATAGTTGTATAACCTTTACTGACTGCCTCTTTTATTTCTTTTCTTGTTAAATTAGAACAATAACAAATTGGAACATTTTCATCAGAAACATCTTTAAACCATACCTTTACATTTAAATCTGATAAACTATAGTAAATTGATTCAGGGTTATTAAAATAAACAATTTTACATTTAGAATTTAAACAAATTTGGTATAAATTACTTTCTCTAACATCTTTTTTAACAAGACTTTTAACTGTTTTAATCTTTACCTTTTTGCCTTCTAGTCCACATATGGGACATAACATATCTTCCATTTAAATTCCTCCTAAATATCTTTTTATATTGGTATTATAAACCATATAGTATTTACATAGTCAAGTGTTGAATGAATTTTTGTTAATTATCAATATATATGTGCCTTTTGAACTGCCAAATTATTTACTATTGTGGCTTTTAATAGTTTTTGATAAAGTCGTATCCTAAAATAGAAGTTTTAACTTATTAACTTTATGCTAAGTCAAAAAAGTAGGAGGTCCGAGGTGGTGCCTGCTTTTTTGACTTGCCTCGTAATACTATTATTTCAATTACATAGCATATGTCACATAACGTTACTGGGATTTTGCGCTCGTGCCTGATTCCGTCAGGAACTGGCGTAAAGCTTGCTTTTTCATATCAGTGATTGGTTAACCTGCAAGCTTTATGACAGAAGGCATGGCGCCAATCCCATGTTATATGAAGTCAGCAATATATATTGCTTTCAAAGAATTCAGTTTTATAATGAAAAATATCATTTTTATTAATGATTTTAAAAAGAAATATAATTTAATATACTTGCAGCTTTTAAAAGTTGAAATAACTTTAAAATATCAATTTTTCCTATTTTGTCATAATTATATGAACCATGCATAATCCAATTTCTATTTAATTGTTTTGGATGTTTATTCCAAGACGGTTTATACAATATAGTATAAACATTGTATACTCTTCGAAAAAGTATTATATTTAATGCTAGTTTATCCTCTACAGTTTCAATATAATCACTTGTTTTATTAAAAATATTATCTTTTTTTGTTTTTTTAATATTATAATCATCAAAGGCTTCAGATAATATATTTTCAAAAACTGCTAATAATGAAAATGCACAATGTTTATAATAATTCAAGTTATATAATTCATGGGCTTCAAGTATCAAAGAAGTATGATTTTCATACAGACTGTTTTTTTGAAATAATTCTATATATTCATCAAGATTTTTTTCAATATATTTATCTATTTCAAAATCCTCATGATTTATAATTTCCATATCATCTAGCATATCAGCATCAATAGCCCAACATTCTTTTTCAAATTTACTCATTAATGATTCATATTTTCTTAATCTATTACGAAAATTTTTCTCTAAATCATCCCAATTAATAGAAGTATTAAATTTTCTAATAGTTTTTGCAAATTTATTAAGAGTTTTATAATAATTATCAATAAAATCTTGCATTGGTTCAAAAGATTTAGCAAAATTTTTCTGTATTTCTGTTAAAGTTTTGTTAGAGATTATCGGCCTATTTAAAATTCTTTGTATTTCATCTAGCTTATTCTTTGGGATTAAAGGTTTATTGATAATTTTTGATATTTTATTTAACTGATCATTAATAATATAATTCTCACTATATTTAGATATATATTTATTTTTTTCATTTTGATCATCAGAATTATTTCTTGCTTTTTTTGGCTCATTATTAAACTTATCTTTATCACTCAATCTCTTACACCTCTCTTTATAGCATTGATAAACATTTGCTGATTTCATATAACGTTGCTGGGATTTGCGCTCGTGCTTGTTTCCACAGGAACTGGCGTAAAGCTTGCTTTTTCGTATCCGTAATTGGTTAGCCTGCAAGCTTTATGACAGAAGGCATGACGCCAATCCCATGTTATGCGTTGGGCGGACATAATAGTTTAATTATATATATTCAGGCTAATAAGCTCTTCAATAAATTTATCAATTTTATCTTTTAATATCACTCCATGTCCTGTACAAAGATATTTGATATCATATTTTTTTATTTCTCTTAAACCCTCAAAAAATTTCTTTAAGTTATTTTCTTTATATGAATTAGGTTTTTCAACAATTTCTTTAATTAAGTATTTTTGTTTTTCCCTTAATTCTTCACCCTCATATACGAGATTATCATCAGGTATTGGTAAACCAAAAAAACATATATGATCACCAATAAATAAAGCTTTTAATTCTTTATCATATATTGCTATTGAACCTTCTGTATGATGCCCTAAATGAATTATTTTATATTTATAATTTTTCTTGAATTTTTCATTAAATTTTTTTACATCTATAAAATCTAATTTAGATTCAGAACTTAATAAATCAAAGTCATCCTCATGAATAAATTTTTCTGCATTGGTGAAAAGCTTTGCTCCACCTATATGATCTTTATGACCATGAGTGGCTAAAAACCAAGCAATATCTGATGTAGAAAGTCCTAATAAATCAAAAATATTAATTAATAAATCTTTATTTTTGCTCTTACCAGAATCAATGAATAATAATTGACCATTAAAGTCATAAAAATACATATTATTATATGAATTCCATGAATCATCATAGTAAGAAAAAGCATATAGATTTTTTTCTATAAATTTAAGTATTGTTTTGATTTAAATCACCTTCTTAGCCTTTCGCATAACGTCCCTGGGATTTGCGCTCGTGCCTGATTCCGTTAGGAACTGGCGTAAAGCTTGCTTTTTCATATCCGTTATTGTTTATCCTGCAAGCTTTATGACAGAAGGCATGACGCCAATCCCATGTTATCCGACGTAGATGTCATTTAAGTATTTTTTAGCATTTCAGATATACGACCTTTTGCTATTTCATAATCTTTTGGTAAAGCTTTCAAAAGACTAATTACTTTACCTTCTTCAAAAGAATTTAATGGTTTAATATCGTCAATTAATTTTTCAATTTCTTTTAAAGAGTCATTAATTCTCCATTCTATATTTTTTTCTAAACATATCTCTACATATTCAATATAATATCTAAGAAGTGTACTTTTAGGACCATCCTTTTTTAGTTCAATTTCATGTTTTGCAATATCAATTCTTATATTATAAATATCTTCTTGTAATGTATTAATTTCTGTATTTATACTTGATAATTTTTCGTCTAAAATATTGTTTATTACGAGTTTATTATTTTTCTCTAATTTTCTAAATTTTTTGTTCATATTGTTAACTTGTTTATTATACTTATCATCAATTTCATTTTTTGTTTCTTCTAGTCGCTGAATTAATAATCCTTTCATCTCTTCTTTTAATGCTGTTCTTTCTTTTTCAGACATACGCATATTAAAATAACCATATATACTAATAATAGCAATAACAAATGTTGTTGATATACCTAATACCCATAGTGCCGTAGAAAGAATACGATCATTATCATATTTAAGAATTTCAAACTTTTCACTTAGTATCTCTATTTCATGTAGAAGATTTTCATTATTTAGTGTTTGTTTATTATTTTCAAAATTAATTTGTTGCCCTTCTACAACAATAGGAAATGAAAAAAAGGTAAAAACTAAAATAATAAATATAATTATATTTTTCTTCATTTTTAAAATAACACCTCAATTTAATATTATAGTCTATGTCGGATAACGTTACTGGGATTTGCGCTCGTGCCTGGTTCCGCAGGAACTGGCGTAAAGCTTGCATTTTCATATCCATAATTGGTTAAATTGCAAGCTTTATGACAGAAGGCATGACGCCAATCCCATGTTATACGACTGTTAAACGACAGCTCTTTTAATTTCTTCTCTTTTATTATTTGGTTCTCTTAATAAATATACTCAATAACTCTTAAACATACTCATTAGTGATTTAAATGAGTATGTTTAATTGAATTAATTATTATTTTACTACAAATTATTAGATCTTCACGAAGTTAAGTTCATAATATTTTTATTTTCTTTAAGAATTGCAATTAATATTCCCGAAAGTTGCAAACTAAAATTCCCTATTATTGCAGAATAAAAATCTATTAATTTAGTTTTACTTGCAGAAATCGATTTATTATTAATATACTTCATGTAAAAGAAAAAAATACCTGCATAGTAACAGGTTTAATTATTATTTCTCTTTTTTTGATTTTCTAAAGCACATCTCGTCAATCCATCTCGATACTTCTACGACTAAAGATACTGAGGCAGCCTAATGTCACGACTGTGACTGTTAGTCGGATAAATCTTTTATTATCTCTTTTCTTTTTTAATTCATTTATTATTAGTTGCTGCTACTTATCATTGATGCTTTGAATTTGCTATCTTCATGAAACTTATTTCATTAAGATTTACAGCAGAAAATTTTAATGACAAATAACTTTTTACAATTTTCGTTAATTAAGACTTTACATTTGAATTTTTTCTAATGCGATTTAACTGTGATTAATTTTGCTCTTAACCATAAGATTTAAAATTACTGATTTAATTATTATTAATTTGGTTTTGAATTACCCGAGAGGATTTTACAAATCCATCTCGTTCTTTCCAAGCTGAAAACATACTTACCTAGTTTAATGTCGTATAACGTTACTGGGATTTCCGACGTGCCTGTGCCTTTAGGCCTGGCGGAAAGCTTGCCTTCTAGATTTCTTGCTGCTATTATTGCAAGCTTTGTGACAGAAGGCATGTCCCGAAGGGTAGGCTTGCTCTTTAGCCTAACGGCAATCCCATGTTATACGATGTAATAACTTGCCACGTTAAAAACTTCTATCTACTTCAACTTAATGAAATATCACTATTCTTCCTTAACCAGCAGATAAGTTCATAAATTCTGTACTATAGTACATCTTCACGAAGTTCGTGAAGATAAATTACAGTGACTAATTTACCTTCTGATATATGTAAATAATTTTATAAATTATAATCCCCCAAGTTAATTGGTAAAACCACTAAAAACTCACAATTTTTATTTCCTTCATTTGCAGGAGTTATTTCATCTCAGTTAGCGATGATCCAACCCTTCCTTTATCTATTTCTCTTATTTGCCACTGTTCAGTTATTATTTCGTATAACGTTACTGGGATTTGCGCTCGTGCCTGGTTCCGTTAGGAACTGGCGTAAAGCTTGCTTTTTCATATCCGTTATTGGTTAGCCTGCAAGCTTTATGACAGAAGGCATGACGCCAATCCCATGTTATACGACTGTTAAACGACAGCTCTTTTAATTTCTTCTCTTTTATTATTTGGTTCTCTTAATAAATATACTCAGTAACTCTTAAACATACTCATTAGTGCCTTAAATGAGTATGTTTAATTGAAATAATTAATTTTTTACTAAAATTATTAGATCTTCACGAAGTTAAGTTCATAATATTTTTATTTTCTTTAAGAATTGCAATTAATATTCCCGAAAGTTGCAAACTAAAATTCCCTATTATTGCAGAATAAAAATCTATTAATTTAGTTTTACTTGCAGAAATCGATTTATTATTAATATACTTCATGTAAAAGAAAAAAATACCTGCATAGTAACAGGTTTAATTATTATTTCTCTTTTTTTGATTTTCTAAAGCACATCTCGTCAATCCATCT
>NZ_SOEF01000047.1:11331-14578 GCF_004366375.1 Halanaerobium congolense
TACTTCATGTAAAAGAAAAAAATTCCTGCATAGTAACAGGTTTAATTATTATTTCTCTTTTTTTGATTTTCTAAAGCACATCTCGTCAATCCATCTTGATACTTCTACGACTAAAGATACTGAGGCAGCCTAATGTCACGACTGTGACTGTTAGGCGGATAAATCTTTTATTATCTCTTTTCTGTTTTAATTCATTTATTATTAGTTGCTGCTACTTATCATTGATACTTTGAATTTGCTATCTTCATGAAACTTATTTCATTAAGATTTACAGCAGAAAATTTTAAAATGCTAAATAATTTTTTACACTTTTCGCTCATTAAGACTTTACACTTGAAATTTTTCTAATGCGATTTAACATTGAATTATTTTGATCTTAACCAAAAAATTTAAAATTAATGGTTTAATTATTATTAATGATCTTAAATTATTCGAGAGGGTTATACAAATCCATCTCGTTCTTTTTAAGCTGAAAACATACTTACTTAGTTTAATGTCGTATAACGTTCCTGGGATTTGCGCTCGTGACTGGTTCCGTCAGGAACTGGCGTAAAGCTTGCTTTTTCATATTCGTTATTGGTTAACCTGCAAGCTTTATGACAGAAGTCATGACGCCAATCCCATGTTATCTGAAGTCAGCTATTAATTCATTTCATTTAATTTAATATTTAGCTTCAAATGATTGTAAAATTATTACTGCAATCTTTAATGATGAATTGTGAGCTGTCAATGCATCTTGAATACTAATATTCTTTTCCCCATATCTTATTCCTGGTTTACAACTTACTTCTTCAATTAAAGAATTTGGTATATCCTTTAAACCTTGCTCTTTTGATAGTTTAGCAAGTTCTTTTAATTTATGTGTTCTTGGAAATTCCCCAGCTGTTTCTTTTAACCAAGCTTTTAATAATTTTTCTACTGCTTGTAATGATGACCATTTTGAGAGTCCAACTGCTTTAGGGCGATTTATTAAATGAAAAACAGCTGCGTCGAAATCATGAAGAGCTTCTTGAACAAATTTTATATTTTCGATTATAGTTATTTTTGTATAAAACTCCCAACCTAATAAAAATGTTTTAAAAATATTTTTGTATTCATTTTGATTTAAAGAATTTCTTAATTCATCTGTTAAATTATCTATACTGTCTAATATGTTATATGTATGAATATTATCATTATTTTCGAAAGTCTTTTTTAAAGGTGAAACAATAAAATTTAATTTACCATATAATAAAGGAAGTTTCATTAACCAGGGGTCATCTTTTATTTCCACAATGATTTTCCCAATAGAAAACTCTGATTTAAGATTTTTATTATATCTTTTATCATACCAGTTCATAATTCTAATAACTAAATCATCTCCATAATAAATACCAGGTTTAGGAGATCTATTAGGAGGATTTACTTTTAAATCAACAGAGTATTTTTCTGATATTTTGCCAATTGCATGAAATGGGCGACTTACCATAGGAATTTCTTCTCGCCTTAATTTTTTATCAATATTTTCCATGAGTACTTTGAATTCAATCTCTGTTTCCGGAAATTTTTGATTTAATTTAGTCATTAATATCTCCCTTCAAAAAGCTGATTTCAGATAACGTCCCGCAGGTTTACGAAGTTTCAGTGCCTTACATAGCTCTTATGTTAGGCACTGAAATTTGGGCGAAACGATAGTGAAGCCGTAAACCTTGCTGTTAGACGATGTTACCGGACTTATTTAGAAACTTTATCTACCCATTTATTAAAGTTAGTATAACCATCATCAAAAACCCAATCATATGTATTGTAAAAAGAAGATAATTTTAATGCTTTTCCTCGATTAGCAATATCACTTTTAATTGAGTATCCATCATGATCCTTATAATTAATCCACTGTCCATTTTTATATTCAAGAAATGAAAGATAATTTCCTTCTTCATTATACTTTACAGCTAAATAATCGAAAGGATTATGCCCTTGAATAGCTACATTCCCATACTTGTCTTTAATATTATGAATATATACCCCAAAAATACCATTACCTTTAGCAAGACTTTTAATGATTTCATACCTAACCCATCTTCTAGAATAAGTATCTGTTCCTATTAAAACACAAGATACACTGGTGTTTTTCAGTCCATCAGCAATTAGTCTTTTAAGCGCTTTTACACCTTTCTTTTTTGCTTCCTCCCAAATAGACGCATCAAAAAAACCAGAAGCTTTTCTATCTTGTGTAATCCAGCTATTTCTTACCACATTAGCTCTAAAATCAGAAACATCTTTATAATGAAAACTGAAAAATACTCTTTTAGCCACAATTATTACCCCCATATAAAATTAATATAGTTAATCCTAATAATATTAAACCGTAAAATATAAATAATGTTTTAGAAAAAAAAGTTTTAATCCAAGTAATTTCTTTAAACTTTTTAGTATCCATAGAAAAGTCAATCTTTTTCTCATCTAATAACCTTACTTTATTAAATAACTTTCTAAATAATCTCTCTTGATATAAAAAATAACTGTCAATAATCCAAAAAAGTAACGTTGGAAATACTGCAATATATAATAAACTGGTATTTAAATTACTTTTTTCAATTACAATAAATGCTGATATCAAAGTTATAGTCCAACCTTTAATTAAGAATGAATTATGCGACAATCTTGCAATTACATTTTGGATCATTTCTAAATGACTTACCTTTTTACCCATAATTTTTTTCACCACCTTCTTAGGTAATTTCGTCTAACGTTACTGGGATTTAAGAAGTTCATGAAGCCTAGGGCGACTGCCCTTGCTGAATAAATTTGGATGGAGCGACAGCGGAATCTTCAATCCCATGTTATGCGCTGTAATGATTTGCAACGTAAAAATTTTAACTCTACTTCAACTTACTGAATATTGATTTTAACACTTAACCAGCAAGCCTTCGTATATTCTTTACTATATTACATCTTCACGAAATTCGTGAAGATCGAACAGTGACTAATTTATTTATTGATATATGCAAATAAACCGCTAAATTATAATTACCTAGGTCTATTGTTTGAACCACTCAAAACTTGCAGTTATTATTTCCTTCGTTTGCAGGAGTTAATTCATAACATTTAACGATGCTCCAACCCTTCTTTTATCTTTTCTCTTTATTTGCTGCTGTTTAATCATTATTGCGTATAACGATACTGGGATTCGCGGTGTGCCCGATGTCAACAGACCTGGTGCAAAGTTGGCTATCATACCCGTAATTAGTTGAGTGCTAACTTTGTG
>NZ_SOEF01000048.1 GCF_004366375.1 Halanaerobium congolense
ATCTGCTTAAAACAGTAAAATCACATTACTTAAATTCTGCTAAATATTGAAATTTCAAGGTGCAAAAGGGTTATTTATGTGCGAAGTTTGAGTTATATACTAAAACTACCGAAAATTGCATAGTAGCATTTCTAGAAGTTGCATACTTAAATATTCTAATCTCCATTCTCAATTAGACCTTCCCGTTTAATTACCTGCAGAAAAGTTATCACAACTATTTTAAAGTCCAGCATTAGGGAATGATTCCGCTTATAGTAGAGATCATACTCAAATTTCTGCTCGTCATCTATATCATCCCGACCATTAATCTGAGCCCAGCCGGTAATTCCCGGTTTGAATTTATCGACTCCATGCTCTTTACGATTAACTACCAGTTCTGATTGAGAAAAAAGTGGTGGTCTTGGACCCACAAAGCTCATATCTCCTTTTAAAATATTAAAAAGCTGTGGTAATTCATCAAGACTGGTTACCCGCAAAAACTTGCCCATCTTAGTTATATAATGATCCCTGTCATTAAATTCGTTTGTAGGCACATCTGGGGTGTTAATACGCATTGTTCTGAACTTATAAATAGTAAAGGGTTTACTGTGCTGTCCAACCCTTTTTTGAGCAAATATGGGGCTTCCTTTGGACTCCAGTCTGATCAGTAAAGCAATTAAAAGCAGAAATGGTGCTAATAAAACTGATAAAATTAATGAAAATATGATATCAAGTAATCTTTTAAAAAACAATGATAGTCCTCCTGCCGTAATAGATAGTTATTATCCTGAAAATATTTACCAACTTAATTATACTTTATTATCGCAGGGCTTTCAAACAATCGACAAAAAAACCAATTTATCGATGTTTTAAATGAATCATAGTTGTTTTAATAACTCTTTACCTCTTTTCAATTCCTCCATAGTTTTATCAAATTAATCTAAACAAAAAAACGGAGGACTAATAAGCCCTCCAACACGAATCTAAGCATCACTTAGTCTCTATGGTCACGACGCGGTGACCTAACATACATTATATTATAAAAAATTTTAAATTACCTACTTTAGCCTTGAAAGCCTCGCTCATGTTAATGGGCGGGGAGGATGTCAAATCTCTAAAGCCATTTGAACTAATTCTCTTTTTTTGCCTTTAGCTAATTGATAATAGTATCTAAATAACTTTTCGTAAGATTTTTTTCCTATCCCATTAAAATTATTTATCTGCCAAAACCTCTGAATAGGCTGCTTATCTACTATTTTTTTGGCCTGTTTTGCATTAATACCAACCTCTTTAATTAAATGTTCACGGTCAGCTTTATTAACAAGATCAAGCATTTTCTTTTCTGTACCTTCAGCTTCATTTTTCTCATTTAAACATATATAAATATCAAGATCTAAATCAGATAAATATTTTTCCATTAGATCTTTAACTAATTTCCAGTCTAAGCCGCCATTATTTGTACCCAATTTACTGTATTAACTATAGTTTTAGCAGGAGTATTAAACACTGCTCAATAGAATTAAAATAAATGGACTTATTATTCATCTTCCTGAAAAAAAGGAGGAGTGATTATAGTTAAATCATCATCAATGTTTGTAATATTCCCGATCAAAAGAGATACTTTTTCTAATACCGGAGCAAGAATTTCTCTTTCTTCTTCAATTTCTCTTTCTAGATTATCCATATTTAAATCATCTGCAAAGTCCTCATTAAGCTCAAAGTTTACATTTAGCTCTACTAAGATATTATAAAATATTTCAGGCGTAAAAAACACTTTTCTAATAAAGGTCAAATAAACAAAATTCTGATCATAATCTTTTACAATAACTTCATCTGCTATTTTAAGATCTATATTTTTTTGACCTATTTCTTCGTCTTCAAGCCCTAAATAATTGAAGTCAATGTTAATCAAATTTATCTTAGGATATCTAGCTACATTAATAAAACTCATGATATTCACCTCTCAGCTAAAAATTACACAGATTTTATTTTACTTTATTTCTTTTTAATTTTATATTTAACTTTTTCTTCAGATATAGATTTCTGATTCCAAACTGCTGCTGGTGATGTTTTATATCTTAAAATTGACGTTTGAATTTCTTTTTTCAATTTATTTATTTCTTTTTCAGCTTTATCAGCAGCATTTTCCTTAGTTATTAAAAAGAGAAGATATTCAGATATATTCATTTTATCTTTTTTGGCCTTCATCTTGATTTGTTTATATAATTCTTCCGGTAAAGTAACTTCTACTTTATTTTTATTAGCTATCATTTCTTCAAGTCTTTTACGCAGCTTTTTAATAGTTTTACTGCTGAGATTATCTGAATTATTTTCCAGTAAAATTTTAACATTAGATGGCTCTTTAATTAACCTTAGTTGATTATTATGGGTTTGATCGGGTAAAGAACCTTTTTCATATCTATGATAAGTTATTTCTCCCCAGCCTAATAGTCTGCTTATTTCTTTCTGAGTTAATTTGTATTTTTTTCTAATATCTTTTATTTCTTTAACAGATAAAATGTTTTTCTTTTCTCTAAATTTATCAAATGCTCTTTTTTGGTTTTCCATATCTAATTTTTCATTAAATAGTTTTTCTTTGCAATTTTTACACACAGCTACTTTAGCATTTATTTCAATTTCTTCCTGGTTTAATATATTGCGACTCTCTTGTATTGATTCAATATTATATTCTACAAAGTCATCACATTTATCACAAAATAATTTATCAATATCTTTTGATTCTTGCATTTAAAACCCTCCTCGCTTTATAGTCAATTACTTGTAGGGAAAATCAATAGGATAATCTGCTTCATGAAAAGATAAGCAGATAACCTGTTCTCTACCTCTAGTTTCAATCCTTATTTTTATGTAAAACAATGTATTTCCAAGAACAGTATTGATTTCCCTGGCAAAAAACCACCAGTCATAATTATTAAATTCTTTATCATCAGGTTCAGGACCCTTCCAATAATCTTTAACTTCCAAAGTTTCTATATAAAATTTTGCTATATCTATTTTTAAACCGTGTTTATATAATGAATTTAAATTCTTTTCTCTATCTACAAAATGAAAACCATTAATCTTTCCTATAACTTCTCGCATCCGGGATAAAAAATTATTAATTTCTGATTTATTTGCTAATGCCATAATCTAATTCCCTGCTTTCCGAGTTAATATTATCACTTCATAATTATTATACAACTTTTAACAAGATTTATCAATATAAATTATCATATGATACTATAAACCAGACTGTATATTTGTTGTATACTAAAATTACCGGGAATTGCAAAGTAGTATTCCCGAAAGTTGCAAACAAAAATTCCCTATTATTGCAGAATTAAAACTGGCGCTGCAACTAATTGACTTTGTTGAAGTGAAATCAAAAAACTCCCATCAGGATTATAGAACTCTGATGAGAGTGGATATTCTTTGCTATTTAATTTTTTATTGGCTTTTGTCATCTATAAATTTTTTTACATTAATTAACGGTAAAGTTAAAGGAGTTATATTAGCTGATTTAGTTACATCAGCTACTGCTGATCTTAAGAACGGAAATAATATAGAGGCTCCATTATATTTACACATTGTTAAAAAATCATCGGCTTTCATATCTTCATCTGCAGAAAAAAATCCAAGTATTTGCATACTCAAAGTAAAAGGATAATTATTTTTTTCGGCTTCATCCCAGATCAAAATATCTAGCCGAGTCCAACCAGTATGCTCCTGTTGATCGATACTGGTATTAATATCTAAATCAAATTCCAAATTTACAGGATCTTTACTTTCAAAATTTTGATTAAAATCCAAGTCTATTTTCTTTATTATATAATTGTCAAAATAAAAATTACTCGTTATATCATTTTTCATATTATGACGCCCTTAATAAATTGCTGTCTTTTGTTTCAGAAACACTGATTTTAATAGTGTTTTCCATCTTATAACTATACTTATAAGAATTCTTATTTTTATTCTCAGACGATAACTGATATTCTCCTTTTACATCATCTCGCAGAGGACAGTCATCGATACCAGATTTTTTTAATAAATCTAAAAATTCATCATCACTCATATTCTCTAATTTTTCGCTAACTCTATTGAAATATTCGTTAGTATCCATCTGTTTCTACCTCCTCAATATCAGTTATACAATCCTGATTTCTAACACAGAGTTGAACCTGCATTCTTGTTACTTCAGTTGGTTGGACAGGTTTTGGATTATCTCCAACCACAAAAATATGCCGAACAGCATCATATTCTTCTAATTCATATAAAAAATTAAAAATAAGCTTTGAAGTGATTTTTTTACTACCATCAATCCTTTTATATTTTCGCCTAAGCAAAGTTGCAAATTCTTTGAAAGAATTAAAGTTTGCGGTATCTAAAAGATCCAATAATTTATCAGTTTTTATTTTAGCTCTAATAACAGACCACTGATCATACTTTCTCGCATATTTACACCATCTTACAGCTTGTAAAATATCATCCTCAAAAAAGTATACACCTGTTCCCAGATACTCCCAATCTCCATCAGATGGATTAAATTTACCACTTCGAATAATCTCATTTATTACAGGCTGTGTATGTCCATGATAACCTGTTTTATTATAATCAAAGATATTTAAATTTAAATCCATATCATATCTTATCCTTACTAAGTTATTTTACTAAATTAATTATAACAACTTTGTTTGCCCAATTAAAGTAACTAATAACTATATTAATAATAATATCCTATAATTCTTATTTCAACATAAGTTAAAAATCACCTGCATAAATTTTACAAGTTAAAATATAAAGTCGTAGATTAATTATATCTCAAAATAATATTTTAATCAAATTCTGTGCTCGGCAGATTATTTGTTATATACTAAAATCACTTATTTCTATTAGTCGTTTTAGCGAGATAATATTTGTTTTAACTTCTGCTCACCTCGCCGCTCTTTTTCAGCTGATACCAGATTTTTATTGATTTTAATACCTTTTTTAGGAGTGGAAATAATTCTCTCGAATGACTCCACAGCCTTCTTTGTATTCAAGGTGAAATCCTTATTAAAAGATGATGTGGCCATCCCAATCCCCCCTTTGCTATTATAATATACCTCATTACTTTTTTAATACTAAAATATATTCTAAAAGAATTGACCAACTAATTACATTTTCTCTTTCTATTATTTTATTATATCTTAAGGCTCTTCGCTATTTAGTGTGAGTAACTCAAATGGCATATATTAACATTAATGGTGACGTGGAATTTAAATGTAGCCTTAAGCTAGCATGAATTTTAATATTAAATGAATGCTTTAGGTAAATCAAATTCAAGTTTACCACACTTTAAATATATATCTGTCATGAAATTATTTAAATTCCTGAACCCTCTGGCTTTTCTTTTTATGGTTTGAATAATACTGTTTAAGCCCTCTAATATCCCATTGTTAATAAGGCTTTCAATATAGTTCATTATCCCCTGCCAGTGTCTATTAATAAATTGACCTATCTCAACCATTGGTTCCAGCTGGCTGCGAATCGCTCAGAGATACCATTCCTGCAGGTAGCTTGCTGCTGTTGTGAGATCATCTATATTCCAGAATTCCTGCAAAGATAATCTAAGATCTTTCATTACATGAAATTTATCAAAGGTGCCCTTAGCCTGAGAAAAGTTATCAGCAGCACCTTTAATAAAGGCTGGTGACATATCACAGCAGATCTTTTTAATGAACGTTTAAAAAAGCATTGTAAATCCTGAACCTGGTTCAGCCCATGGTGCTTTAACCTGCAGCACTCCATGGTCCTTGCATTTGGTTCTCGGCATTTTAGCATGAATATAGGCTCTGTACTGAAAGAAATTAAGATGTCTCCAGGTTCTTTCTTTAGTATCATGGATAGGTGATTTTTCACCGCACTCAGGACAGGGAAATTTACTGCCTCTTTTGTGAGAAATGTAAATATCCAATCGACCATCATCTTTATTAAAATCTATTTTATCAAGTTTCCATGGGTCTTCTATTCCTAAAGCCTGGGTGAATAAATCTATATTATTAAACATTAAAATCATCTCCTGTTATAGTATAGGTAAAGTATACCATAATTGGAGATTGAAATGAATAAATTCAGCTATATTAAATAAAAGAACAATGAAAACCCACACTAAATAGCAAAGCGGCAACTTCAAATTATTTTTATTAAAAAAAGAGCTGCAGCAATATTACATTTCCTCTAATATCTTCTCACCCCTAGCCATTTCTTCCTCCACATCAATTTTAGGGACATTATATTTTTCTTTTTCATTAACTGGTTTTAATAGAATTTCTAATTTTTCATCTGAATCAATAACAAATTTATCAAAAATAGAAGAAGTAGCCATAAATATCATCTCCTTAATTTTTCTCTATATAATAAAATTTTTATCAAATTAATCTAAACAAAAACGGAGGACTAATAAGCCCTCCAACACGAATCTAAGCATCACTTAGTCTCTATGGTCACGACGCGGTGACCTAACATACATTATATTATAAAAAAATTCAAATTACATCTCTAAAGCCATTTGAACTAATTTTCTTTTTTTGCCTTTAGCTAATTGATAATAGTATCTAAATAATTTTTCGTAAGATTTTTTTCCTATCCCATTAAAATTAATTATCTGCCAAAACCTGTGAACAGGTTGTTTATCTACTATTATTTTCGCCTGTTTTGCATTAATACCAACCTCTTTAATTAAATGTTCACGGTCAGCTTTATTAACAAGATCAAGCATTTTCTTTTCTGTACCATCAGCTTCATTTTTTTCATTTAAACATATATAAATATCAAGATCCAGATCAGATAAATATTTTTCCATTAGATCCTTAACTAATCCCCCGTCTAAGCCGCCATTATTTGTACCCAATTTTGGAAAAGCAACTGATTTCATTTCTACTTTAGAATGATTTTTACTAAAATATTTAAGACCTGCTTCAATCCATTCTATTTCTGACTTATTTCTCCAGTGTTTCTTTGTTGGAAAATTTAGTATCCATAAGTCATCACTATGACTGTAAATATAGGGTCTGCCTATTCGAACTAAATTCTTATTGCATTTATCTTTATAATCTTTATACATTTCAAGAAATCTAAGTTTAAATTCCAGGGCTATACCTGCTCCCATTACTCCAACGCAGTTTACTGTATTAACTATAGTTTTAGCAGGAGTATTAAACACTGTTCCTTCATAGTGATTTATTATAATCTCACCATCCTACATTCACACGGCAGCTATTTCATTTTCCTGAGCAGCCAGTTTAACCTTTGCAATCATTTCTTTAAGAAGATCAATCCGCGGCTGCCATCTATTAGCTTCTTCTCTGGCATCCACAATTTTTTCAAAAGGAATTTGCTTTTTTGAATCATATTTAAAAAGTCCAATCCCTTTCTTTTTTAACAACTTTATAAATTCTTTTTTAAATCCCTGTTTTGGCTCCGGCATACAGATATAAGCCTCATCTGCTCCATATTTGTGAACTTTAGCCTGATTTAAAGCCTTTCTCCAGTTTTGCAACTTAAACTCTATAGTTATTATCCGATTGTTATTTTCAATTATTACCATATCAATAACCTTTGACATATAAGGTATTTCTAAATGTACTTCTTTAATATTATCCATATTCAATAATTTAGTATAACAATCTTCTACAATTTCATATTCAGTCATTTTTAGCACCTGCTTCTGCTATATAATCAGATCTAATCAGCGAGTTTTCTGCTGCATTAGGATATTTATTATATACATAACTTAAAATTGAATCCAGAGATAGTGTATTAATTTTTCTTTTGAACTTTGTTAAATACTCTTTTTGCTGTTTTGAAATGTTTTCTAAAATATTTTCCTCCACAAATTCAATACCCTTTTCTGCAAGTCTATAAGAATATAAGTTGGGAGGATCATTTTCCATAGATTTAACATTGCCAAAACCTATCTCTTCATTATAATTATATTCAGACTCTTCATAATCAGCAGTGGTTTGCTGGATTTCCTCTACTTTTTCAATTACAAAATCAATATTAACAAAAAATTGTATATCATCTAATAAATCTTTAGAAAATGGTCCATAATCATAAGCAAAAAAATCAGGTAAAGTAGATTCGTCAAGATGATCAAAATTATTTTTCAGTTCTTTATTAAAAATATAGATCATTTTAGTTAATCTGGTTCTACCAATTATCGGCTCGTTTTTCTTATCTGTTTTACCAGGTAAATATAACAGAAGGAGCAAAATATCTTTACCAGTTAATTTTTTAGTCATTTTTTGCTTCCTCCTTTTGGAAAAAATCTTTTATGCCCTTATAGTTAAACTTCAAATTATTTTTATTAAAAAAAGAGCTGTATCTTTTTTCTGGAAGTTCAAGTCTACCCCTTACAAATTCTAGATCTTGATTATTAATCTTATCACTATAATACTCAGGATTATCAGTCTTATATAAAATCACTTTTATCTTTGTTTGCTTTTTTATAGCTTTTTTTAATAAATATCTTAATTCATAATCCGCTTCTGGAAAAGAATAACCAATAAAAATTACTTCATCAGCTTTTGCTAACTCATTAAATGCATCCCGCCAGATTCTTTGATAATGTAAGTTTTCAAAATTTTTAATATAGGTTGGTGTTATTATAGAACTCTCAAGTTCATTTGCGCGCTCCAATTCACTGCAAAAATGGCAGTTATTCTGATCAGTTTTATCCATTAAAGTTGATAAAGCTAGAATCTGATCATGTTGAGCGTATAATTTAAAACAGTTCCTACAAATTAACCAGTTAATTGAACCGTGTAATTTTAATAATTTAATCTTATTTTCACTTTTTCTATTTATTACTCTTCCTGTATCAATATTATAACAGTCTGTACAGTAATCTACAATAATATCATCGGAAAAAGTCTTATTAAATAAGAAATTATCTATAATTGTATCCCAGTTTAAAGAAATTATTACAGGCTGATTTCCTGAATTGGCTTCAGTTGCAAAATATTCAGAAATTTTTTCATACAAATGATTCTCAGATGGGGTATAATAAGATAAAATATAGATCAGACATTTATCAAGAGCAAGTTGTACTTTTTTGAGATCATTGATGCTGTAATTTTGAAAAAAACTGTTTTCTCCAATTGCCTTATCAATAATAGTAAATATATTCTCTAATGAAATATTAATTTCTATCAGTTGATCGAATATTTGGCTCCATATTTTTTCTAAATTACTGTTTTCATGTTCACTATTTTTATCTATCTTAAATATTTTTTCTTTAAGATCCATATCACCAAAATTTTTAATTAAAAATCGGGCAAAAATTTTTCTGCTTTTATTAAACAAAGCAAATTGAGAGAAAAGATCATTTTTAGAATCAATAAAACTTAAATCTTCTTTATTCTTTTTTTGAAGTTGTTCTTTATTTAATGAAAATATCTCATTAATCATATTTGATTGAATCGGAATACCTGCTGGCCTGGATGCTCCAGCCCCTAAAATAAATATTTTTTTAGTCATCTGAATTCATTCCACTTTCTAACACTGTTTTCCATTTAATTAAATAATTTAGTTCTTCCTGATCCTGATGTCCATATTTTAAAAATGTATCATAATTATTATCAATTAAAGTTAATAAATCTTTTAGATTCAGTTCCTCAACTTCTTCAAATTCTTCTACTTTAGATTCCAGATAATGAATCAAACAATTTTCTTTTGTTTCCTGATCAGCATAACTGCGCTGTCTTTTAACCCCTTTAACTTCATATTCATAAACTTCAGTACTTTCGAATTCAAAGAAGTTATCAATATCTTTTCCTATTATTTGCTTGCATTTAGAACAATCACAGATTTCAGTATAATATAAATCTGCAATATCTTCTTTTTTAGAACTCTGAGCTTTATCTATAATATGACTTTTAATGTATTCTGAAGCTGTTTGAAACCTTAAACGTCTATGCAGTGGATAAAAATAATATCTAGAAGAAGGTATACCACCACCAACAGGAACTACTGCTCTATGTTCCCCATATTCCATACCGTGTCCAACACCCGCTAAAGAAAAACTTAATTCATCTTCAAACGCGGTTAGCATTATTGAGAAAAAGCTGCCATATAAATTAATTATTTCAAGATTATTTTGGCTCAATTCTTTTATGAAATTGAAATAAACTTCTAATTTGCTTTTAGAAGCCTGATGCTCGTTAAAATCATCTATCCAGAGTAAAACCCCTTTCACATCAAGAGTAGAATATTTTTCAATAATCGCATCGCGCATTTTTTGGGATATAAATATATCATCAGAAACTACAAGCTGAACGAAAATATCTCTCTCTGGATATTTTCCCACAGCTATTTCAGCAAATTCGATATTTAATTCCAGCCATTCTTCATAACTCATTTCATTTAAATAAAAATACGGAGGGGTTATAAAATCAGGTTCAAAATCATTTAATCTCTGATCATCTGCATCTAGGTACTTTAAAAATCCTTTTTCCTTATTTTTTTTCTTTATTTCATTTAACTGAAAATCGATGACATTTTCACAAAAGCTTTCTTTATGATCATTAAAATCTACTGCTCTTACCGGTCTTCCTTTTTCATCTTCTTTTTCTGAATTTTCCGGAGTCTTTATATGTGTTATTAAGGGCTCACCATAATAATCAATTAAGTTTTCAATAGATTTTTTTAGTGTCTGTTTCTTTTCTTTTTTACTGTAGGATTTTATTTTATCCAGGCTGTGTTGAAAACTATGTGTAATAGGATCAATAAAAAAACCTTTATCTGATTCATTTAATAAATTTTTTCTGATAAAACCTGCCAGCGCTCCCGGTGTATAAGCAAGCATATTACCATTAATAGCTAACAAATCATAATACTTATTATTTTGATCTATAAACTTTTTATCAGCATTCGTACCATAACGCAAAATATGATAGGACATTTAAACACCTCCGATATTTGTTAACTTTATTATACTGTAAAAAAATGTAAATATCAAGTTTTGTTTAGCAGAGGTTATCCTACATTTAACCTAGCCTGCGGTAAAATTTCATGTATCACTTTATACTTATGCTCTGCAGCTGCTTTCATGTATAAAGTCCAGTCAGCATTATCAAAATTATCTTTTTTATAAAATTTATTATAATTATACGCTCTTTGCTTTAATCCTTCTATAGAAAATTTTGGACATTTTTTTACTTCTACAGCATCTTTAAACCATTCACGGTCATTATAATTCAAATTTTCATCGATACTATCAAAATCCTTAAATTCAAAATAATTATTTTAAATTTTATTTAACCAGTTCTTATATCTTTCTTCCAATGATCCTCTAAATTTTAAAGTTTCTTTAAGCTCTGATAAACGAAACTCTAAAATTTCATCCTCAACTACCGAGCCAAATTCATCATTTTCCAATAAGAATTTTCTCAAGAAAATAAAAATATTTTAGCAGCAGGAAGAAAACGCTCCTCCAGGTTATTAACTTCCACTACCTGCGAGTTTCTGCCATATTTCCAGCTGGCATAGGGAATATCAGGATTTTTTATTGAAAGGGCATGACCATAGGTAAAACACCAGGAATTATTTCTGTTGCCAATTTTTTTAATTTATCTTTGTTTGAAAGATGTTCAACCCCATCTAATAATTCTACCAAATTATATCTATCATAAAAACCTTTAAAGTCCTGGTGACTGTAAGTGTCAGCGTAAAGATGGAGAAAAATTCCTAATCGATATAAAATATTATTTTTATTACCTGATTTCATAATATCCTCTTTCAAAAAATTAACAGTTGTAGATTCCGGCTTTGTCATTAATCGAACATCATCACTTTCAGCTGCCGGAAGAAAGTGAAAAGGGATCCAAACATTAAAAGATTCATTAACATCTGAACTTTTAATGAAACCCAATTCCTTATGAGCAGTTTGAGTTTGATGAAAAATATCTCCATCCTCAAATTTTAAAGCATGATCATAGACAGCATCATCAACTAAATTAATTATCAGGACTATTTTATTTTAACAAATAATTCTTCACTATAATCATTTATATCTTCCACATTCAACATCTGATACTTATTATTAACATCCTTAAAATAATCTTCTATAAGATTTTTTCTTATTATCTCATTACTTTTTTCTTCCGGCTTTAAATTTTTTCTGGTTAATCTCCATGGTCTTTCAGAGTGGGTCATTTTTTCAAGTGTTTTAGCACTATAACAGCCAAAATTATCAATAACACTATCCAAAAGTTCTTCTTCTGCTTCTGTTAGATTAATATTTTCAAATTCAATACTTTCATCTTCTATAGGGTTATAGCCATAATCTCTATATTTAAAATAAATTTCTTTATAAACCGGTCCATGTACCCAGGCCTCACAATCATTATCAAATAAAAACTTATCATAAAATGTTTTATAAAACCCCTGACTATAATAAAGTAACTTCTGCAGTGCTAAAGGTGTTACCTCACCTAATTCTTTAAGTAGATATTTAATTACACTATCAATCTTTTTTTCTGTCTTCAGCTCATTATTCTGCAAATCTTTTATAGCTTCCATTAGACCAGAAAAAGCTTTAACTGAAACCTTATCTTTATTTTCTTCTGCTAACTGTCTCAGATAACCATAATCATCTTTGACTTTTTTTAAAGTTTCAGAATAACTTTTGGAAGGTATATCCCCATCCAAATACCGGGTTAATGTAGTCTCTCCCCAGCCCAAAAGTAATGATAATGGTCTTTTACCTGTATTATACTGTTCTACTATCTCTTTAATTTCAGGAACCTTAACAATTCCTGCTTTTTCTCTATAAGCATGGTCTATCTTCTGCAGATTCTGGTCATGAAGTTTAGGAATAAAAATTTCAGCTCCACACTCATTACAATAAGCTCTTTCAGCGGTATATTCAAACTCCAGACCACGTACTTCTTTTTTTTCTACTGAATCTTCAATTTGATACTCAACTTCCTTTCGACACTCAGGACAAAAAGTTTTCTGCGGTTGATAATCTGACATATGATCATCCTTTCTTATGATCAATTATTATACTTTAACGATACACTAATAATACATTATTGTCAATTAAATGTATTAATTAATACATTTTTGTTTTTATATGCAAAATTACCGAAATTGCAAAACATAAATCTCACCAGCTCTTTAAGACTCCAGTGAGAATAATTATAAATTACAAAAAATCATATAAACTTTATAAATTTATATTTAGCGTATAATTGTCAATAGTTTTTTAGAAAAAATGCACAGAGATACCCATCTTACCTTAATGTAAAATTATGGCAACAACCTAACAAGAAACCATATGATATTTAAGATCACTAACAAATTAGTTGTTTTGTCTGAGAGGTCCTCGCTTTTTTTATCACATTGATGCAACCTGGCGTTAATTCTAACTTTTTAAGTTTAACGTACTTAATCCGCATTTATGAAGGCGAGGGGTATCACGCTAAATGACGAGGTTATGGTTATCCTCAAGGACATTTCGATATCCCCTCGACATAGATAGATAAACTAATTTATTTGATGAACAAAATATATTTGTAATTAACCAGCTAACTTTGAAGAATTAACGCCCAGATAATTTTCCAGTGTTTTTAAAGCAATTTCTTTGTTTTCTGGGCTATCAATTTTATCAAAAATATTACTGGTTAACGATTCGCCTTTCCACATGGGAGGATCAAATAATTTGTGATCTCTTAACATAGCAAAGGCTACTTTAATAAATTTATTACCAACTGCAATATATATCTTTTTTGAATTTTTGTTCTTTTTTCTTAATCTGTCTGCATAAGATTTGAAATATAGATTTGTTTTTCCAATAGCTAAATTTCGTCCTATCAGATAAACTATATGTCTAAACTGTGGATTACCCTGTTTGCTGATAGAGCCATATCTTGCTTTTTTACCACCTGATTCTTTAACCAGGGGATTGGTTCCAGCTGTTTTAATGACCTGCCCTGCATAATCATATTGAGTGACTGGACCCATTTCAGCACTGAATTCTGCGGCTGTTACAACACCAATTTCAGGTGCAGATAATAAAAGCAGACCTGGATTTTGAACTAAAATATTTTCTATTTTATCTCTTAAAAGTTCAATTTTTTGATTGGCATTTTCATAATCTGCAATTGTCATTGTTAGAAGTTC
>NZ_SOEF01000049.1 GCF_004366375.1 Halanaerobium congolense
TATCTGCTACAAAAGAAAGATTTGTGAGATTAACTGTAAAAAGGCTAGGTTCTATGAATAAGGAATCCTCGTGGGCTTGCCCCGAGGAGCGTCAAATGTTCTTTTTTAATGCTTTAAGTGAAGCACCTATATTTTTTGCAGCTAAATATTTTCTAGAAAAATATAAGACTAATTCTTTACTTTTATTTTCTGCTTTCTTTTACCTAATCAGATTTATAGTTGCAGCTGCAGCAACTTCGCCTGTTTATTTCTTATTTTTTGGCATGCTGCAGTCTCTATCTTTTGGAGTTTTTTTAGTAACTGTCCGTTATTATGTTAAGCTTGTTGCACCAGCAGCTTTAAAAACTACTGCCCAGAGTATAGCCATGATGTCAGCTTTTGGAGCTGCAGGTATTATTGGCAGTCTTTTAGGTGGTTATTTAATTGATAACTATGGAATGACAGTGATGTTTAATGTTACAATAATTTTTGGATCAGCAGCTGTTCTGATTTTAGTCTTTGTAGTTTTTAAAGACCGGGGAGTTTTAAAAAGCAGAACCTAATAATTTTACAAGCCAGGTGATTTTAATGTGAAAAATTTAAAAGAGAAAAATAATTTAAATAATAGAGAAGCAATTCTAAATGATTCAATACCAAAAACTCTGTTTAAACTCTTCTGGCCAATTATGGTCGGTAATACAATGCAGGTTTTATATAATCTAGCTGATACTTTTTGGGTTGGCAAATTGGGGACTGATTTAGCAGCAGAAATAAGAAAAGGAGAATTTAAAGAAATAAATATTTTCTAAGGTTAATATTGAAATAAACTTAAAAGGCTAAAACCCTTGAATAAGACTTTAGCCTTTTTTCATAATTTGAAGTTAATTAGCCACAATTGCTTCAATAGCAGCCAGTTCATCATTACTGAACTCAGTGTTTTTTAAGCTGCCAACATTTTCAATGATCTGATCAACCTTGCTGGCACCAACAAGAACAGAAGTAACTCCCTGATCTAAAACCCAGGCTAAAGCCATTTGAGATAGGCTTTGACCCCGATCAGAAGCCATACTATTTAACTCTCTTATTTTATCTAATTTTTCTTCTGTAATACTATCTTTTTTAAGGAATCCACTTTCTTTTGCTGCTCTAGAATCAGCAGGTATACCATTTAAATATTTATCAGTTAATAAACCCTGCGAAAGTGGTGAATAGATAATTGATCCCATTTCAGTATCTGACAGCGTTTCTAAAAGGTTATCCTCTTCAGACCAGCGATCAAAAATAGAATAATTATACTGATTTAAGAGTAATTTAACTCCCAAATTTTCAGCAACTTCTACTGCTTTTTTAGTTTGTTCAGCATTATAATTTGAAATACCGACATAAAGTGCCTTTCCCTGATCCTGGATTTGTTTTAAAGCTCCTATAGTTTCCTCCAAAGGTGTATCTGGGTCCGGACGGTGGTGATAAAAGATATCAACATAATCTAATCCCATTCGTTTTAAGCTTTGGTCAAGACTTGAAATTAAATACTTGCGAGATCCCCATTCTCCATAAGGTCCAGGCCACATATAATAACCTGCTTTAGAAGAAATAACTAGCTGGTCACGATAGGGTCTAAAATCTTTTTCCATTAAAATCCCCATTGTCTCTTCAGCAGAACCAGCAGGGGGTCCATAATTATTGGCAAGATCAAAATGAGTAATTCCTAAATCAAAAGCTTTGCGCAGCATTTTCCTGGCGTTTTCTAAAGTATCAACTCCACCAAAATTATGCCACAAACCTAAAGAAATTGCCGGCAGTTTTAAACCACTATTACCGGTATAGTTGTACTGCATTTTTTCATAACGATTTTCATCAGCTAAATAAGGCATCAAAATACCTCCCAATATAATTTTATCTAAATTTTCATCTCTAAAAATATTATATCAGAATTATCTTAAAAATTGAGCAAAGCGGTTTACAATATATTAATTATTTTAGTTGGAATGGGTAAAGAAAATGGAGATTATAGTAAAAAAAGTGTAATCAAGCTCGGAATTTATCTAACATTTGTATTTTTTATAACCGTTGTTTTTGAATATTTTTGGCGGCAGTTTACTGGTTTAATTTAAAATTGCCCCTTCTTGGGGCAAGGCCAAGAGCTTTGCGAGCAGGCTTTTACTCTATCACAGCAGTTTTAAAAAAACTTAAGTAAATTACTTTAATTTAATTATTATTTTCAAAAAATATATGCTATAATAATAAATAATGAGTATATTTCGACAAAATACGGTGAAAAATGTCAGCCGTAAATTAAGGGAGGAGTTAAAGTAGATGGAATATGGAATTTTAAGTATTTTACCACCGTTAATTGCAATTTTACTTGCATTAACTACTAAACAGGTTTTTATTTCACTTATTTTAGGTATTTTTTCAGGAACAATGATTTTAACAGATTGGTCTTTTTTTGCCTCGGTTAACATGACTTTAAATGAAATTGTGGCAATCTTTTCTGAAGCCTGGATTACTAAAACTATTATGTTTTCATTTTTAGTGGGAGGACTAATAACTGTAATTTCTGCCTCAGGAGGAGTTCAGGGCTTTATCGATTATCTAACGAAAAAAAGAAATATAGTTAAGGATAAAAGGGGGGCTCTGTTGTTAGCTTACATAACAGGACTTGTTATCTTTATCGAGTCCTCAATTACTATTTTAGTCTCCGGGACTGTTGCACGACCTCTAACTGATAAATTTAAGGTATCCCGGGAAAAACTGGCTTATGTCTGTGATTCAACCTCGGCACCGGTCTGTGCACTGATACCGCTTAACGGCTGGGGCGCAATGCTGATGGGAGTTATCGGAGTTCAAATTGCAAATGGAGTTATCGAAGGTAATCCGGCAGCTGTACTTGCCAGATCAATACCTTTCCAATTTTATTCCATAATTGCAGTAATCGCAGTTGGTTATTATATCATGACAGGTAATGACTGGGGTCCAATGGCCAAGGCAGAAAAAAGAGCTTCAGAAGAAGGTCTGCTTTTAAGAAAAGGAGCAACTCCTATGGTTTCCGAGGAGGCAACTGCTACCCCGCCCAAAGAGGGAGTTATTCCAAACATGTGGAATATGATTCTGCCGATTGTAGTGTTAATAGCAATGATGCCGATCGGACTTTATATTACAGGTGAGGGAAGTATTCTGCAGGGATCAGGTTCAACTTCAGTTTTTTGGGCTGTAATTACAGCAGTAACCTTTGCCGGCTTCTTATATGTTTTAACAGGAATTATGAACCTAAAAGAATATATTGATTATGTGTATCAGGGAATAGGTGCGATTGTACCTGTTGCCATACTTTTAATTACGGCTTTTGCGATTGGAAATGTAATTGGCTATCTAGAAACAGGAGAATATATGGCATCTTTGGTTGAAGGAAGAGTTAGCGGAGCCTTTGGTCCGGCAATTGTCTTTGTCATGGCTTCTTTAATGGCTTTTGCAACTGGAACCAGCTGGGGAACTTTTGGAATTATGATGCCGATTGGTATCCAGATGGCAGTAGCTATGGGAGCACCACTTTATCCAACAATTGGAGCTGTAGTTTCAGGTGGAATTATGGGAGACCACTGCTCACCAATATCTGATACTACAATTATTTCTTCAATGGCTTCTGCTTCAGATCATATTGATCATGTAAATACCCAGCTGCCTTATGCCTTGGCTAATGGTGCATTAGCACTTGTATTTTATTTAGCAGCCGGATTTATTATGTAACTAGTAATTTCTTACCTACTGTTTACAGAACCAAATTTTGGTTCTGTAACGGTCGCTGTAGATATAAATTTTAAATAAAGGATGATACTATTAATGATTAAAGCGGTAATTTTTGATATGGACGGAACTATTGTTGATTCAGAACCAATTTATGAACGTGTAAACGATGAAATTTACGAGAAATATGGCTTTGATTTAACCCAGGCAGATTACAACCGTCATCTGGGAGCAAATTTGAGAGATGTCTGGACTGATATTTTGGAACGGCATCCGGTTAAAGAGGAGTTTTCACATTATAAGATAGAGGATTTTATGGAAGAACATATTCACAGCTATTATCAGGGATTAAAAGAGGCAGATGATCTGGAATTAATGCCGAATGTTGAGCACTGGTTTCAATTTTTTAAGGAGCACGGCTATCAGATGATCATAGCCTCTTCTTCTTATGCTCCGGTGATTAAATATATTTATCAGCGGTTCGGACTTGAAAGATATATGGAAGGTTATGTAGATGGAAACTCGATTGAAAATGGCAAACCTGCTCCGGATATCTTTCTGAAAGCTGCTGAAAAATTAGGAGTTAAACCTGAGGAGTGTTTGGTAATTGAGGATTCAGAACATGGTGTCAATGGCGCCCATCAGGCAGGAGCAAGTGTTGTTGCATTTAATCGAGCTCAAGATGAGAGCCAGGATTTTTCTAATGCTGATTTAATAATAGAAGATTATAGTCCTGAAAATTTAAATAAAATTTTAGCTTAGTTTTTAAAAATAAAACGCTTTTTTAACCTAGATCAACAAAATTATTTATGGCAGTTCTTAATTGAGCTGTCTTTTTGTTTTCTAATAGTTTATTAGTTCCACAATGAAACGGAAATGATTATAAACTTTAAGCTGTAGAATAGTAATTATAATAATGTTATACTTTTAGCAGACGATAAAAATTATTTTTTCCTCATTACTTAATTAAGTTATTTTAAAAAGGAGAATTTAGCATGCTAGCACTTCCAAATAAAAGATGTGGAAAAATATTGTCCATTTTATTAAAAATCAATGAATCAATAACAATTAAAGATTTAGCTTCACAGTTTGATGTTTCTGCTCGAACAATAAGAAATGACTTAAATCAATTAGAAATTTGGCTTAAAGAAAGGTCTATTGAATTAGTTAAAAAACCTGGAGTTGGTATCTGGTTGAATATTAAATCCGACTCAAGAAGAAATTTACTTACAAAAATTTCTAAATTAGAAAGATATAAAGATCCTATTTCACCTGAAAAAAGAAAAGAGTTCATTTTGAAATATTTACTGTATCAGGATGATAAATATACAATGCAGAATTTGGCAGATAATTTATTTGTGAGTCGTTCAACAATTTATAAAGATCTTGATCAAATCGAAAAATGGCTAAAAAAGTATAATCTTAGCCTAGAAAGAAAACAAAATTATGGGATTTATGTTAAAGGAGCTGAAAAAGATTGGCGTAAAGCAGTGGCAGATTTATTAGTCAAATTGAAAAATAATGAAGAATTAAAAAATATGCTGGAAAATGAATTAGATAAAGAATCAAGTAGCAGGAATAGCAGGAAAGATATTTATCATCAGCTAGAAGGATTATTTGGAGATGTTAATTTTGAAGAAGTGGAAAGAATTATTCAAGAAGTCGAGATTGAATCAGAGTTCATTTTTACTGATGAAGCAATAACAGCATTAGTTATTCACATTGCAATAGCTTTAGAAAGGTTAGATAAAAATAAAGATATCAAAATGAAAAATGAACAATTAAATTTTCTAAAAGATAAAAAAGAATTCGCTTTAGCTACTAAAATAGCAGAAAAAATTCAAACAAGATTATCTTACCAGCTACCAAAAGCTGAGATAGGATATATTTCTCTTCATATATTAGGGTCAAAGTTACAGCAGCATTTAGAAAAGAAAGATGTTGAAAAAGTAATAAAAAATTCTGAGATTAAGACAGTTGAAGCAGCACAAAAAATCATAAAAATGTCAGAAGAAATTCTTGGCTATAATTTTAAAACCGATGAAGAACTATTGTTAGGTTTAATTTTACATTTAAGAACTGCAATTAATAGATTAAAATATGGGTTGAGTATTAGGAATCCAATTTTAGGTGAGATTAAAGAGAATTATCCTACTATTTTTGGTGCCGCCTGGAGCAGCAGTATTATATTCCAAGAAGATTTAAATCTAAAAGTTAACGAAGATGAAATTGGATATATAGCTCTGCATCTGGGAGCTGCTGTAGAAAGAATTACTAAGAGTTGGAAAGTGATAATAGTCTGCAGTAGTGGAGTTGGCACCTCACAGTTACTTGCCAGTAAAATAAAAAAATATTTACCACGGATCGAAATTATAGAAATACTTTCTACTCACGAACTGGATAATAAAGATCTTAATAATGTTGATTTAGTTATTTCTACTATTCCTTTATCTAATATCAAAAAAGATGTAATTACTGTCAGCCCAATATTGTCTGAATCAGATTTGAGTAGAATTAACGAAAAAATCAATTATTCATCTCAAGCTAATAAGTCGAAATTTAACAATAGAATGTCTCCTGCCGGTGAATTAAAAAATTTATTTGAATCAGAGTTAATATTTGCAAATTTAGATTTAGAATCTCCAAAAGAAGTAATAGAATTTTTGGGTGGGAAACTTCAAAAAAGAGGTTTTGTTGATCAAAAATTTATTGATTCAGTTTTAGAAAGAGAAAAGATAACAGCAACTGAGGTAGGTAAAGGACTTGCAATTCCTCATGCCAGAATCAATGATGTAAAGCAAAGAAAAGTTGCAGTTGCAGTCTTAAACGAAGCTATTCAGTGGGGTGAAGAAAAAGTAAAAGTTGTATTTTTACTGGCTATTGATAGCCAGATTGCTAGAAAATTTTTTAGTTATTTTTATCAAATTATGGAAGATGAACTGTTTTTAAATGAATTAAAAGAGGCAAAAACTAAAGAAAAAGTAATTTCTTTATTAACTAAAAGGGGGTTGTAAAATGAATGAAATCATTAATACCAATTTAATCAGTTTAGATTTAGAAGCAAAAAATAAAGAAGAAATAATAAGAAAAATGGCAAAACTAATTGAGAAAAATGGTAATTTGGATTCATATGATGATTATTTAGAAGCTGTATTAACAAGAGAGAATAAGACAAGTACTGGTGTGGGGAGTGAAATATCAATTCCTCATGGGAAATCAAAAGGAGTTAAAAAAGCTGCTGTTGCCTTTGCTCGTTTAGATAAAGCAATAGACTGGGAATCCTTTGATGATAAGAAAGTTAAATTAGTATTTTTACTTGCTGTTCCTGAAGCGAGTAAGGGAAATGAACATTTAAAAATATTATCGACATTATCCCGAAATTTATTGAACGATAACTTTAAGAAAGATCTTTTAAATGCAGAAAATAAGGAAAAAGTAAATTCAATTATTCAGAATATATTTGCTTAAATTAAAACATTAAAAAAAGGAGAGAAAAATTATGAAAATAATAGCAGTTACAGCTTGTCCTACAGGAGTTGCACACACATATCTTGCAGCTGAATCTTTAGAAAAAAGTGCCAAAAAAAGAGGTGTAGAAATAAAAGTTGAAACTCAGGGTTCAATTGGTATTGAAAATGAGTTGACTGAAAAAGATATTGAAAGCGCAGTTGCAGTAATAATTGCAGCAGATGTTAATATCTCTAAGGCAGATAGATTTAAGGGAATACCTAAACTTAAATTAGATGTTCAAAAAGCAATTAAGCATTCAGACCAGATTATAGATAAGATAATTGATAAGTTTAAGGAATAAATAAAGTTTAAAATTTAATTAATGTTAATATCACTAAGTATATTATACGAGGAGGAATATTTATGAAAAAGAAATTAAAAGAAATTAGAGGGCATTTGATGACTGGTGTAAGTTATATGATTCCATTTGTTGTTGCTGGTGGTGTTTTAATAGCGTTTTCAATTATGTTGAGTGGTGTAGAAGCAGGTAAAGGAGCCGATGTAACAAACCCTATTCTACAAAACTTATTATCTTTAGGTAGTGCAGCTTTTACATTAATGGTGCCAATTTTAGCAGGATACATAGCATATTCTATTGCTGATAGGCCTGGTCTTGTTTCAGGTATGATTGGTGGGTATCTTGCAGGACAAATTGGAGCTGGGTTTTTAGGTGGTATTGTTGCAGGTCTTTTAGCTGGTTATATTGCTGCTTGGATTAAAAGTTGGTCTGTACCTGAGGTTCTTAAACCGGTTATGCCGATATTTGTTATTCCACTTTTGTCTACAATTATTGTGGGCTCTTTAATGCAGTATGTTATTGGAATTCCAATTAGTAATATGATGGGCGGTCTTACAACTTGGTTGAGAGCTATGAGTGAAGGAAGTCAAATTATTTTTGGAATTATTCTTGGGGCCATGATAGCTTTTGATATGGGTGGTCCAGTTAATAAAACAGCATTTTTGTTTGGTGTCGGTTTAATTGAGCAGGGAATATATACAGTTATGGGACCAATTGCAGTTGCAATTTGTATTCCTCCACTTGGAATGGCTTTGGCAACAATGATGGCTCCCCAAAAGTATAATAAAGAAGAAAAACAGGCTGGTAAGGGTGCTTTCTTTATGGGCTTAATTGGAATTACAGAAGGAGCTATTCCATTTGCAGCAGCTGATCCACTTAAGGTTATACCATCAATTGTTACAGGATCTGCAGTGGGTTCAGTTATTGCAATGTTGGCTGGAGTTGGAGATCCTGCTCCCCATGGTGGACCAATAGTTTTACCAGTAGTTGACAATAGAATCATGTTTGTTGTTGCTGTTGTAGTTGGAACTTTAATTACCGCCTTTATGGTTAATTTCTTAAAAAACAAGGTGAGTGAAACTGATGACATTAAAGAAAAAGAGGATGAAGATCTGGAATTAGAATTCGATATGAATTAATTGAAAATAAAATTTAATAACTAATAAAAAAACAGTTCCTTTTTGTGATAGGTTTACATGGGGGAACTGTTTTTTTATGTTTGGTTAAATATACTTATTTTTTAATAATCCCGGTCTATAGTTTATAATGATGATGCCTAAGGAAACCAGCAGCATGGAAGCAACTATAATAAGATTAATTCTTTCACCAGGCAGTAAAATAGATGAGAGAAAAACTCCACTGACCGGTATCATAAATTTATAGATTGTGACAAAACCTAAGGCATTATATTTGATTAAGGTATACCATAAGGCAAAAGCAGCAGCCGAAATAAAGGCAAGATAAAATAATAAGACTACGCTTATTGGACTAAAGCTTAATCTGTTAAAATTGCTGCCGGTTGAAGCCGCAGTAAATAAAAGCAGGGAACCCATAAACATCTGCCAGGCAGTTACTATCAAAGCGTTTAAGCTTCCTGTTAATTTTTTGGCTAAGAAACTTGCCGCAGCAGAAATTGCTGCTGAGATTATTAAAAATCCTTCACCTGCAAAAAGAAAAGCAGCATTTAATTCACCTCGATTTAGATTTACAAAAAGCACTCCTAAAAATCCAAGTATAATCCCAATACTTTTCTTGAAATCTAATTTGTCATTTTTATAGACAAAGTGGGAGGCTATAACAGTCATGAAAATTCCGCTGGTGCTGATGATCGAGCTTTTAACACCTGTAGTATTAGCAAGACCATTATAAAAGAAAAAATACTGCAAACTGGTCTGCATGGCACCAAGAATTAATAATAGCAAAAAATATTTTTTGATTTTAAATAGCTCTTTTCTTTGTCCATTGATTAAAATAATAGAAAATAACATTAGTGAGGCAATAAAAAACCTTAAAGATGCAAAAATCATTCTATCATAGGCATTAACATTAAATGGCATAATTTCTGCATAGCTTATTTTTAATGAAGGAAAGGCAGATCCCCAGAGAAAACAGGCGCTAATTGCTAAAACAGCAATCTGCCAGCGTCCTGTAAAAATTTTTTTGATATCCATTTATATTTAGCTCCTTTAAATAATTTTAAAGAAAAATAGTAAATTATTAGAACAAGATTGTATCTATTATATTCGATATAGTTCTAATTTACAAGTTATCTGTTCACTTTAAAAGAGTTTACTAAAAATTATTATTAATACAATTAATCCAAAAGTCACTATTTTACTTCTGTTATGCATAATCTTCATCCTTTTTTCTTATCTATCAACATTATATAATACCAGGAAATTATACCTGATGGTTTGTTGTGGATAATATTTACAGTTTCATAATTTCCGCTATCAACAAAATTTAACCTTACTATATTACAGATTGTCCGAAGGACATTTTGTTCTTTAATTAGAAAAAAAAGTAAATTTAACTTAAAATTTCTAACAAAAAGTGCTATAATGAGTATATAGGAACAAAATTCTAAATAAATTATTCGAAAGTAAAGTAATCAGGAGAGGAGCAGCTCATGAATAAAGTTGAGCCGATCAGAGATAAGGATAAAATTGAAGAGATAAAAAATATTTTGCGTCAGCAGAGCTACCGCAACTATATACTCTTTGTGCTGGGAATTAATACAGGTTTAAGAATCAGTGACATGCTGAAGTTGAAGGTCGAAGATGTGCGCAATAAAAGCCATATTGTGATCAGAGAACAGAAAACTTCCAAAAACAAGCGGTTTTTGATCAACTCCAACCTGCGCCGGGAACTGGAAGACTACTGCCAGAATATGAGGGGAGAAGAGCATCTCTTTCAGAGCCGAATTGGGACCAATAAGCCACTAACCCGCTTTCAGGCCTACAGGATTTTCAGTGAAACTGGTCGCAAAGTTGGACTGGATAACATTGGCTGTCATTCAACCCGCAAAACCTTTGGTTATCACCACTACCAGAAAAATAAGGATGTGGCCCTGCTGCAGAAGCTGTTTAACCACTCTTCTCCCAGTATTACCCTGGACTATATTGGAATAACTCAGGATATAATGGACAGTTCAATAGAAGATTTTACGCTTTAGCTAAAAATGAAAATTTGCTTTTAAATCAATTAAGCTCTACCCTAATCGGTAGAGCTTAATAATTAATCAAAATTCAAATTTATTTTAGATTTATCGCATTACTTTTTTCATAATTTTAAAAATATCAGTATTATCCAGCGGTTGAGCTATAAGCTCACTACCTGGTCCCTGGCTCCAGGTAGGAACATCGCCTCCAGTATGGTCTTCACTGGTCCAGCCGGATTCAATTTTTTCACTCTGGCTGCTTAAACTTCCATATGGCCCGGCAATTCTAAGTCCACCTGTATCATGATCTGGAGCAATTATTACTAAAGTCTCTGATTTACGCAGAGGACTTTGCTCAAGCCAGTTAAGAACTGTCTCAACTGCTTTATCAAAGCCCAGCATTTCAGCCAGTTCATAGTTAAGATCATTATCATGTCCTCCCCAGTCTATTTGGGATCCTTCCACCATTAAGAAAAATCCATCAGAATCATTTTCCAGAGTTTTAAGTGCGGTTTCTGTCATTTCAGCCAGAGTTGGTTCTCCTTCTGGATATTTCGGGAAAGCATTACCTTCACTGTCTTTAAGTCCAAATTTATTTAGTCTGAATAATTCAGGAGTTTTACCTTCATCATAAGCTGTAAACATGCCAAATATCCTGTCACTTTCTTTATTTTGAGCAAGTCTCATTTCTGACTCATTATTAACTGTCAGATAGCCATTTTCCCTGGCTAAATTTGCCACTGCTTCATTACTCTGAAGATTATTATATGATTTTTCAAACTGCTGAGCATTATATTCATCACTGGTACCATAGACTCCTCCACCCAGCACCACGTCCACTTCAGTTTCTTCTATATACTGACGGGCAATTTCTGCTCCAGCGTATCTAACAGGTACGTGAGCTCCAAAGGTTGCCGGTGTAGCATGAGATATTTGAGATGTTGCTACCAGACCGGTAGATTTATTTAAATCCTCAGCAATCTCAAGAATTGTTTTAGACTTTTTTTCGATATCCATAAGTTCTCCGTTGACTGAATGGGCACTTACTTCGCGATTATTATGTTTTTCTCCAGTTGCCATAGCAGAACTGGCAGCAGCAGAATCAGTAACAATAGAATTAGCTGAATATGTCCTGATATAACCAACATTATTGAGTTTTTCCACTGCCAGAGGTTCACCATCAGGCCCATTTTTAAGTATTCGGGCTGCAGTTACAATATCCATGCTCATTCCATCTGGAATCATGAAAATAATATTTTTGGCAGTACTGGCATCAGCTGCATTTACAGCAGCAAAAGATGTAACTGTGAGTAAACAAATAAATAGAAATAATATTAAAGACTTCTTAAATTTCATCTAATATTTCCCCCTTTGATGATTAAGTAAAGTGGATGTGAGTTTTAAAACTACTTTTTGCCCCACGTTTAACTAAGAATATTTAATTTTATTGTTTTCACCCCCAAAAAAAGTTCTGTTCTTTTATTCTTCTATTTTAAGTATATTATTACAGGTAATTATTACGAAATCATTACCAGCATGTTAAAATGTGGTAAATTCTAATAAATAGTGAAATTTATTTGATTAATAAAAAATCTCTTAAATCAAGAATTCATATTATAAGATTGTAAATTAAATAGTTTAGTAATACAATAGTATTATGGTGGTGAAGCTGATAATTAGTGTGAGACTTCCAGAATCACTAAAAAAAGTTAAATCAATTAGCAGAGTCTAAAAATGTCACCAGGACTTATCTGGTTAATGAGACCTTAACTAAATATATTGCCAAAAAAAGATGAAAAAGATTCCTATCAATTGGTCAAAGATTTACCTGTTGATTTTGCTGATGCTTCGCTGGTAGCTGCTGCAGAAAGAGAAGATATTAAGATTATAATCAGGTTTAAATAAAGAGGGTGTAAATTATGCTGTCTGAAAATAAAAAAGAAATTAAAAATAAAATCAGAGATTATTTTACTGAGCGAAATGATATCTCGGCTGTCTATATTTTTGGTTCTTTTAATACTGAAAGATTTAATCAAAATAGTGACCTGGATCTGGCTGTGATAGAATGAAAGTCTGCTCGCAAACCTCGTGGGCTTGCCCCGAGGAAAGAGAAGACGGTATAGAATGAAAGTCTGCTCGCAAACCTCGAGGGCTTGCCCCGAGGAAAGAGAAGACGGTATTGAATTTTAAGTATTATATTTAGATATTAAATATTCTAAAAACAAGAACAAATGTTTGTCTAACCTCTTTGTTTATGGTATAATATTAGTGAGGAGGTGAAAGCATGACAGGTAAAAAAA
>NZ_SOEF01000050.1 GCF_004366375.1 Halanaerobium congolense
TTTCTAGTGAAAGCTTTTGTGTTTAAAAAAATAGTTCCAAAACTTTAATCTTTATGGTACAATTAAAGTGCCATAAAACATTGATTAAAGTGATCATGATACTCTTTTGAGAGTATCTGAGCGTCCGAGCTCCAAATCATTTTAATTAGTTTTGTGGCTTTTTTTATTCTTGATAATTTAAAGGGGATCAGTGAGTGGTATTTGTCTCTGAAAAAAGCAATTAAACCAGGAATATTGTAGGTAAACCTGTGCAGATAAAAATATACTGCCTGTTTGTAGAGTATGAGTTTTTTCTGCAGCAGATATTCTTTCATACAGCAGATAATATAATTGAGAGATCTTTGAAATTTAGGGAAGAGAAAGGCTGGAAGAATGGAAACAGTTTTGCCACAGTGCTGGCATTTGTATCTTCTGATTAGTATCCAGAAGCATTTACCATCGATTGTAATTACATAGCGGTGGTAAAATCCATGTTTATGTAGTTTATCATGGCAGTGAGGACATTCTTCAGGGTGAGGAAAATTATTATTCTGGCCGAGCTCAGAATATTTTTTGACAGGTATTTTAAAGTCATGAATGATTTGCATCTGATCACATCCTAAATATTCTGATAATATTTTATCAGATTATTTTAGGAAAGGGAAGTGCCTGTTTTAATTTATTTTGATTAATATTTATTATTTTCTAATGTATTAATTTGATAGATAACAGTAAACCAAATACTTTCATAAATTATGATAGTAGGATGCTGCGGAAAAGCTCCGGCAGAAAAGCAGGGATTTTTTATAGATGTCACTGTAAGGACGCCAACAGTAAAACTTCTGAATTTCTCAATTCTATTGAAATGACAGGTTTATTAAAGTATAATTAAGTTAAATTGAAACGTATTTTCCTAACTAAAAATATTTGCGAGGGGATTTTCCAATGAAAATATTAATAACAGGAGCAAATGGTAGTCTGGGCTATCATTTAGTAGAAATGCTAAAAGATAATAATGAACTTTATTTACTTGATTTAAACTTTGATAGATTAAATGATTTAAAAGAGCAGAATAATATTCATTTTTTAAATACAAACATCTTAGATGAAGATCAAATATTAAATCTTGATTTTGAACTGGATATAATTATTCATCTGGCAGCTAAAGTACATACCAAAGCTAAAACAGATGCAGAAAAGGAAGAATTTTTTCAGATTAATACAGAAGCAACAAAGTATTTATATCAATTAGCTTTAAAAAAAAATATTTCTCATTTTATATTTATCAGTACCATTTCTCTTTATGGTAAAGAATTTATTGAGGTAAGAGAAAATTCAAGCCTGAATTATGAAAATAATCCTTATGCAGAAAGCAAATACTTAGCCGAAAAGACAGGTGTAGACTTATATAATAATAATGCATTACCATTAACAATTCTCCGCCTGGCAACCTTATATGGTAAATATGACAGGGGTAATTATAAAAAGTTAATTAACTTTGCTTACAAAGGTCTATTACCAATGGTAGGTCAGGGTAATAATCAAAAATCAATTATTTATGTAAAAGATGCAGCAGCACTAATAACTAAGATTTTAAATAATAAAAGTACTTATGGAGAAATCTATAATGTTTCTGAAGGAGATTATAAATACTCTGAAATACTGGATACAATAACAGCAGTATTTGAACAGAAAGTTTTAAAAATTAAAGCACCAGAGATATTAATTAATCTTTATAAAAAGCTGCCATTTGCTCTGCCGGTATTTAATAAGCTGGAAACTCTTTCAACAACTACTACAGTTGATAATAGTAAGATGTTGCAAGAATTAGATTTTAAACCTGGATACAGCTTTAAAGAAGGACTGGAAGATGCAAAAGAATACTATAGACAGTAATTTTTCACCCTATGGATATAAAATCTATAGGTTTATATTTATATTTTTAAATAAATTTGAGAAAACTTTCACTAAAATGCAAGGGGAGTTATACTGACCAATAAATATAACTTATTAAAATAAAAGAAAGAGAACTCACTTTCTGGCTGGATTTTATTAAAGCTCAAAGTGAAGAAAAAAGAGATCTTTCTGATAAAATCTTAAATATTGAATCAGTAATTGTAACAATAAGTTTAAAAACTAAGAGTTTTATGGAATTTAAACTCAGGCAGAGCTATTTTCAAAATGAGGCTTTTGCTCTCGAAGACAGGCTGGCAGATACCAAACGAAATATAGATAGTCTGCGGGATAGACTCTATCAAATAAATAATTTTAATGATGATATCTTTGATATTTTAGAAAAATCACTTTCCTACCTCAAAGAAACTGGTGATCCTTATCTGAGAGAAGTAGACTGTCCTGTCTGTGGTGATTCTCATGAGAGGGAAGCTCTGCTGGGGAAAATAGAAAGGAAGCTGACTCAGGGCAGTAAAAAGGTAAAAGAATTAAAAAAGAAACTCTTTCTGGAGAACCAAAAAGAAGACACAATAAAGGCCGAACTGCAGGAGTTGAGTGATTAGTTTGCTGAGGCTGTAGATAAAATGGTTTCTGAACTAGAGGCTGAAAAAGAAAGCTTTACTATAAAAATGTCAGTGACTAAGGATAGAATTTTAAAAGTAGAAAATGAGATTAAGCTGCTGCGGAGTAAGTTAAATGAGCTGGATTACTTAAATCAGAATGCAGTTAGAATTATTGACCACTATCAGATCGAGGAGCGGGAGTTAAAAGATAATTTAGCGAGGAGAATCAAGAGACTGAAAAATTTAATGATCAATAATTCATTCCTGGAGATCAAAAATACTGAAGGGCTAAAAAAAGCTATATCTGAGCTTCTGGAAAGAAAAGATAGCCTGGCAGCTGAGTTTAATAAATATAATCTGAAGGCTGATTCCTGTTATCTGGAAATTATGCAGCGAGAAAGAGAAAGTAAAAATATGCTGGCAGATTGTAAACGGGCTCAATCAAGAATCAAGAATCTGGAATCAGAACTGGAAAAACAGCAGGAATTGCTGCAGCAAAACAAAGTGAGAAAACAGTTAAAAGAGGTAGAGAATGAATTTAAAAAAGCTGCAGCTGAAAGAGAAAAAATCAAAAGAGGATTGGAGAGAGCGGAAAAACTTAAACTGGCTGTACGGGATGTAGTTGCAGATCTAAATGATCAGATTCTTAAGGAACAGGAGGAATTTATAAATAAGATTTTCAAGCGCATTTATATCCTCATCCTTTTTTCAGGCAGATCAATCTAAAGACTACTGTCAGCCGTCAGGGAAGTAATTCTCTTTTGATAGAATGTAAAAACAAAAGTGGAAAAACAATTGTCAATCCAGCTTTTACTTTCAGTAAGGCTCAGGTTAATATAGTTGCAATCAGTATTTTTCTATCTATGGCTTTAAGACAGCAGTGCACAAAATTAAATACTATTCTGCTTGATGATCCAATGCAGAGTATGGATGACTTAAATATTATTTCTTTTATTGATGTGCTGCGGAGCTGTTCGATGGAGGGTGGAGACTTAAATAAACAGCTGGTGCTTTCGACTCATGATGATAAGTTTTACCGGCTGCTGTTAAAGAAGTTTCGCTTTCTTTCTGCTGTGGGCTATTATTTTGAGATTTATGATGAGGATGGGCCCGGGGTGAGGAGCTGGGGGATTTCATAAATTTTAGTCGGCTACTTTAGGTATTAGCATTTTGTAATTTCGGATAATTCCAGGAGTAAAATTAAAATTGAAACTTACGAACAAATGTATTATAATAAAATTAGCGTGAATTACTAATAACAGATGATATTTTAAAGATATATCAAAGGAAGGTGGAAGATGAAAGATTTTATTCAATTGTTAAAACTACCGCCATCAATACTTTCAGCAGATCAGAACTAGAAAGTATTTATAAACATTATAATAGTCCATTTTATTAATATTAGATCATGCTATATTGGAAAAGAGGGGGAAACTGTGGCAGAGAATACAGATCTACCATTTAATCAGATAAAAAAGTCAGAAATATCTTTGATAAACCCTAATACTTCACTTTTTATTATAGGTAATGGATTTGATTTGATGCATAACGTTCCATCAAGTTATTATAATTTCAGAGATTTTCTGGGAAAGAATAATAGACTTAGAAATGTCCTGGAGAATTACATCAAAAGAGATGATTTGTGGGCAGATTTTGAAGAAAGTCTTGCTTATATAGATGATGATGCTATGCTAGGGACAACCAATGATATGATGGATATCTTTGATGTGAAGGATCAATTTGATGATGATTTTTCTGCAGCAGATTTTTTTACGGCGGCTGAGGCTGCTATTGAACCTGCACAAACAATTATGAGGGAGTTGCAGAAGCAATTTAAGGAATGGGTAACTACTTTAAAAATATCCAATTCTGCAAAACCTCTTATAGATATTTTAAGCAATAAATCTAAATTTATAAATTTCAATTACACTGAATTTTTAGAGGCAATATACGGAATACCTAGAAAGAATATCTGGTATATTCATGGAGATAGGAGAGACAAAAACAAAAAACTAGTTCTAGGACATGCACCTGAATCTGAATTTCAAAGAAAAGATAATACAGGGAAATTTGGTAGAAAGTCTTCAAAAATAAAAAATCAAACAGAATATGATTTACGTGAAACAGCAGGTTATGGTTTGATTGAATATTATGATGCTACCACCAAGAAATCAGATGATGTGATTAAAGACAATAAAGATAAATTTGAGAAGTTCAGGTACATAGAAAATGTAGTTGTTATAGGCCACTCTCTTTCACAGGTGGACTATCCCTACTTTAGAGAAATAATTAAGCATAATCAGAATGCTGCAGCCATGAATTGGCATATCAGCTGGTATAGTTCTGGAGACTTGAAACGAATAAAGCAATTTGTGTCAGAGATGAATATTTCGATTTCTAAGGTAAAGATTTTTAGGACATAATTAAGAGTATAATTGCATAGCTGCTATTTAACTCAAATTATTCTTTTAAATCAGTAACTAATACTATATAATAAGAACAAGAAAGGGGGAAAAACAATGCCAAAAGGCGAATTTGTCAAAGATTTATTAAAAGCTTTTAATAAGAATGATTATCAGGCATTTAAAAAAGTTGCAGAAAAAATAGTTGAGGATGAAAAATCTAAGTCACATAATAATCTTGCTAATTCTCTTCAGAAGGTAATAAATTCGTTTGATGAGAATAACTCTCCGTTAACTAATTATTCTAATACTTCAACTGATAATTATTTTGTAAATTTTCCCCGGGATCAAAAAGACGGCTCTGATCTAATTTCAATTATTAATCCCAAAAATTATTTAGAAGATGTTATTTTATCTGAAGAAAATGAGCAGGTAATAAATAGAGTTTTAAATGAGTATTTTAGTGCAAACAAACTAAAAAGATATAATATTGATGCTAAAAGAAGATTACTATTTTGTGGACCACCGGGTTGTGGTAAAACTTTAACTGCAAAGGCTATAGCAAAAGAATTAAATCTTCCTTTACTATATATTCACATGGACTCACTAATATCTTCTTATTTAGGAGAAACAGCTTCTAATTTAAGAAAAATATTTAAGTATGCAAGTCAGGATAAATGGGTTATATTTTTTGATGAATTTGACACAATTGCTAAAAATAGAGATGATAAAAATGAACACGGAGAATTAAAACGGTCGGTTAATACCTTTCTGCAGATGCTTGATAATTTTAAAATAAATACACTACTTATTGCAGCCACTAATCATCAGCATTTATTAGATAATGCTATTTGGAGAAGATTTGATGAAATAATGTTTTTTGATAAACCTGATAAAAACAAAATTAAGGAAACTATCCGAAAAAAAGTTAACATCTTTAAATCTGATTTAGACTTAGATAAAATCGCAGGTAAATTTATTGGTATGTCTTATGCTGAGATAGAAAGAATTGCTAAAGAAGCAATGCGCTACTGTATTTTAAATGATAAGTCAGTTTTAACAAACAATATTTTACTAAATTCTTTAAAAGATGAAAAGCGGCGAAAAAGAGTTTATGCCAAAATTAATTCACAGGGGTGAAAATAAGTGGCTGCAGAAAAATATCCTTATGAGAATTTAAAGATAGTAGATATAAGTCATGATAAGGGTGGAAGATATAAACCTGATAGAGGATTTCCGTCTATAAATGTGAAAAACAAGAAAAAACATGCTGATAAAATAAAAAAAGAGTTAGGGAGTCTAACTGAGGAAATTAATCAAAAAGCATCTGAGCAAGGAATCGATCCTAAATTAATTTTTAAGATAAAATTTAAGCAAAATGTTTCTGAAAAAGATCTTGCACGGTTCGGCTGTGATTTCCTGGGGGATTTAGCATCTGAAAATAATGCTCAGGTAGTATTTAGTGATCAGGAGAGACTAAAAACTTTTTATCAAAAATGGGAAAAGTTTCACAGCGATGATTTAACTTCTAAAGGTAATCCTAAACATAATAATTTTTTCGCTAATATTTTATCATTAAGTCGGTTAAATGCTGAAGATAGAAAAGGTTTTAAATTAAAAGATGTGGATATCGAAGACGATACGACATATTTTTTAGATGTAGATTTATGGTTTAGTGACACCAGAGCTGAATGCCTTAAAGATCAGGAAAATATTAAAAAGATATTGGGAGACGAAGGAAAAATCACTGATTTTTATATTGGTGACAGCATTCATTTATTAAGAGTTAAGGCAACTGGTGCTAGATTGAAAGAATTGCTGGAAGAAGAGAGAGTTTGTCAGATTGACATTCCTCCTAAATTAATGTCTGAATTTCATCAGAAATTGGATCTTGATCTTGATAAGTTGAATCCAGTAGAAGTAGAAGCAGATTCTCCAGCAGTGTGTGTAATTGATAGTGGAATAGTACCTGAACACCCTCTAATTCGAAATGCTTTAGTTGATAGTAAAGTATTTAGAGAAGATTTGGATGATGATATTGATGAACATGGTCATGGAACAATGGTAGCAGGGATTGCTGTTTATGGTGACCTGGAAGAATCGATAGAAAATGGATTATTCAAACCCTCAGTCCGATTATTAAGCGCCAGGGTTACTGATTCAAATTCTAATCTTGGACCAGATGATAAGCTGTATATAAAACAAATTGAAGAAGCTATAAAATACTATCATGAAAATTTTAATTGCAGAATTTTCAATCTTTCTTTGGGAGATCCGAATCATTATTTTTTAGGCCAGCAGTATCAAAGCCGTTGGGCTCATATTCTTGATAATTTGGCTCGCAAGAGAAACTTAATTATTGTAATTTCTACGGGTAATATTAATGAAAAACATTTTAATCAAGATTTTGGCTTAGAAGGAGAGCAAATTAAAAAGAACTTTCCTTTTTATTTATATACAGAAGAAGCCGGCCTATTAAATCCCGCAACTGCAGTAAACTGTATTAGCGTCGGTTCAATAAATACAGAATTAAGAACAAGCAGGGGATTTATGGATCATTCTCAAAAGGAAAAAGGAATAGATCGATTAAGGATATCTAAAGAAAATGAACCATCTGCATTTACTAGAACCGGGCCTGGATTTAATGACACAGTTAAACCAGATCTCGTTGCTTATGGTGGCAATATGTATTATCATGCACGAACTAATAAACTTATTTCTAATGACTATCAAAGTGGAATACCATCTTTAAATAATAATTTTTTTGATGATGGAAAATTATTTTCTTGTGCTAGTGGCACCAGTTTTTCTACCCCATATATTAGTAATTTGGCAGCAAAAATATTAAATTACAATAAAGATTTTAAAAACAATACAGTACGGGCTCTGCTTGCTAATTCTGCTGATTATCCTCTGGAAGTTACTGAGGGTATAGAAAATTATATGCAGGAAATGCAGAGTGTTATTTTAGCAAGACTATCTCAACTAAAAGAAAATACTGATGATGAGGAATTAATTGAACTAATTACTTCAATTTTAGATAAAAGATTTTTAAATACCCAAAATAAGAATAAATTATTGAAATCAGGAAAATTAGATGAAGAAACTAAAAGATTAATCACGGCTGTGCCTGGAGTAAAAGCGGAATATGATGACTTTTTATTAAGAACCAGTGGTTATGGTTTTCCTGATATTGATAGAGCCTTAAAATCTTCGGAGACTAAAGTAACTCTCTGGGCAGAAAACTCTATAAAGATGGATAGATTTGATGTTTATAAAATACCTATACCTGAAGATTTTATTTCTAAAACTGGACTGCGAAAAATAACTGTATCGCTTGCTTTTTCACCTCCGGTCAGACATACCAGGAAAGATTATGCCGGTTATATAATGGATTTTGAACTTGTCAGGGGGATTGATCTAGAAGAAACTTTAGAAAGAGCTGCTAATGATGATAAAAGTGAAAATATTACTGATCTTGGTGGAGAAAGGTGCAGCTTTTGTCCTAAGACAGGGGTTATTAAAAATAGTACTTTGCAGAAGGCAACTTTTGAGATTAAAAGAACTCCTAAGGAATATGGAAACTGCTATTATTTGATAGTGGTATCTCAGGATAAGTGGATTACTAATAGTGCTGAATTTATTGAAACTACTGATGAAGAAAATTATTCTGTTGTGATTACTTTGGAACATAAAAAAGAAGAAGTGAAAATGTATAATGAGATTAAGGAGCGAATAGACCAGGAAGTAGAGGTAAAACCTGAACTTGAAGCTAATGTTTAAATAAATTTTGATAATTAATTCGAGTAAAATATAAGGGTATGTTATTGGGAACATATTTCTGATTATCCGGAGAAAGAAGAGGAATTTGTTAAAAGTTTAATTCCTATAATAAAAAAAGAAAATTCTATAATTAAAAGTAAATATAAACTTCGATCAGAAGAAAAATGGAAATTAGATTCATCAAATCTTAAAGAGGCTAAAAATAGAGTTATGAATCATTTCAAGGATGATTTAAAAGATAATAATTTAATCAGGCAGGTGAATTGATGGAGTTACTTAAACTTTTAAAGTCAGTATTCACTAAATTTAATCACCCAAGAGGCAGAATTAGATTTATTGTTTTTTCTCTTTTAATTCTCATCTTTTGGAACTATTTTTATTTTTTCACCTTAAAAACTGCAGCTATTTATTTTTTGATTTCAATTATCTTTGCCGTTATAGCTTATAAATCAATTGATAATACAATATTATTCAGCAAATATAAATTAAATCAGCTGGAAGAGGTTATTATCCAGGGTAAAGCCCTGGATAATCCAGATTTGTTCAGTAACTTTCCCTGGTATTTAATAGACACAAAAGAAAAATTGGACTACCTTAGTTTAAAAGCAGATTATCATGAGCAGCGGCGTGAATATCCAAAAGCTTATAAATGTTATTTGCAAACAGATAAGCTCAAACTATCAGATGAAGAAATTGTGAGAATTAAACTTAATAAAGCTCTATCTCTTTTTGAAATGGGTGCCTATAATAAGGCAGATCTAATTTTGAATAAAATAAATAAGAATCTTGATCAATTAGAGCCAAAAAGACTCGGTTTTTATTATAATTTAAAGGCGTTTATTGTTGAAAAGAAAGACTTAAACCTTGCTAAAGTCCTAAGTCTACTCCAAAAAGCCAAAGATTACATCTCAGATCTAGCTGAAGATTATACTCTGAAGGCGCAATTATATAATAATTTTGGGAGAATCAGGAGACTGCAGAATAACCTTACTGATGCCAGAAGCTATTATAAAAAGGCGAAAAAACATGCTGTTAAAAGTAATGAAGCTTCATTAATTGTTGGTATTTTTGATAATTTAATTACGATTTATAGTTCTCAAGGTGAATATGATTTATTAGAAAAGACCAAAGACGAATATTTAAGCCTCTTAGAGGACAGCCTATTTAGCAGAGAAGAAAAAATGAAGCTGCAGCTGGCGATAGCGAGAGATAACTTAAGCCCGGCAGATTATAAGTCGTTTCTTATCGATAGTTATTTTCGCAATAGACAGGGGTTGGATGAGCAAAAATTGCTGATTTTTAATGCTACGACATTAAGATTAATGTATAATTCGGGGATGAATGCTCAGGTGGTTGCCGATCAAATCGCAAAAAATATTGATGATTATTTTAAGCTTTCCATGCCGGATAAATTTTTACTGCTGCATGAAATTAATATTTTTATGCGAAATAAGAATAACTTAAAAAGATTTTACGGCAGAAGAAAGATGCCTATCCAGCCCAAATTTAAATTGGAAAATGCCATTAAGATGAAAGAAAAAGTAAAAATTTATATACAAAATGAAGCTGTAGCTGATATAGAAACATATTTAGATTCATTAGAAGACTACCAGGTTCAGCAGCGGCTTGAATTTTTGCAGCATAAAATAGGTGTTCTTACAAATCACAAACCTTATAATTTTGATAGGGTTTATAGACTGTTTTTAGATTTAATAGATATCTGTAGAGTTAATGGTTTAAGAGAAAAAGAAATTGAAACAGAACTGAATTTAGTTGATGAAGTTCTGGGGTTGATGGATACGGAATATGGAGATAAATCTAAATTTAGAAGAATAATCTTATTTCATCTTAAAAATCTTGATCAGTCACTTTCTGAATTAGAAACCATACCTTATTTTGATATTAACTATATTAGAATGTCTTATTATTATCTTAGCCAGGGAGAGGTAGAAAAGGCAGCAGAATATTTTGATATAGTTAAAAGTTTAGAACTAAACCCTAGGAACTACTCGAATTGGATAAAGTTTCAATTAAGAGAGGTCTATGGTTATTTTAATACATGCGTTTTATTCGATTAATTATAAAACGAACAATTGATCTGGTTTTAATAATCCATAAAAATGAGATTGTTTCTATTGAATTTAAACTTAAGTACTGGAAACAGGTAATTAAGCAGGCACTTGATCACAAAAATGGGGCTGATAGAGCCTATATTTGTATTCCGAAGCCGACAATGGGATTTAATGAATTATACATAAAATAACACAAGAAAAAAAAGAACAAGGAGAGTAGTCTTTCTCCGTGTTCTGGTAGGCAATATTTTCTTCCCAGATATCCGATTTTTTTAATTCCCAGGGATCACCACCATTTTCTTTAAAGATAATAAAATGGTGTATCAATGATTTAAAATCTTCTTCTGAAATAGGTGATTCTTCACAATTAATTCCGCCCTGTTGATAGAACAGATAGAGCTCTTCTGAATCAATATTATATTTTTCCTGAAAATTTAACAAAACATTTTTTGAGTGTTCTGGTTCTTCGAAAATTTCAAAAACATCTTCTAGATTTATATCCATAGAACCACCTCTTTCACTTACTGTAATTCTATTATAATAGCGGGCAAATTAATTTGCAAGGAGTCGGAAGAAATTGTTCTAATCTCTAGATGTAAAATTAGTAAGAATAGGACTGGACAAATGTCCTGGTATTATATAATGTTGATAGATAAGAAAAAAGGACTTTTCCCATTGTCTGTCTAAATTAAACAATACCCTAACAAGAAACACTCATCAATTATATTTGGAGGTGTTAATCAATGGGAAAAATCAAACATATAAAGGCCAGTAAGAGAACTGAACTGCAGGAAAAGCTACGTGATATACCTTATGATAAGGTATTAGTTGTAGCTATTGATCCAGCAAAATATTCTCCAAAAGCTCTTATATGTAATTATTTCGGTGAGATCCTTGTAAATCCCTTCTTTTTTACGATTAATCTCAAACTTCGCACTTGTAAAAGTGCTTTTGCACCTTGAAATTTCAATATTATTTAGCAAAAAAATAGCATGAAACCCCCGTTTCTGGTATAATT
>NZ_SOEF01000051.1 GCF_004366375.1 Halanaerobium congolense
ACAAAAGCAGAGAAAAAAGATATGATAGAAGAAATTCAGGCAGAAGTAGACCACCGCTGGGAAAAGCTTCTAGTTAAGTGTGGAGAAAAGTAAAAAATAGCTATTTAGTTTTGTCATTATAAATAAAAGACTGCTGGAGTCCAAACCAGCAGTCTCCTTTTTAAACCAATTTTAAGAATTTAATTATGCATTTTAGAATTGAGCAGGGGAATAAATCTTAATCAAATAAAAGCAACCGGAGAGTGATGTTAATGAAAATTTTTGTTATTAACTGTGGAAGTTCATCTTTAAAATATAAATTATTTGATATGAGAGATGAAGATGTTTTAGCTGAGGGAATTATTGAAAGAATTGGTATTGAAAATTCATTTTTGAAATATGAAACAAAAGAAGGTACAGATATTAAAATTGAGCATGAAATACCAACTCATAAAGAAGGAATAGAATTATTAATTGAGACACTTCTTTCTGATGAACACGGTGTATTAGAAGATATGGATGAAATTAAAGCAGTTGGTCATAGAGTGGCTCATGGGGGAGAAAAATTTGCGCACTCTACTCTAATTGATGATGAAGTGATGAAAGAAATCGAAGATATTTCTGATTTAGCGCCACTTCATAATCCAGCAAATCTTATGGGGATTGAAGTTTGTAAAGAATTAATGCCTGAAACATCTCAGGTTGCAGTATTTGATACAGCTTTCCATCAAACTATGCCAGAAGAAGCATATACTTATGCTCTACCTTATGAATACTATGAAAAATATGGAGTCAGAAGATATGGATTTCATGGCACCTCTCATGGTTATGTAGCCAATAGAGCTGCTGAGATGATGGATGAAGATATTAACGATCTTAAAATTGTCACCTGTCATTTAGGAAATGGAGCAAGTATTGCTGCAGTAAAAAATGGTGAATCTATAGACACAAGTATGGGCTTTACTCCACTTGAAGGATTAGTAATGGGAACAAGATGTGGAGATATTGATCCAGCAATTGTACCATTTATCATGGATAAGGAAGATATGACAACTTCAGAAATAGATAGTGTACTAAATAAAGAAAGTGGTCTTTATGGAGTATCTGGAGTTAGCAGTGATATGAGAGATATTGAAGGAGCTGCTGATGAAGGAAATAATCAAGCTCAGGTAGCATTAGATATCTTTAATTATAGAGTTAAAAAGTATATTGGATCTTATTCTGCTGCTATGGGTGGAGTAGATGCAGTAGTATTTACAGCTGGCATTGGTGAAAATGCAATTGAAACTAGAGAAGAAATTCTTGCAGGTTTAGAATACATGGGAATTAAAATTGATAAAAACGCCAATGATATTCGTGGTAAAGAACAAATTATTACAACCAGTGATTCTACAGTAAAAGCTATGGTTATTCCAACAAATGAAGAGTTAGTAATTGCTAAAGACACAAAAGCAATTGTAAGCTAGATAATCATTTATAATTAAATAGATTTTTAAGGCATTTATTGTTGCTAAATTTATTTTAGTTACTAATAGATGCCTTTTCCATTTTAACAGATATTTTAACTTTTCAATTAAAGGGTTTTATAATTAAATAGAGAATTATATTAAAGTGGAGGTGTTTAAAATGAATAAATTTGCTTTTTTTGCTTTCAATGGTAATATGATGTGTTTTCAGCATATCTTACTTAATGCTTTAGATCTAGCTGATAAAGGTAAGGAAGCTAAAATAATTATTGAAGGTGAAGCAGTAACTTTAGTTCAAAAATTAGAAGAGTCTAAGAACAAACATTATTTTAAAGCAAAGGAAAGAGGATTAATTGACTGCATCTGTAAAGCTTGTTCAGCCAGTCTTGGTGTACTCGAATATAATCAGAGTACTGATATTCCTTTAAAGGGAGATATGAGTGGACATCCTTCCATGGAAGCTTTTACAGAGCAGGGATACCAGATTATTACTCTTTAATTAATAGTTGAGTTTTAACCTATCATGATATTTTAATCCTGATAGGTTTTTTATTCTGTTGTTTTGAAAGGAGAATAACTTTGTTAAGTATTGGGATTGGATTTGTTATTCTAATTACCCTCATTATTCTAAAAGTTAGTATAGTGATTGCTGCACCACTTTCATCTATAGTAATTTTATACTTGAACAACTTAAATATTTTAGAAATCCTGAATATCCACTATTTACCTGGTTTTGCTGCTTTTGTTCAGGATTATTTGTTTATATTTTTATTGAGTGCGATTTTAGGGAAAATAATGGAAGAATCTGATGATGCTGCTTCTATTGGTGAATTTGTTTTAGATGTTTTATCATACAGATATGCGGCAGTAGGTATCTTTTTTGCTAGTGCACTTTTATCACTGGGTGGAATTTCTGGATTTGTATTAATTTTTACTATTTATCCAATAGCTAAATCTGTTTTTGAAGAAGCTAATTTACCAAGGTCTCTTATTTTAGCTGCAATAGCAGGTGGAACTGTGGTTGTTGGACTTCCTTTACCAGGAAGTCCCCAGGTTCATAATTTAATCATGATGGATTATCTAAACACTTCTGCTTTAGCTGGTCTAGCTTTAGGATTAGTTAGTATTTCAACTGGAGCAGCAGCAGCTATTTTATATTTAAGATACAGAAGTATTTCATTTCTGGCTGAAAGTAACGCGAAGACAAATGAAAGTGTTTTGAAGAAGCCTGATCTGGCTAAGTTGATCAAATTTATTACAGCAATGCTTCCTTTATTAACAGTTTTTATATTACTTGCTGTTTTATCAAAAGATCCATTGCTGGCTTTATTTTTAGGAGTTATAGTTTCGATAATTAAAAACTTTAGAAAAATAGAATTGCTTAAAATTTTAAATGATAGTATATCTAATGCAGTCTTACCATTGATGTTTGCTGCTTCTGCAATGGGTTTTGGGCAAGTTATTTCTTCATTACCAGTATTTAAAAATTTTCTGGAGACTTTATTAAATTTACCTTTGCATCCTTATTTATTAGTTGGTTTAATTACAAATATTGCAGCTGGACTCTTAGGAAGTGCATCTGGGGGAATACTTTTAACACTAAGTACAGTTGGGGAAAACATTGTTCAGTTAGTTGATCCAGAAAAACTACATAGGATTATAATTATTGCTTCAACTGGTTTAGATACACTACCTCATAACAGCTCTTACCTGGCAATGCTTGCCTATACTGGTCTTAAATTTAGAGAAAGTTATTTTGATTACTACATAGTTACTGTTATAGCGCCTTTAATTTCTTTTGGAGCTGCAGTAATATTTGCTTTGAACTTTTAAAGAATAGAAAAGTTTAACACGACTAATTCAATTTAAAGAGGGAGTGGATTAAATGAAATCAATCAGAAAATATCTATACTTTAACACAGATGAGAGAGTTGAACTGATCAATATTACTAATCTGGTCAGAGGAGTTTTAAAAGATAGTGGTATTCAGGAAGGCTTATGCCTGGTTAATGCAATGCATATTACTGCCAGTGTATTTATTAATGATGATGAGAGTGGTCTGCATCAAGATTATAAGGAATGGTTGGAAGAACTAGCTCCTCATGAGCCAATATCACAGTATGCTCATAATGGATTTGAAGATAATGCTGATGCTCATTTAAAGAGACAGATTATGGGGCGTGAGGTAGTTGTTGCTGTAACAGAGGGTAAACTTGATTTTGGGCCCTGGGAGCAAATTTTTTATGGTGAATTTGATGGTCAGCGAGAAAAAAGAGTTTTAGTCAAAATTATAGGAGAATAAGATGAGATATCCAGAAGCTACAGTGGGTGCGGTTATTTTAAATTCCGAAGATAAAGTTTTAATCTGCAAATCAAACAAATGGAACCACAAATATGTAATTCCGGGTGGTCATATTGAGGCTGGAGAAAGTATGGAAGCAGCTTTAATAAGAGAAGTGAAAGAAGAGACTGGACTGGATATTTTTGATATTGAACTACTAGCTATTAATGAGAGTATCTATTCTGAATCATTTCAAAATAAAAAGCATTTTATTTTTGTTGATTATATCTGCCGTAGTAATTCGAAAGATGTAATTTTAAATGAAGAAGCTCAGTCATATAAATGGATTGATTTGACTGAAGTAGAAAATTATGATTTAGAAAAATTTACAGCTAAATTATTAAAAGAACTAAGAAAAAGCAATAAATCAGAATATAAACAAGAGATCATTTACGGGCTTTAATATTTGATTAGCTTATTCAATGATTATAATTAACTTTTAAAAATAAATATTTTGACTTAATAAATTTAAAAAAGAATGAGTAAATGAAAAGGGTGAATTTATGTATAATTTAAAAAAATATCAGATAGTAAAAGATAAAATTAATAGAATAGAAAGAGCTGAATTGGGGTTCTTCCCGACTCAAATATATAAATTGGAGAATCTTTCAGCTCAATATGGTGTAAATATTTATTTAAAAAGAGATGATTTAAGTGGTTTTAGTACTTTTGGTGGGAATAAGATAAGAAAATTGGAATTTTTATTTGGCGAAATTTTAGCACAGGGTGCAAAAAACATCTTTACTTATGGAGCCACTCAGTCCAATCATGCATTACAGACAGCTATTGCCTGCCGTAGATATAATTTAAACCCTATATTATATTTGGTTGATGTTATTGGTGAAGGAATTTCAGATCCTAAGGCTAATATTTTACTTGATCAAATCCTCGGAGCTGAAATTCAAATCATTGATTTTAAAGAAAATGAAGATGAATTTGAAGCGATGTATAGAGCTAAAGCGGAATCTAAAAAATATGCTCAAGAAATTTCTGAAAATGAAGATGATTATTATTTAATTCCTCCAGGAGGAGCCTCTCCTCGTGGTACTTTAGGATTTGTTAATGCTTATCTAGAAATGAAAGCACAAGAATTTAAGAAAGACTTGAATTTTAAAAACATTTTTCATGCAACTGGTACCGGTGGAACTCTTGCTGGTTTAACAGCTGTTAATAAATTTATAAGTGATGATCTTAAAGTCAATGGGATTAATGTAAGTCATAAAGATGAAAGTTATTTAAAAGAAGTAGCTGAGTTATCCACAGCAGCTTTAAATCTTTTAGATATTGATTTTGAATTAGAGGGCAGTGATATAATAGTTAATAATAATTATGTGGGTGAGGGATATGAAATTCCATCAACTAAAGCCAATCGGGCAGTAAAGATTTTTGCGGAAAATGAAGGTATTTTCCTTGATCCAGTTTATACTGGAAAAGCAGCAGCGGGAATGATTGATTATTTAGAAAAAGAAAAAATTGAAAAGGGTTCTGATCTTTTGTTCTGGCATACAGGAGGTACTAATGCATTATTCGCAGAAAAAAAGATATTAGGTAATTTATTAGATAATTGAAATTAAATTATAAACTTAAATCAACTTTATTATTAAACTCTGGCTTAAATGCCGGGGTTTATCTTTTTCTGTGGTTTGATATAATTAAATTCGAGGTGAAGAATATGAGTTTATTAAATCAAGTTAATTTATATGTAATCAAAGATATAGATAACAAAATAAAAATAAGTAGTTTATTAGGCTATAAAAATGATGAGCTTTTATTAAGTAAAAATGAGGTTAAAGATTCTGCAGTTATAGGAGATATTATTCTATTATTAAAAAATAATAAAGATGATAATTTAAAACAAAGAAAAGCTGTAAGTTATCCGGTTAAAAAAGTTAAAGGACGCTTTTCTGATGTAAAAGAATATATCTATTTTAAGATGAAAGTATTATATGATTTTAATCTGCATTATTTAAACAAAAAAGAAATAGAAGCAGTTGAAAAACATAAAGAACATATAAAATTTGAAAGATTAATCGATACCAACAAAGCAGATATTAAGAAATTAATAACTTATAATAGTGATGAAAAAGTAAAGCCCTTTAACCACAGCAATTATCCTGTACAGCAGATTCTAAACTCTAAAAAAATATTTAGACAAGAAATAGGAAATGTGTTTGAATGGGGCTGGAGCCTGATGGAAATATATCAGATTGATGAAAATAATTTTGTTAGCTTTAAGCAGAGCAGTTACTTTCGTGAAAGACAGCAGGGAGAATTTTTTGAAATTAGCAAAAAAGCTGTTAAATTCATGAGAACTTTTGAAGATGATAAAGATTATTTTTTAGATTAAACAAATTATTCATAATATTAACTAATATTCAGTTAAAAAGTATGGTATAATACTTATGAGGTGAAGAATATGAATAAATACCGAAAAGTAGCTGAGCTTATAAAGAATTCTAAACATACAACAGTTTTTACTGGTGCTGGGGTCTCAGTCGAAAGTGGTGTACCTCCATTTAGAGGTGAAAATGGTCTCTGGAATGATTATGATCCAATCATTTTAGATCTTAAAAACTTTTATAAACATCCAGAAAAAAGCTGGGATACGATTAAAGAAATATTTTATGACTATTTTGGTAAAGCTGAGCCAAATGAGGCACATAAAGTTATTGCTAGATTAGAAAAAGATGGATATATTAAAGCGGTGATTACTCAAAACATAGATAATCTTCATCAGAATGCGGGGAGTAAAAATGTATTTGAATTTCATGGTAATTCCCGTAATTTAATTTGTACTGAGTGTGGAGAAAAATATTCTGTTAATGAAAAACTATTATCAGAACTGCCTCCAAAATGTAAAAAATGTGGTGATGTTTTAAAACCTGATTTTGTTTTTTTTGGTGAGGCTATACCAGAACGTGAAGAAAAGTTATCTTTTCAAGAAGCGGAAAAAGCAGAGCTGTTTATTATAATTGGTACAACTGGAGAAATTCAGCCAGCCTCGTTAATTCCTGTAGTTGCCAACAGTAAAGGTGCTAAAATAGTAGAAATTAATATTAAAAAGTCTAATTTTACGGATGATATAACAGAAATATTTATTAAAGAAAAAGCAAGTACAGCTATGAAAAAAATTGAAACAGAATTAAATAAATTAAAGTAAAACAAGTAAAATCCTCAGTTAATCTTAGGACTGAGGATTTTCTTTATACTCTGCAATATATGCTAAATTTCTATATTTTTCTTTATAATCAAGCCCATATCCTACTACAAATTTATCTTCAATTTCAAATCCAGTATAATGAACAGGCAAATCCAAAAGCTTATTATCTGAAATATGGAGAAGAGTACAGATGCTTATGTTTTTGGGATTACGAGCACTAAGATTTTTTAATAAATAACTATGAGTTAAACCGGTTCTAATAATATTTTCAATAATTATAACATTTTTCCCAGAAATACTAAATTCCAAATCTCTAGTTACTCTAATTACCCCAGAATTATCTTCATCTGCATAATGGTTTAATTCTAAAAAATCAAGTTTAATTGGAAATTTGAGCTTGCGGCTGAGATCTGTCATAAAATAAAGGGAACTTTTTAAAATGCTGACTAATATTACTTCTTTGTCTTTAAAGTCTTTGTTCAGCTGTGCTGCTAATTCATTAATTCTGTTAGAAATTTCTTCTTCAGAAATGAGTATTTTTTCTAAATTTTGAGTATTCATTTATTTTTCACTCCCATTAAGGTCAAATTTTTCCGCTAGTTGTTCGAAATCTTTTTTATAAACAATTTTTATTTTAATATGTGGATATAATTCCTGCAGTAATCTAACTTTTTTATTTTTTTCAGTTGTATATTTTTGTTTCATAGTTGTTAATTCAACATACGTATCATGTTCGCATAAATAAAAGTCAGGTCTGAAAGCCATAATTACATTCCCTTCTGGATCCCATTCTAAAGGAAATTCACTGGGTTCATATTCCCATTCAATATGATGCATATCCAGTATTTTAGCAAATTCTTTCTCACTTTCATGACCAAAATTTCTTTGACTTTTATTTTCAACTGTTTTTTCGGTGACTTCTTTATTATTAATTAGTGCCTGAGGGTTTTCTTTTTTTAGATCAGCAATATTCATTATAACAGATAAACTATCTTCTAAGTTAAGGCCATCTCTATTTAATGTCAGGTGATAAAGAGTTGTTTTTTCCCAGTCCTGATTATGTATTCTCCAAACATAACGTCGATGTTTGCGGTCTGCTAATTCAAGCTCTCTAGCGGCTTCATCATGATGCAGCCCATAATTTTTTTTTAACTGCTGACAGCGGTATTCTTCAGAAGCAACTATTTTAAAATGAAGAGCATAAGGATTATTTTCAAAAATTATTTGAGATCCTAATCCTAAAATAAGTAGATCTGTAGTTTCAGATTTTCCCTTTAATTTTTGAGCAATATAGTCGGCGAAACTAATTTGTTCATTTTTTTTGGCATCTGGATTTAATATTTTAGTATAAAATTTAGAGCTTTGTTCCAGCATATGCAGCTGATGTTCATCAGCAACTTCAGGCAGCCAGTTTTCTAAAACATATTGGCGGTCAATTAATTGTAAGCCGAGACGGTTAGATAATTCTTTAGCAATTTCTTCACCACCACTTGCTGTTTGCCTTGAAATAGTTATTATTTGCATCAAAGACACCTTCCTTCTATAATAATATTATAGCATAAATGATAGTGACAAACTATTAATTTTAGAAAATTAAGGAAATAGATAATTGTGCATTAAATTATTAAAAATTCAACAGAAAAATAAAGGGTTTTACCTAATTTTGCCTAATATATAAATATGAGATGTAGAAAAATATATAGTTTTTAAGAAATAGGGGGTATTCTATGAAAACATTAGCATTGATTTTGGCCGGTGGGCGTGGAACTAGACTTGATATTTTATCAGCACACAGAGCTAAACCAAGTGTACCATTTGCAGGTAAATTTAGACTTATTGATTTTGCTTTAAGTAACTGTGTTAATTCTGGTATCTATAATGTTGGGGTTTTGACTCAGTATTTACCATTATCCTTAAACAATCATATAGGTATTGGAAAACCATGGGACTTAGATCGCAGAATGGGTGGAGTTACAATTTTACAGCCTTTTAGAGGCAAACCAGGATCAACTGATTGGTATGAAGGAACAGCTCATGCAATTTATAAGAATATGAGTTTTATTGAGAGTAAAGATCCAGATGATGTAGTTATTTTATCCGGTGATCATGTGTATGAGATGGATTATAGCAAAATGGTTGAGTACCACAAAGAAAAAGATGCAGATTTAACTATAGCTGCTCAACCAGTTCCATATGAGGATGCAAATCGGTTTGGTATTTTAGATTATAATGATGAAATGAGAATTACAGATTTTGTGGAAAAACCTGAAAATCCACCCAGTAACTTAGCTTCAATGGGCATTTATGTTTTTAAAAAAGAAGTTTTACTAGAAGTTCTAGAAAAATACTGTACTGAAGAAGATTCAGACTTTGGACATCATATTATACCACCAATGATTGAAAAAGAGTGTGTATATCTTTATGAGTTTGATGATTATTGGAAAGATGTAGGCACACTTGCTGCCTACTGGGAAAGTAGTCTAGAATTAACTGATCCAATTCCAAGTCTTAATCTTTATAATGATGAGTGGAAACTGCACACCAGAAGTGAAGAAAAACCACCTGTTAAATTTGGTAAAGATGCATCTGCTTCTAAGAGTTTGATTTCTAATGGGTCTATAGTTAATGGAGTAGTTAAAAATTCTATTATTAGTCCTGGGGTATATATTGAGGAAGGTGCTGTTGTTAAAGACTCAATTATTTTTAATGATACAGTAATTAGAAGTAATACTGTTGTAGAAAAGGCTATAATTGATAAAGAAGTTGAGATTATGGCTAATTGTAAAATTGGTTATGGTGATGATTTAACCCCAAACAAAGATGAGCCTGATCTATTGGAAAATGGTTTAAATGTAATTGCTAAAAGAGCTACAATACCAGAGGGAACAACCATCGGTAGAAATTGTAGAATTTTCTCTTATGTTGGTGTAGAGGATTTTGATAATAAAAAGATTCCTAGTGGTAGTACAATAACTTCTGAAATAGGAGAAAAAGTAGCTGCTGGAGACGAAATTCATGTTAGAGAATTAAATACTTAAAATTTGCTTAGTTAAATATAGTGGCCCCTTCTTAATTGAGGGGGCTTATTTTATTTATTAAACAATCTATGCTAAAATTAAGATAGTTATCAATAATTAAAGCAATAGGAGATGATTATTATCAAAGTTAAGTGGTTAGGTAATTCAGCTTTGTTGGTTGATGCTGAGCAAAAAATTGTAATTGATCCCAGTTTTGAAATTGAAGCTGATTTTGAGGCAGATATCGTACTGATTACACATGAGCATGATGATCATATTAATTTAGATGATCTTGCAGCAGTTAGCAATAATGAAACAAAAATTTATGCACCTCAATCAGTTTACAATAAATTTGATATTGAAGGAGAAGTTGTACAAGCTGGAGATTTGATCGAAGATCAGATAAAGGTCTTAGATGTTGATTGTTACAACTCAGAAGGCTCTGTAGCTTATTTTTATAAGGGTCTTTATCAGACAGCAGATGCTGCTGATTATCCGGATCCAGATGAAGAGATAAAGTTATTATTTACAGCCTGTTTCAACGATCATTTTTCTGATTATCTAGAAAAAGTAATTAAATTTAATCCTAAAATGGCAATACCATATCATTATGATCCGGAAGAAAGGCAGGAATTGCTGCAGGCCAAGGGTTTATCCAGCAAATTTGAACAGATTGGATGCAAATCTAAGATTATAGAAATTGGTGAAGAATTTGATGTTTAATAGTCTGATTCATTCATATTAAGATTTAACAAGATTTCTGGTTAAATTTATGGAACAGAGAAAAGCTCTCAGTAAGATTAATTATCCTGAGAGCTTTTATGTAAGTTTTATTCATTTTTATTTAAACTTTCCAAAAAAAGACTTAGATTCTCTCTTTGGGTTGGGCTTAATTGTCTAGCATTATCAAGCAGAGGTCTCAATGAATCAGGAACAGCATTATTCGGTTCAGAAAAAAAAGCTGCAATTGTGATTCCAAGAGCTCTACAGATCCTTTCTAAGGTTGTAATTGTGGGTGACTGTTTGTTGGACTCAATGGAACTGATAAATGACTGGCTGATACCGGTGTGGTTAGATAATCTTTTTTGGCTTAAACCCCTCTGATTTCTATATTTTTTCAAACGCTTTCCGATATTCATAATAAATACCTCCCTACAAAATATTATCTTCTAATAATTTCAAAATTTGCAATATATATTATATCACTATAATGATAATTTAATACTATTATACCAGTTATTTCTGACAAAAAATAGTAAAAAACTTAATTTTCTAATTTTAATTTTTAAAATAATAAAAATTATCTGTTAATAGACATTATAACCATTATAATCATTGAATATAGAGTATTGTATAATAAGTTGTGTAAATTAAATTTAACGATTTTTTTAAAATAAAAAAGAGGAATCCTTCTTTAAGTGGTTGAATTATTTATTAGCG
>NZ_SOEF01000052.1:0-8451 GCF_004366375.1 Halanaerobium congolense
AAAGCAAAAAGTAACAGATGGTTGGGTAATTGAAATAATAAAATCGTGGCTGACCATGGGAGTCATGAAAGATGGAGAATATATACCCACAGAAAAAGGAACCCCTCAGGGTGGCGTAATATCGCCACTGCTGGCAAATATCTTTCTGCATGAGTTCGATAAAGTAATGACAGAAAGAGGGTATAAACTGGTGCGATTTGCTGATGATTTTGTGGTTATGACGAAATCAAAAAGGAAAGCTAAAAGAGCTTATGAAGTAGTTAAAGAAATTATTACGGAAAAACTTAAATTAGAACTGCATCCAGAAAAGACAGTAATAACTAACTTTGGTGAGGGTTTTGTATTTTTAGGATTTGAATTCATAGCCTGGAGGTACAAAAGACCTAGAAAGAAATCATTAGAAAAATTCAAAGACAAAGTTAGAAAAGTTACTAAGAGAAATCAGCCCTGGAAAGTGGACTCAATTATAAAAAGGCTAAACGCTAAAATATATGGCTGGGCTAATTATTTCGGTCATGGAAATGTGAAGACACTTTTCAGGAGCTTGGATGAATGGATACGAATGCGGTTAAGGTCATATATAGAGAAAAAGAAAGCAGTTATGAATCAAAACAAAAGAATCCCCAATTCCTTTTTCAGGAAGAAGGGACTCGTTTCACTACTTACTAGATTGTCCTAGAGGATTAAAATATACAGCTGTGGTAACACAGTGACGAAGACTTATTCCTTGAGACGGGGCAACGACTGACGGAAAGCTGTATACGGGAGAACCGTACGTGCAGTTTGACGAGGGGTCCCAGCTGAAAGGCTGGTCCTACTCTATAAGAAAGGGTGGAAGCTTTATGAGAACAGAAGGAGTAGACTCGCTTTCCAGCCAGCAGCTATATAATAATAACAACAATAGCAGTAAAAATATTAGAACTGAAAAAATTAAATCTAATAATAAAAAAACTAATAGACAGGCTACATCTCTTCAGGAAAAAAACGAATATAACCAGCAAGAACTAGAAGATGAAGTTAGAGAATCTGTAAAAGATGTAAATGAAATAGTAGATCAAGTTAAAGAAGGACTTTCTTTTCAGATACATGAAGATACAGAAGAACTAATGGTGCAGGTAATTGATGTTAATACAGATGAAGTAATAAAAGAATTACCACCTGAAGAAATGCTGGATTTAAAAGCAAGAATACACGAAATGGTAGGTATATTAATTGATGAAAAGGTTTAAAGAGGAAGTAGGTGTTAAATAGTATGCAACTAGATGGTTTAGCAAGTGGTATGGATACTACTGCTGTAATTGATCAGTTGGTTGCCCTGGAACAGAGACCAATATTAAATTATCAGCGGGAAATATCAGATTTAGAAGTCACCAAAGGTGCCTGGCGTGATATTAACAGCAGGCTTGATAAACTTGAAGGAAGAACTACAGATCTAAAAATGTCTTCAACTTTTAATTCTCGTACTGCTAATAGTAGTGATAAGGATGTAGTTACTGCTACAGCAACTAATGATTCTAATGAAGCAAATTATTCAGTGACAGTTCATGAAGTAGCTAAAACTCAAAGAATATTTGGAGAAAAGCTAGAAGAATATTCTGCAGAATCTAATGATACAATCACTATTAATGATAGTAATATTGATATAAGTAAGGGTGATAGTCTAAGTGATATTAGCAATAAAATAAATGATGCAGAAGCTGGAGTAAAGGCTTCAATTGTTGATGATCGCTTAGTATTAGAAACAACAGAAACTGGGGTTGAGAATGCTCTTAAAGGAACTGGGGATGTTGCCGATCCTGCTGATGCTAATTTATCAAGTAGTGGAGATATATTAGAAAAGCTTGGTCTTTTAAGTACTGATACTCAAAGTATAGTAAATGAACCTCAACAGGCTTCTAATGCCTTAATTGATATTAATGGGATAACTGGTATTACAAGCTCAAGTAATACTTTTTCTGAAGTTGTAGAGGGTATTACCTTTGAGATTAATCCAAACGCTGAGGTTGATCCCGGAACAAATCTAACGGCTTCTGCTGATATAAATGTAAGCAAAGATACAGGCAAAGCAACAAATGCAGTACAGGGTTTTGTCGATCAATATAATAGTGTGATGAACTTTATTGATGGTAAAACTGATTATGATGAGGACGAGAATAAAGGCTCAGTTCTTCAGGGTGACAGTACTGCTATGAGACTTCAAATGCGGTTGAGAAATTTAGCAACTTCTGCAGTTAAAGATGAAGGAAATTTTAGAACTCTTTCTTCAGTTGGAATTGAGATTGATCGCAATGGAGTAATGAGTTTTGATAAAAGTAAATTTGAAGAGGTTCTGCAGGAATCATCTGAAGAAGTTGCCTCTCTATTTAGAGGAACAACTGATAAAGAAGGTTTTGATGGTGTAGCTCAAAGGATGGATAGTTATCTAGACCAGTTGATGCAATCAAACACCGGCTTAATCCCGAGAAGACTTAATTTTTATGATAACCGAATTGATAGTTTAAATGATGATATAGAAGATGTACAGAGAAAAGTACAATTGACTCGTGACAGATATGTAGAACAGTTTGCTGCTATGGAATCAGCTATCTCTGAGATGAATCAGCAGATGAGCTGGATGCAGAGTCAGATATCAAGTCTTAATGTTAATTCACAAGCGAGTAATAATAGATAAAATGATAAGAATTGATTTTTGAGGAGATTGGTGAGCTGAATAGATACCGATCTCCTTTAATTGTTTTAGGGAGAGGATGCATACAAATAAATGAAATCAAATGAATATAAAAAAGAAAAAATATACAATTTAATTTTTGGTAAAAATTTTTCCACAAATATAATAAAAACTTTGTCTCCTGAAAAATTTAGCATTTTTGAATACAAATTTATAAAAATAAATTCTTTTTCAGAAATTATTCAGAAAAGATTTAATACAAATGATAACTTTTGTTTTGACACAGATGAAGATTTTTTTAATAACTGTATTAATAATCCTGATTTTGCTGAAGAAATTCTTAGTAAAGTTCAAAAAGAATATAATAGCACAGAATTTATTCCTAAAAATAATTGTGAAAATAAAAAAGAGTATAATACACTTTTAAATACTTATAATATTGTATCTCCTAATGAGCATTACAATTCTGTAGTACATCGTGATGGTGAATTATTAGATGATATTTTAGTTTTATTAGGAATTTTTTCTGGTGAGCAAGTAATAAGAGAAAACAATTTAAATAGATATCATCAAAAGAATGAGATGTTTATACTTGAAAAAGACTATCAGAAAATAGTTAATCAAATAAAAAATATAATTAACAAATTTAGAAATAAAACTTTCACATTCAGAAATCATGGAAAACTTTTATTTTATTATTTAGAAATGAATGCTGTGAATACTGTTGACATGAAGTTATTAATTTTAAGTACCACATTTGATTATTTTTCTAAAATATATTATATGAACTATACTAATAAATTCAATAATTTAATGGATAATATTAAAGGTTGGGAATGCGTGGGAAATACTAATGACATTTTTGAAAATAGATTATATTTTTTAATTACTGAATTGCTTTTAAAAGACCTTGATGTAAAAAGTGAAAAAATTGTTTTTAAAAGGATGCAGCAGTTTATTTATTTAAGGAATAAAATTGTTCATTCTGGAAGAATATTTCCTATTGAAAAAAGAAATGATTCGGAATATCAATTAGATAGTCAACTGTGCTCAAGAGATAAAAAACGATACACAAAGTTCTTTGGATTTGTAGAAGATGGATTTACGTATAAAGAATATATTTCAGAAATGATTGAAATTATTAATTCATGGCAAAAAATATTTATATTTTGTATTTTAAATCATTTAGAAGTAAGCGATTGGTATTATAAGGGAAATTTTATAGATGAGATTTCTTGGTTTTTAAATGATAAATAATGATATGTGAGAGGTTGGATGAGATGAAGATATACATAAACGAGAATCTTATAGAAGCAGAATCTGTAACAGATAAGAATGAAATTCTAGAACTGGTAGAAACCAAGTTAGATAATGAAGTAATAGATATAATTTATTTGGATGAAGTTGAGGTTTCCTTAAAATATTTTCAGGAAAATGAACTTGATTTAGATAGAATAGATGAGATAAAGTTTGAAACAAAGAAAGTGGAGCAGCTAATCACTGAAACCCTTGCAGAAGCAGAAAACTATCTTCCTAAATTAAAGAATGCTTTAAATAACTCAGCCGAACTTTTTAAAGAAGGTAAAGAAGCAGATGCTTCTGATCTGCTGGATAAGACACTGGAAGGTATACAGTGGTATCTGGAAGTGATCAATGGTATAATATCCTTAATAGATAATAAAGAGTTAAAAGATAAAGGTAATAAGATACTATCTGATTTTACTCAGGCACTAAATAGAGCTATGGTATCTCTACAGAATGAGAATTATGATTATCTGGGAGATCTGTTAGAAGTAGAAATGGTAGAATATATTGATAAGTTAAGTGATTTTAATCAGGAATTATTAGAAGAATACTAAAAGAGGTGACCAAAAATGTCTGCTGTCGAAAAAACTAATTCTGTCCTAACCCAAATTAAAAATGTAATTCATAATCAAATAAATCAGCCTGATGAGAGAAATGATCAAAGGGAGAAGGATCCAAAAGGTGACAGATTCACCAGATCACAACAGCCAGAAAAAGTAACCTATGATCTAGAAGATATTGCAGTCCATGATGCGGTTAAAAGACCGATTAAAATTAATGACAGTAATAATATCTTTTTTATTAACCATAACAACCGCAATAGAGCTGTAAAAATAGACCCGGGAGAATATAATTTAACAGAGATTCAGTCTGCAATTCAGCAGCAGGTTAACGAAGAATTTGGAATTGGTAAAGTTAGTCTTAAAATGACTGCCTCTGGTTCAGATCGCTTTATTTATGCTGAGGATAAGAAGGAAGAGCATGTATTGGATGAGCAGGTTTAGATACACTAGAAGTTAAAGTATGAATACTTAGGAATGATTAAAATGCAAATAAAAGCTTATGAACTGTTGAAGATAATAAGGAAATTAAAAGAAGAAGTAAAGTCTAAACTAAAAATTGCTGAAAATAAAAGATCAGAAGTGAAGAAAAGGAAAAGCAAACTCACTGAAGTAGAGTGGAAGCTGAGAAATATGAGAGCTACAGCAGTAAAAATAAGAGATGAAGAACTAACAGCTGAAGAGGAAAAAGAACTGCAGGAGTACTTTAACTATCTTAAAACTGAGGTAAAGAAATGTGAAGTTTTAAGTTAAGCTGATTATAAAATTTTATAATATTTGACAGATAAAGACAACCCCATTCTTTTCAGTGTGATTTCTGAGAGAATGGGGTTTTTCTATGTCATGAAAGCTTTGAATGCTGGCATTTTGGGTACAAAAAATCTCGCCTATCTAAAAATTCTACTTCTGAAATTCTTTTCTACGATCGATCCGCAATTCACTTAAGAAATCCAATCCAAACATCACTCTCCAGCCGAAACAACTAACTTTCTAATCTGCTCCGTCAATCAAATTCTCTCTCCTAACAAAATAATAAAGTAAACGTAGACGTAAACAGTATACGTAGACGGTCTACGTAGGGAGAGGAGGAATAATAATGCCTAAAAAAATAATAACAACTAAAGCTGAAAGTAAGCTCGGTCCAAAAGTAATAAGTATTTCTAACAGGAAGGGTGGAGTTGGAAAAACTACTCTAACCACAGTCATAGTCATGGCAGAGGAACTAGCTAATGCAGGCTACTCATTAGTAATGTTGGATCTTGATTCACAGACTGATCTGACTGACATCAATCTGAGTCAGAATGAAGCTAGTAATCTTTTTGGTCTGCTGACCGGCCAGAAAGCATTGGAAGAAGTAGTAGTTGAGCTGCCCGGTAAAGGAGACAAGAAAATCATAACCGGGTCAGCTAGAGTAGATGAAATACAGACTGGTGTAAGCAACACTCTGACGCTTATAAAGAGATCTCCATAAGAGACACTCTTTTGCATCTTCGCTAGTAAAAAATGACATTAATATTTATAAAATCCAAAAGTTATTGGGTCATTCCAATATTTCTGTAACCAGCCTGTACGCTCATAGCAATATTGACGATTTAAGTGAAGCAGTTAATGTGCTTTGATACCAAAATCCCCTGCTATTATAGGCAGGGGAATCCTAATGAAAGGAGGTAATACATTTATGGCTGATACAGAAAAAGAACAGCCTATCTATGATGAAAAGGTCAACTATATTTTGACAGCTTTAAAGAATGGGAAGTCCAGAGAGGAGATAGCTGATGATTTGAATTATTCCAGCTATAAGTCCATGGACATGTATATTAGAAAAAAAAACTTCCTCTGGGATGCTGATCGAGGTACTTATGTGCCAAAAGTAGATGACCCTGGATTTGAAAATAAGAAGTTAACTGGTATATCATCAAAAGCTGATTTAATTATTAGTTTGTTTGCTGATGATGGTAGTGATCCTAAGTCGGTTGCAAAGAAAGTAGGCTTTAATGATCATAAAGATTTAGCAGATTTTATGAAGCGACAGAATTATATCTGGTCCACAGATGAGCGGAATTACATTCATCAATCTGAAATGGAAGATGATGAGGAAGAAAGTAAGAAAGCTGCTCCAGATACTAATGGGAAAGAACTTGCTGCAGAGATTAGAAAACAGGTTGAACGCCAGGTCAATGTTGCAGAAAAACTGGCTAAGTTTACTTCCGTGATGGAGTTTATAGAAAAAAATATGGATTCCTTACAGGAACTATTAGCAGCTACAGAGGATGAAAAAGATAGTGATGGAGAAATTCCACATTTTGCTGTTCCGGGCACAACCAAAACTAAAAGTGTCTATATGGCTGATAGATTAGCTGAATTAGTTACAGAATTCAGCAAGGTTAGGAATGTATCTCAGAGAGATATTTTCGAAGCTGCAGTTATTGAATATTTACGGAAGTATGGTTACAGAGATGCTGTTGATTCTCTTCTTAAGTGATATAAAATAGATTTAATAGTAGGAGAAAATTAAGTTTTAGCGAAATAGTTATTAAGGAACTGTTTTTCTATGATGATTAATATGATATAATAATTATACAGGAAGTTAAAAGAGATGGAGGAACTAAATTGGATATTATTAAAAACCCACATGATTCTCTTTTTAAGAGAACTCTTGGTGATAAGGAAGTGGCAGTAGATTTTTTAGAAAATTATCTACCCAATAGTATTTTAAAAGAAATTGATCTAACAGATATTAAGGTAGCCAAAGATAGTTTTATAGATAAAGAGTTGGAAGAAAGTTTTTCTGATATTTTATATAATGTAAGTATAGATGGTAAAGAAGGATTTGTTTACCTGTTATTTGAACACAAGAGCTATTTTGATAAAATGACACCGGTCCAGATGCTTGGTTATATTTTAGATATCTGGAAGCTTTATAATAAACAGAATAAAAACGAGAAACTACCACCAATTATACCTATTCTTATTTATCATGGAGATAGAAAATGGAAGTATGGAAGCAGCTTATCAGAATTAATTGAAGCTACTTCAGAGGCTATTTCAGATTATATACCTGGTTATAATTATTTACTTTATGATTTCTCTAATTATTCTGATGCAGAAATAAAGGGACAGATTAAGCTGAGGCTATTTTTAAAGTTGATCTCTCATATTTTTGATGATGATTTTGATAAAGGACTGCGGGAAGTTCTGCCTTTGTTAATTGAACTAAGAGAAAAAACAACCGGGCTGGAGTATATTGAAACTGTTGTTAAGTATATTTTAAATATTGGAGAGGAAATTTCTTTAAATGAGTTGGATCAAAAGGCAAAAAACATTTCAGCTGAAGGGAGTGCTGTAATTATGACTATAGCAGAAAAAATCTATCATGATGGAAAAGAAGAAGGTAAAGTAGAAAATATGCATGAAATGATTGAATTTGCAATGGAATTGAAATTTGGTTTAAGCAGCAAAAAGATTGTGCAGGAGATAAATAAGATAGATGATTATGAAAGATTAAAAAATATTAAAGATGCTATCAAAAGTTATGATTCTTTAGAAGAATTAGTTAAGAATATTGATATTTAAATTTTAAGTTTTAGCTTAGTTTTTAGACCAACAGAAAAATATGTTTTCAGAAACTGTTATCTATTCTATTGTAGATAGCAGTTATTTTTTTTGCAATCGTTACTCTTCTTACAGGAGATAGCGGTTGTTTTTTTGTTTTCAGCAACAAAATTTATGCCAAATGGCTCCAAAATTATATCTGGTCTACAGATGAGCGGAATTATATTCATCAATCTGAAATGAAAGGTGATGAGGAAGAAAGTAAGAAAGCTGCTCCAGATACTAATGGGAAAGAACTTGCTGCAGAGATTAGAAAACAGGTTGAACGCCAGGTCAATGTTGCAGAAAAACTGGCTAAGTTTACTC
>NZ_SOEF01000052.1:8549-10774 GCF_004366375.1 Halanaerobium congolense
GCTGCTCCAGATACTAATGGGAAAGAACTTGCTGCAGAGATTAGAAAACAGGTTGAACGCCAGGTCAATGTTGCAGAAAAACTGGCTAAGTTTACTCCAGTGATGGAATTTTTAGAAGAAAACATGGATTCCTTAAGGGAACTATTAGCAGCTTCAGAGGATGGAGAAGACAGTGAGGGAGAGATCCCACATTTCGCAGTACCAGGAACAACCAAAACCAAAAGTGTTTATATGGCTGATAGATTAGCTGAATTAGTTACAGAATTCAGCAAGGTTAGGAACGTGACTCAGAGAGATATTTTCGAAGCTGCAGTTATTGAATATTTACGGAAGTATGGTTACAGAGATGCTGTTGATTCTCTCTTGAGATAAGAAATTCAAAAAAATATGTAGGAAAATAATGAGATATGAAGAAGTAATTAATAAGATTAATTTACATTCAATATATATTAAAGTATAATGTATATATAAGAAGGGTAATTAAACTATGAATAAAAATCAAAAATACAAAATTATAGATGTAAGCAACTGGGAATTAATAGAAGAAGGAAAAGGTTATAGTAATTCTTATTGGCTTCGTGACACAGAATCCCGAAATAGAGCTTTATTTAAAATGCCAAAATATAATGAACATTATGATTGGTATGGTGGAGGTCACTGGGCAGAAAAAATTGTTTCAGAAATAGGGGAAGAATTAAATTTAAAAGTTCCACAAATTGATTTAGCTCTTTATAACAACAGTCATGGTTGTATTAGTTATAGGTTTTTAAATAAGGATGAAATCTTAAAAGAAGGCGTAGACCTAATGAGCTATGAAATCACTGAGGCTAATAGACAAAATTATACTCTAAATAATATTTTGAGTGATCTAAAAGAATATGATTTAATTGAAGAATTTATTGAAATACTGCTATTTGATGGGTTTATTGGTCAAACTGACAGACATGAAGAAAATTGGGGAATAATAGTTTCTGAAAAAAATGATATCACACCCAAATTAGCCCCAATTTATGATAATGCCTCTTCTTTAGCAAGAGAAAGATTACCACATCATGTTGAGAAGCTTCTTAAGGATGAGAACTTTTTTAGATCTTATTTAAGAAAATGTAAATCTTGTATTAGACTAAACGGTAATGAAAAAATCACACAGTATGATATGCTCTACTATTTAAAACAGAGCTATTCTGATATATATAAAGATTTTATTACTAAATTAAAATTACTGAAAGAAGATATTATTCGAGAGATTGTTTTTAAAGTACCTGAAAATTTTATGAGTGAAAACCAAAAGAAATTAGTTCTTAAGATATTAATGGAACGCAGAAGCTGGATGTTAGATTTAGTCGAGAAAGAAGGTGATTGATTATGGTAATTGCTAAACACAAAAATGAGCTTTTAGTTGTCTGGAAGGATCCAGATACCAGAGAAAGAACTGTGATTGGTAGACTGTGGAAAGAAAATGGGTTATTTCATTTTAAATATATTAGAGAAGATGAGAATGAACATGGCAGTATTGAATATGCACTTCAGATGGGATATAAGCCTATCAAGATTTTTGAAGATATTGATCAAGAATATACTTCTGACAAATTATTTGCTCCATTCCTTAATAGATTAAATGGTAAAGATAGAAAAAACAAGCCATTTGAAGCACTTAAAAGAACTGGAGGAAGACTGAGTACAGATACATTAGAATTTATGGAGCCTATTGATGAAGAAAAAAAATGTAGAACAGTTAAATTCAATATTGCAGGTTGGAGACATTATGATGGAGATAAAGCTTTAGAAAGCTTAGAATCTGGACAGGAACTTCATTTAGAAATTGAAGAAGATAATATTTATGATATGCATGCAATTGAAATCTGGACTAAAGATAAAGAGTATAAACTTGGTTATGTTCCAGCTGTTTACAGCAGGTATATTGATAAGCTGGTAGATGATGGAGAATATGATGCTGTAATTGATGAGGTTAACCCGAAAGCTGGGCCTTATCAAATTTTAGAGATTAGCTTTAGAGGTAAGATGGTTAAGCCAAAGGTGGAAGAAACCAAATTTTCTATTGCGTAGGAAATATCAAAATATAATATGAATTAACAAATCCGCTACTTTAATTTGTAGCGGTTATTTTTTGTGTGCTCCGTAAATTATTCTGATAATAGGTGAAAGTCCTATCTATGTTGTGGCATGTATCATGTAGAAGTCAACAATGACAGGGTGTTCACCGT
>NZ_SOEF01000053.1 GCF_004366375.1 Halanaerobium congolense
AGCTGGAATATTTAATTTGTTAAAACTATTTATTTTATTGTTGTTTTGTGGTAAACTCATATCAGAATCTCCTTTTTGGTTTTGGTATGGTTTTTTGTCCTAAAAACATTTTACCACAAACCTTAAGGGAGATTCTATTTTTTTTATTCAAAAAAATTTGAACTAGATTTACTGTTTAAAGATTATCATAACTGGATTCGGTATTTTTACTTGCCGAATTCAAGTTAAAAATATATTAACTTATTATTAATATTCTAGAGATAGCTGCTGAATCCTTTTTATTAAAACTGGCATCAAAAAAGCCGCGGAATTAAAACCGCGACTTTTAGTGTTTTTAAATTTTAAAATTATTATATTCAATTATCTTTTATAATTTAATTATCTTTAACAAAAGAAGCAAGTCCTAAACCACCAAATTCAATTCTTCCAGTAACTCCACCATCTAAAGCTCCTATTTCTAAGTGGAGAAGTGCAATTCCACATTCTAATCTTCTGTAAGCTGAAGGCTCACTTTTGCAATCTACAACTAATTTACCTTCACCATAGTAAAAACGCCAGGGCTGTCTATTTAGTCTTGAAGGAGCATAACTGGCTATTTTGATGGCATTTTTTACCCAACCAGGCCAATCTGAATCATAACCATCAGGGCATAATTCTTCTATATCTTTACGGTCTCGATGCGGAAAGAGTTTCGAGATAAAATGTCGGGTTAAATTATAATTTTCTGATGAATATCCAATAGGACTAACTGCAACTAAGCGCTCGCCTCTTTCCAAATCAATTTTAAGATTTGATCTTTCAGGAACATATCTGCCGCCAATCCAACAACTGCCTAATCCATGGGCTGTAGCTTCTAAAATAGCTGCTTCACCAATGTAGCCCATTTTTGTCCAGCGGTGTTCACCATTGTCATTTAAAATAAAAGCGATAAACGCAGGAGATTCAGTGAAATTACCATATTTACCTTTTAAAGCAGGTAAAATATCTTTAACAGACTTTTTTATTAATTTTACTCTGACTTCTGGATAAATATTATTTAATTCTTCAAATTTCTTCTCAAGCGATTTTATAGTAAATGGCTTAATTTCTTTAGTCATATATTTTTGTTGAGAATAACGAGTCAACACAGCCTCATACCATCTTTTAACAGGAATATTCATAGGACCCGCCCCTTTCTTAGATGAAGCTCAATTAATTAAACTTTGATTAGTCAACATCCATGACTTTTTTGATTTCAGCTAACTTTTCTGCAAGCACAGATTCGGTTTTAGCTTCAACGACTAATCTTAAATATGGTTCAGTATTTGAAGGTCTTACATTAAACCACCAATCTTTGTATTCTAAACGGTAACCATCAAAATCATAAAAACTTACTGGTTCTTGTTTCTCGAAGAAATAATCCTTTAAATTCTCCATTACCTCTGCTTTGTTTTCAATTTTAAAGTTAACCTCACCAGAAGTTGCATATTTATCTAATTCAGCAATATATTCAGAAATAGTCTTGCACTCGTCTTTTAATCTTGCGGCAACATTTAAGACAACTAAAGCAGTCAGCATTCCTGAGTCACAGTAGAAAAAATCTTTGTAATAATAGTGACCGGCAAGTTCTCCTCCACAAATACCATCTATTTCTCTAAGCTTCAGTTTTGCATAGGCATGACCCACCTTCCACATATGACAATTACCACCCAGCTCTTTAATATGCTCTTTGACAGACCAGGAAGTACGGATATCATATAAGACATTTTTTCCCTTGCCCTGCTTAATATAGTACTCTGCCAGTAAAGCAATAATTAAATCAGGAGAAATAAAGTTTCCTTTTTCATCTAAAAACATTACCCGATCTCCATCACCATCAAAAATAAGTCCCATATCAGAACCTTTTTCCAATAATAATTCTTTCAGATCTTCTCTATTTTCTGCTTCTAAAGGATTCGCTTCGTGATTAGGAAAAGTTCCATCAAGTTCATTATATAAATAATGGGGCTGATCACCAAAGATTGCATCAGTTAAAATTGCAACCATTCCATTAGAAACATCAATTGAAAGGTCGAGTTTTGATAAATCTGGTAGATATGATTTCTGGAATTCTATATATTCAGCTTTTAAGTCATGTTCTAAAATATTACCTTTTTTATTTTTGCCAACTGGTTTAACTTCCTTAGTTTCTATCATTTCTTCTAATTCTTTTAAACCAGAATCATAACCTACAGGCAGTGCATTTTCTCTAGAAATTTTTAAGCCATTATATTCAGGTGGGTTGTGAGAAGCAGTTATCATCACTGATGCCTTATAACCATGTTTTGCAGTCCCATAATAAACCATTGGTGTTGTTGCATATCCAATTTTATAGACATCTGCTCCCCGGTCTGTAATACCAGCTGCCAGAGCTTCGAATACCTCTGGGGTTGATTCGCGATCGTCATAACCAACTAATACTTCATCAGCTGCCAGCAGTTCTGGTAGAAAATATCCAATTTTATAAACATCTTCTTTGTTAAAATCTTTATTATATACTCCTCGAATATCATATGCTTTAAATGCTTTCAAAATATCGCCTCCTAATTACCTTTATTTGAATTAAAACATAATTTTTCTGTAAAATCTATTTTTAATAACTCTTTCTATTATATATATTCTATGTTTATTAATTTTTTCCTTGTTTAAAATCAAAAAAGAGCCCAAAGCAGATTTTGCTTTAGACCCTTTTCCAGTTTATCATTTATTATTTTACAATTTTTCTTATGAAACTTTTGCTTCCTGCTGCAGCTCTTTATTTGCTAAACTATCTGTCTTTCTGGACCAATAAGTGGCAACTAATGGTCCCGAGATGTTATGCCAAACGCTAAAGATAGCTGCAGGTATTGCGGCTGCAGGACTAAAATGTGCAACAGCTAAAGAAACTGCCAAACCGGAGTTCTGCATACCAACCTCAATACTTAAAGCACGCTTTTTGGCTTCTTCCAAACTTAGCTTATCTCCTAAGAAGTAACCACTTATAATACCAAGTACATTATGTAAGATTACAATTAAAAATATTGCCGCTCCTGTTGTAGCAATTTTCCCGGAATTAGCCCCCACAACTCCACCAACAATTAAAACTATTGCTATTACTGAAACAGCTGGTAATGATTTAGTCACAGCCTTTAGTTTAGAGCCAAATAAACTGTTGATGATAAGCCCTAAAACTATTGGGATTAAAACAATCTTAACTATCGAAATAAACATCGCACCTGCTGAAACTGGAATCCACTTTCCGGCAAGCCAGACTGTTAATAAAGGAGTTACAACTGGTGCTAGAAATGTAGATAAAGTTGTAATTGAAACTGAAAGTGCAACATCCCCTTTTGCTAGATAGGTCATTACATTTGATGCTGTTCCACCAGGACATGTACCTACTAAAATTACTCCTACTGCTAATTCTGGCGGTAATTGAAAAACAACTGCTAAACCAAAGGCAATTAAAGGCATCAATGTGAATTGTGCCAATGAGCCTATGAAAATTTCTTTGGGATTTTTTAAAATATTTTTAAAATCTTCAACCTCTAAAGTCATCCCCATTCCAAACATGATAATTCCAAGTAACACGGTCACTTGGGGCAGAACCCACCCAAAAACAGATGACTGAAAAAAACCTATCACTGCTGCTATAATCGTCCAAACAATAAAATAATCCCCAATAAATTTAACTGCTTTTTCTAATGTTTTCATAATCTCCTCCCCTTCTCTCTCCTAAATTAATTTAGATGTTAGTCTAACATATTAAGAATTTAAATTCAATAATTTTTAAAAATTATTTTTTTCTCAAATTCAAAAGTAAAAATAGCTTAAGAATTTTGCAGGATTTGACTCTTTTAACAAGAATATTATTTTAATAAGTACTTTAAGGAGAAGGGAGTAGATTAAAATGACTAAAAAAATTATTACTATATTAATATTAATATTAATTCTATTTATTTTTAATATCAGCGCAGCCGCAGAATTAAAAGACCCCTGGATTTCAGAAAAAGAACAGGGGCAGCACGGAGGAACTCTGATTACAACTTTACTGGGTGATCCAAAAACATTTAATACAATTATTGCTAAAGAAACATCTTCTTCTACTATTACTGATGGCTATATTTTTGAAGGCTTAGTAACCCGTAATGGGGTCACTACTGAATATGAGCCTGAGCTGGCTAAAAGTTGGGATATCTCTGAAGATGGTAGAAAATATACTTTTTATTTAAGAGAAGGAGTTCAGTGGAGTGATGGAAAAGAATTTAAAGCCGATGATGTAATTTTTACCTTTGATGTAATTAAAGATGAGAATATTCCCACCAGCAGTCGTGATGTTTTGAAAGTTAATGGTGAATTTCCAGTATACAAAAAAATTGATAAATACACTGTTCAATTTACTTTACCAGAAAGTTTTGCTCCATTTTTAAATAATATGACGGCCCCAATCATTCCCAAACACAAACTTAATGAAGCCTGGGAAAAGGGCGAATTTAATAACAGCTGGGGAATTAATACTGATCCTGCCGAAATCGTTGGTACTGGACCATTTAAATTAGTAGATTACAAAAATGGAGAAAGAGTAGTAATGGAAAAAAACAATTACTACTGGCGTCAAGATCCAAACGGCAAAACACTACCCTATATTAATAGATGGATTAGAGTTATTGCTGAAAGCCAGGAGACCGAATCACTGCTGTTTGAAAAAGGTCAAACTCATTATTTGTCTGTCAGAGGAATTGATTACCGCAGAATAAAAGCAGAATCTGAAAACAATAATTTTTCTGTTGTAGATGCTGGACCAACTTTTAGCACTAATTTTTTAGTTTTTAATATGAATCCCCGTAATCCTAATTTGGAGGATGAGCCTTATAAATATGAGTGGTTTACAAATCTTAATTTTAGAAGGGCTATTGCCCATGCTTTTGATAAAGAAACTATGATTAATCAAGCTTTGGCAGGTCAGGGAACAAAACAGTGGAGCCCCATAAGTATTGCAAATAAAGTATATTTAAATGAAGGTGTAAAAAGATATCCATATAATCTCGAAAAAGCAAGAGAAGAACTAGAAAAAGGCGGCTTTAAATGGAATGAAAATGGTGAACTCCTGGACGCTAATAATAACAAAGTTGAATTTACCATGGTTACCAATGCTGGTAATAATGTGCGTGAGTCTTTAGTTAATATAATAGCCTCTGAATTAAGAGAATTAGGCATCAAAGTTAATTCAACCCCAATCGAATTTAACAAAATGGTTAATCAACTAAGCAGCGAGTGGAATTTTGACAGTATTTTGATTGGTCTAACAGGTGGAGTGGAACCACATCAGGGAACAAATGTCTGGATGTCTAATGGCCATCTTCACATGTGGAATCCAGTCCAGGAAGAACCAGCTACCGAATGGGAAAAACGGATTGATGAATTATTTGTCAAAGGAAGCCAGACTGTAGATCTTGAAAAAAGAAAAGAATACTATAATGAATTTCAGGAAATTGTTGCAGAAAAACTTCCTGTGATTTATACAGTAACTCCTAATTCTCTTTACGCTGTACGAGACAGCCTTAAAAATACTGAAGTTACTGCTTATGGTGGAGTGCTCTGGAATATTCATGAACTATATCTGGAGAATTAGACGATGAGAGATTATATAATTAGGCGCATTCTAGTTGTTATTCCACTTTTATTTGCAATCTCTCTTCTCTCTTTTTTCATCATGCAGCTTTCACCGGGTAGTTATTTAGATGATTTGAGAATGAACCCAGATATCTCCGAAGAATTAATTCGGAAAATGGAAGCAGATTTTGGTTTAGATCAAAATATTTTTATTCAGTACTTTTCCTGGCTCAAAGAAATTTTACAGGGTAACCTTGGCGAATCATTTACCTATCGAATTCCTGTAGCTCAAATTATTGGCAGTCGCTTGTTTAATACTCTGCTTTTATCTGCTGCTGCTATGCTGATCAGCTGGGGGATTGCTATTCCAATTGGTATTTATTCTGCAGTCCATCGTTACAGTTTTTTGGATAATATATTCAGTGTTTTTTCTTTTATCGGTCTTTCTATCCCTAATTTTTTCTTTGCGCTACTGCTTTTGTTTTCTATTGTCAGATTTGACATTCCCTTACCGATCAATGGTATGACCAGCATTATGTACGACTATATGAGTCCAATGGAAAAAGTAATTGATATTCTAAAACATCTGCTGGTACCTGCCGTAGTTTTAGGAACTGCTGGTACTGCATCCTTAATGAGACAGATGCGGGGACAAATGCTCGATGTAATTAATAAAGATTATATTAGAACAGCAAGGGCAAAAGGCCTAAAAGAAAAAAAGGTAATCTATAAACATGCTTTTCGCAATGCGATTAATCCAATGATAACAATCTTTGGTTTTCAGCTCAGCTCTCTTTTTAGTGGAGCCGCTTTAACAGAGATCGTAACAGGTTGGCCAGGTTTAGGTAGAATGATGCTGACTGCAGTCAGATCTAAAGATCTATATTTAGCGATGGCTGGAATGATGATGGGAAGTTTAATGCTGATTATTGGTAATTTAGCTGCAGATATTCTGCTGGCATTAAATGATTCCAGGATAAAATATCAATGATCTAAATTGACTTAAAATCAATTCTGATTTGTATTGATCTAAATTTAATAAATACTAAGATACCGGAGTGTTAATATGCAGCATAAATTAAAATTAGATGATCAAATAAAAGTTAATAGTACTAAAACTCTCTGGCAGAAAAATTTAGCGAGATTATTGAAAAATAAATTTGCCCTGATAGCTGCTGTGATTATCTTTCTACTTTATTTTTTAGCAATTTTTGCGCCTTTTTTTGCTCCCTACAGTTCAACAAAAAACTTCAAAAACAAGTTCTTCCATCCACCAACTAAAATTCATTTCACTGATGAAAATGGCTTAACTTCACCCTATATTTATGGAACTGAAGTTAAAGAAGGGTGGGCTGAGTATGAAATTAATAAAGAAAAGAAATATCCAATTAAATTTTTTCAACAAGGTGACAGCTATCAATTTTTAGGAGTTTTTGAAAGCAATATTCATTTATTTGGGGTGGAGGCTGATCAACCTATTTTTATTTTAGGCAGTGACAATTACGGCCGGGATTTATTTACGAGAATCTTATATGGTGGACGAGTTTCATTATTTATCGGTTTCATCGCTATTTTTATTACTACTTTTATTGGTTTAATCATGGGTGGAATCTCAGGTTATTACGGAGGCTTTATTGATTCAGTTATTATGAGAGCTGTAGAAGTGATAATGTCTATCCCAAGTTTTTATCTACTCTTAGCACTGGCTGCTGTACTACCACTTGACCTTTCTTCTGCTTTTAGATTCTTTTTAATCGTTTCTATTTTAGCTTTTCAGGGGTGGGCAGGTATGGCAAGGGTTATTAGAGGTATGGTCTTATCTGTTAAAAGTGAAGATTATATTGCAGCTGCTAAAGCATTAGGTGCTGATGATAAGAGAATCATTTTAAAACATATTCTTCCATCGACAGCAACTTACGTCATAATTAGGGCAACTGTAGCTATTCCAGGTTATATTATTATGGAAAGTGGGTTGAGCTTTATTGGCCTCGGAATCCAGGAACCTTCTGCCAGCTGGGGTAATATGCTAAGTGCAGCACAGAATATTACTAAAATCTCAGATTTCCCCTGGCTTTTATTACCCGGTTTATTCATTTTTATTACTGTTTTAAGCTATAATATCTTAGGTGATGGTCTCAGAGATGCGCTTGATCCTAAATCCTAAATATCAATATTAAAATTAAAATCAACTCCTATTTCAGAGTCTTTTTCTTTAATTAATTCTTTTAATGAATCGACTGTTAAAGGTGTTTGTGGATTAATTATCTTAATTTAACTTTAACAGTAATTCGTTAACATTTTCTGATTTATTAAAACCAGCAGTTAATTTATCTGGTAAAGCATCTAATCCCTCAGCCGCTGCCATTACTGCAGCAATTACCATTGCTCTAGCTGAAGTATCTCCGCCTGCCATAATATTAAGTGTTAAAGCTTCCAGGAGATCATCAGCATTCCAGAGAACATCAAGCACAATTGGAAAGCCCTGCTCAGTTGAGCAGCCCTGACCGCGGTCATCTGCATTTGCTACAATTTTATCTTTAGATCCGATTTTTTCAAAAGACTCAGCAGTAAATTTATTTAAATCTTTATTAGCTTTAATAGCTTCTTTATAATCTTTGCCTGCCAATACATCTTTAATCACAGCAAAAACAAATTTTGCAGTCTGATCAACAACTTGGCTGTTATGAGTTAAATGAACTAGGTCTAAAAAATCTTTTTGAATAATATCTTCTTCTAAAAATAACGGCAGACTGCGTGCAATTCCACCTAATTCATGATTGTCAGCCCCTGTAAAATTATCTGAATTCTTAAGTTTTTCCAGTGAATCTTTCATTGCATGGTCCATATACATCTCATTATTTTCTAAATACTCAATCCAGTCATCTCTAAACTGCTTTAGATCAAAACTCTGATTATTAGAGATTGACTGCAGCAGTGCAAAAGCTTGTTCACCATAATGTGATAAGTCTCCAGCTTCTTTTCCTTCGTGGAATTTAGCCATAGGAGTTCTATATTCTTCAATTATTCCGCTGTATTCTTCCTTTAATTTATCTGTACTGTAAACCCAATGAGCACCGAATGAAAGTGCATCTGCAACAAAAACTGCTTTTATTAGTTCTTTTCTTTTATTTTGCATTAACAAAACCTCCTTATATCTCAACTAAGTTTTAATATTATTATATCCACGCTGACTAAATAATAATATTAAATTGATTACATGTTTTTAGAAAGGCTATTAATTATCTGAAACTGACGAACTGAAACCACTAATGAATAATCTTTTACAACAGAGTATGGTCTTTGATTTATTAGACACTGAAACAATAGATATTGATGCTTCGAATTTAGAAAATTACAACTGATATCTATGAACATATTCTTTTTAAGCAGGAGTTTCAGGCTATTATACCAATTATTCAAATTAAAAGGCTTATTCTTATAATTTGCAGATAATATTTTTAAAATTAAACTAAATTAAGCGTATTATGAAATTCGATTAGTTATTATTTTTTATTAAATAATTATTTAAAAAAGTGCAGTTTCCCTATTTACAGGTAAGAGCTGCACTTTCTCTTATTTATACTAAAAAATCTCCACTTAAAACAATAACAGCATAGACTGTAGGTCCCACATGACACCCTAGAGTCGCACTGATGCGGCTGTTAAAAATTTTTAGATTCAAATTTTTGTCTTTTTTTACTTCTTCTATTAATTTATTTTTTGTCTCTGTAAGGTCAGCTTTGCGATCTCCATGAGCAAATCCAAGCCAGTTATTTTTTTCATTATCAATTTTTTCTTTAATAATTTTTATAATTTTGTCCTGAGCCCGGTGCGGTCCTCTAACTTTGGCAATTGGTTTAACCTTACCGGTTTCAGTACTAATTGAAATTACAGGGTTAATACTAAAGATAGAACCTAAGAATGAGCTCGCTTTACCGATACGGCCACCTTTTTCCATATAAGTTAAGTCCTTCACTGTAAAATATAAGTATAAATTCCTTTTTGCACTTTTAATGGTTTTAATTATATCATTTAAGTCTTTATCTTTTTCAATTAATTTTGCTGCCAGAATAACTAACATACCCAGTCCTAGAGAAATACTTGCCGAATCAATAACAGTAATTTTTTGGTCTTCTATTTCGCGAGCAGCTAATTTTGCTGATTCAAAAGTACCGCTGAGAGCAGCAGAAATATGAATAGAAAGCAGATGATCATATTTTTCCAGCATTTTTTTGTATTTTTTCATAAATAATGCCGGGGCGGGTCTTGAAGTATGTGGTAGTTCTTTATTTTTATTCAGCTTTTTAAAAAAACTTTTTGGATTGATATCAACACCATCCTTAAATTCTTTTTCTCCAAAATGTACTGATAGAGGGATAACCTCAATATTATATTTTTCTATTAATTTTTGATTTAGATCACAGGTACTATCAGTTATAATTCCAATACTCATTTTTCTGCTCCTTTCATTAATTAAAAGTCATAATCCTAAATTATTCATAGCAGCCACAAAATATAATTTTCCTTTGATTTAACTCTAAAATTATCTGATTTAAGATTTTAAAATAGATTTTTGAGTTTAATTTTTAAAAAAATCTATTTTTTGTTATTATGGTAAAAATCACTATTAAAATTGGGTATAGATATCCTGTAGTCTTCCTTTATTTTCTTAAAATTTTACAGTTCTTTTAGAATTCAATGTCAACCAAATTCTAAACTCTGTATATTATCCAGTACTTTAAAAA
>NZ_SOEF01000054.1 GCF_004366375.1 Halanaerobium congolense
TGGCAGTCTTAATGATATGCCGCCAGCAAAATTTTATGAACTGGCTAAAGCAGAAAAAATAGTTGCTGAACCAGTATTAGCTTAAATAGAAAAATGAGAAACTAAGAATGAGTGAGCTTAACAAACTTATTCTCCATATTTAGGGGGTTGGACCGAAAAAATAGAACTTAACTTCATTTTTATATCGATTACTTTTTAAATTAGAAAAATCATAATATCTCTTACTTCTAATTCTTTTACCATAAAAAATATCTTCAATAGAATCCCATTTATCATTATTTAACCAGTAAGCATTATCTTGCTTCAAGTATTCATTTATTTGTTCTTCCTTACTTAGCTGTCTGTCTACTTTAAGTAATTGAAATCTCCCCATTACTATTCACCCTCCTTGATTATTCCAAGATCCAGATCAGAACTTATCTTTCTAAATTCCTCGCTAATTTCTTCATCTGAAGGGTGTACATAGGTGTTCAATGTTGTATATATATTTTTGTGTCCAGCTCTTATTCGAAGGTGCTCTGCCTTCCAGCCTGCCTTTCTAAGAAGTGTTAGAGAACTATGCCTAAACATATGGGGAGTTGCATAGATTTCTGTTTTCTTTTTAAGCCTTCTAAACAAATTATTCACATCTATATAATTCATTGGCTCATTTTTATTCTTCCCACTTAATTTAATAAAAATATGATTGGTATTAACTTCTGCTGTATGATATTCTACCAGATACTCCATAAACATATCTGCTAAATTTTGAGATATATCTATCTTTCTAGGACTTGTTACTGTTTTGATTTCAGCTCTGTTTTCACATTCTCCTCTATCTTTTAGATCAATTACCATCTCATTTACATCAAAGTCTTCAATCCATAAAGATAAAGCTTCACCAATTCTTAACCCTGTCTCATATAGCAAAACAAGTATAAATTTATCTCTGTAGTTACTACAAGCATTTACTAAACTTTCTATTTCTTCTTTGGATAAAGTTTTTACTTTTTCTTCTGGAACTCTTAACTTTAGAATATTACTTAACACTTCTCTTTTGTTATGAGCAATTCCGTACAAAAAACCCTTGAAATTCCTTCCAGGTCTTGTAACAAACATTTTAAGTCTCTCAGAAATATTATTACTGTACTCTTCATGCCTTAAAATGTAATCATAAAACTTTAACACCGTGTTAATTATCATATTAATAGTTATCGGTTCTCTTGCCGCCCCAACATTATCCATTGATATTATCTTTAAACTCTTATATGGATTCTGCAAGTAATTAACAAACAAAGATAAATCATCAATACTAACATCCTTAAAATCTAAATCTCTTTCATTTAAATATTCAAAATACAACTTCAAGTGATAACAATATGCCCTTAAACTATTCCTTGCATAATTAGTGTTATCTTTAAATCTAATAAATTTCAATACTACTTGAATTGGTAAACCTTCGTCATCAGAAACATAATACCTTTCTTTTTGTTCTTCAGTCATTACTTTAACTACTTTCATTATTTGTTGCCTCCCTATACTGTAATGACTAATTATAGCACTCAAACTACTATAAATACTACAAATAATTAAACTATATATAAATTATTTGTAGTTCAAAACCGTACAAAAAGACCACTTAAAATACTATGAATACTATTATTTTAATACACTAGATATCTTCTAATATTATACCCTTATTATTTTACTTAAAATTCAACGTAATATATTACAGCATTCCATTGTTTAAGATTATAAAAACACTTATATACTTTTAGTAATAATATACTGATAAAATCAAAGCTAAAATATTTACTAAAAAAGAACTATATAGACTTTAGGTTTATATTTTTTAAATTTTATTCTGAGTCAAAAAAGTAGAAGATCCGAGGAGGTGCCTGCTTTTTTGACATACACCCTCATATGAGCAGATATTTTCTTAGCAGCATATTTCACATAACGTTACTGGGATTTGCGCTTGTGCCTGGTTCCGTCAGGAACTGGCGTAAAGCTTGCGTTTTCATATCCGTTATTGGTTGGACTGCAAGCTTTATGACAGAAGGCATGACGCCAATCCCATGTTATACGACTGTTGGACTCTGTTCTTATCTTTATTAATTAAGAACATTATTAATATAATTCTTTTAATAGAAAAAAATACCTGCATAAATGTCAAAAACACATTATACATGCATATTGCATGCGTTAGTGTTAAGTGATATAATATAATTAGAATAAAAGATTAATCATTAGACGAAAGGAGTTTTTATTATGCCATCTTTACAAGTTAGAGATTTACCAGAACATCTTTATCAAGAAATTGTCCAATTAGCTGAAGCCGACAGAAGAAGTATTACCCAAGAAACAATAGTATTATTGGAAAAAGCTTTAAATATAGAAAAAGAAAATAAAAAACGTCGTCAACAACTTCTAAAAAAAATACAAGAAGAAACCAATCAAGAACAGAATGATGAAGAAATATTAGATCCTGTAAAATTAGTTAGAGAGGATCGTGAAAGATGAGAATTACAATCGATGTAAGTGCAGCTGTTGAAATAGTGATGGGTGGTAAAAGACAACAAGAAATTGTAAATATATTAAATAATGCAGACTGGGTAATTGCTCCTTCTCTTTTTATTTATGAAGCTAGTAATACATTGTGGAAATATCATGAATATCAAGATTATAGCAAAGAAGATATTATGAAAAAAATTGAATATCTTTATAAAATGGTAGATCAGTTTATTGATGCCAAAGACATTTTTGAAGAAGCTTTGCCACTTTCATGCAAGATAAGTCATCCTACTTATGACGCTATGTATTTAGTTACAAGCAGGCGTAAAAATGCTACTTTAGTAACTTTAGATAAAAGATTAGTTAGAGCAGCTAAAAGTATTGATGTTCCAGTAGCAGTAATTACTTAGCCCAATGTCAGATAACGATACTGGGATTCGCGCTCGTGCCTGATTGGCGTAAAGCTTGCTTTTTCGTATCCATAATTGGTTAGCCTGCAAGCTTTATGACACAGAAGGCATGGCGTCACAATCCCATGTTATATGATGCCGTAGCTTTGTCTATTAATCTATCAATTATTAACTTACTTCATGTAAAAGAAAAAAATTCCTGCATTTATACAGTGATAAATGTTTTATATAAGCTTAATCTTAAATTTTTACTTCCTTTTATAACATATATGTGATATAATAAATTTAAAAATTAGAGTGAATAGATTATGTATAAAATTAAGTATTATGCCGAAAATAATAAATCTCCAGTAATTGAATTTATTAAAGAACAGTCAGCTAAAGAAAAGGCTAAAATTCTAAGAGAAATAGAACTTCTAGAAGAATTTGGTCTATTTCTTGGCATGCCACATCTTAAAAAGTTAAAGGGATATGATGATCTCTGGGAATTACGAATAAAGCATAGTTCTAATATATTTAGGATTTTCTTTTTAAATTATCAGGATGGTATCTTTGTTCTTTTGCATATCTTTAAGAAGAAATCTAATAAAACTTCACAGAGAGAAATAAATATTGCGCTTAACAGACTTAATTCTATCAAGTGAGGTGAAACAAAATGAAATTTATAGATCATAAAGATCTTAAAAATCAACTTTTTGAATCTGAAGAAGTTAAAGAAGAATATGAAAAACTGAATGTTATGTATGAAATAAAAAAACAAATAATTAGGTATAGAATAGAAAATAATTTAACTCAGAAAGAATTAGCAGATAGAATTGGAACTAAACAGTCTGCTATCTCCAGACTAGAAAATGATGATTATAATCCGAGTGTTGAATTTCTTGATAAAGTTGCTCACGCACTTGGTAAAAAACTTGAAATTAGATTTAATTAACAGTGCTGAAGGTTCAACGGCACTGTTTTCTTTATGCTTTAAATTTTTAGTTGTTGAAGCGTTTGCTACGGTTTCATATAACGTCCTGAGCATTTGCGACGTGGCTGTCCTGCTCTTTAGGTTGGCGCATCTCTTGCTCTTCATCTACATTTTTTGTTTAAGCAGCTGCAAGAGATGTGACAAAAGCCATGTCCCGAAGGGCAACGGCCGTTTTATACCAAAGTTTTAGACCAAGTCAGCGCCAATGCTCTGTTATATGCTGTAATAACTTGCCGCGTTAAAAACTATTCCCTACTTAAATTTACTGACTTCTGACATTAACTTCTAACCAGCAAAAAAGTTCATAAATTCTGTACTATATTAAATCTTCACGAAGTGCGTGAAGATCAATCAGTGACTAATTTACTCTCTGATATATGTAAATGATTTTGTAAATTAAAATCCTCTAGGTTTATTGTTTAAACCACTGAAAACTTTCAATTATTATTTCCTTCATTTGCAGGAGTTAATTCATGCCAGTTAGCGGTGTCCCAACCCTTCTTTTCTCTCTTTCTTTTATTTGCTGATGTTTAATCATTATTGCGTATAACGTTCCTGGGATTTGCGCTCGTGACTGGTTCCGCAGGAACTGGCGTAAAGCTTGCATTTTCATATCCGTGATTGGTTAGCCTGCAAGCTTTATGACAGAAGGCATGACGCCAATCCCATGTTATATGAAGTTGAATTTCATTCCCATAACTCACTTAATTTTATAGTTTGACTTTTAGGCTGTAACTTTTCATCTAAAATATCTACCTGAATAACTATTGGAAAATTCATTGCTGTTCCAGTTAAAATACAGGCACCCTGTGGTAAGATAGGCATCATTTCATATGATGCAGAATCTAAAAATGAAATAGTTTTTCCAATTGCTTGTATATCTAAATTATTTACTAGTCTATGTATAAAATAATTATGTAATTGTGAAACTAATGTAGGCGAAATATCAGAAGGTCTTTGACTTGATATAGTTAAAAAAACTCCAAACTTCCTACCTTCTTTGATTATTTCTTCAAATACTTCTAGTCGATAGTCTTTCCAAATATTGCTTTCTCTTTCAGACATATATGACAAAACATTATGTGCTTCATCAATTATTATATTCAGTGATGAATCACCTTTATAATTTGATTTATGTTCTTGATATATTTGTTTAGAAATTAATAAGGGAATAATTTTTCTCATTTTAATATTAACATTAAATAAAGATATAATTTTAATATTCTTATCATTAACATTTTTTGATGCAAATAATTTTTTTATGTCTTTAAATCTATTATCAAATCTTTTAATTAATGGCGCAATATGTTCCTCATATATGTATCCTTTTGAATATTCATCTACATATTGTAATAGCAAAAAATTATTTAATAAATCTAAATAGTCTATATTATCAGTAGTCCAATTAACATTTAAATTTTCAGTTATTAGTTGATCTAAAATTTGTTTAATATATTGATTAAATTCTTCTTGATTATTAAAATAATCATTTCTTTGTGGTAAATACAATTTGTTACTATTCATATGATAACCAATTGAATTCAAACGAATTTTAATTGAAGTTTTATCAACAATATCACTAAATGTGTTTTCAATTAAATTAAATACTACTCCTTTGGTCTGAATATATTTTTCAGGTGATTCATATAATCTTTTTAATATATCCTCGATTTTTTTGCAAAATATATCCGAAAAATTTCTATTTTGCTGATCAATTCTTTTAATATTTGATATAACTCTTTGGATAAAAGGTTTTTGAGTTTTAGTAGTAGCTTCAGTTACAATTGACCAAAACTCTACATCCAAAATAAACTCTTTTTTTAATGGATATTTATCGCCATTATTATTTCTAGTAGACAAATTATAAATTTTCTTATTATCAGTAAAAGATTCTTCAAATTCACCATTAAAATCAAAAATTAAGTATTCACTTGATTTATTAAAACTCTCATTATTATTATGTTTTTCAAATAAATTAGTATATATTCTTGCTAAAGTATTAGATTTTCCACTTCCAGTATTTCCAAAAATACCAATATGACTTGCAAGTAAACGATCTATATCTAAATTTATTTCATAATTATCATATCCAATTATTTTTCCTATTTTTAATGCATTTTTATTATTAGAACTAAATGCAAAAATTGCATTTAATTCCTGACGTGTTAATATGAAAACTTCATTACCAACAATAGGTAGTTCAGAAATACCATGGTTAAAATCATTGTCATTTGATAAGGTGCCAACTATACTTATTTCTAGATATCTATTAATTTTATCACTTTTATGCCCATATTGATTATTTGATTTAAGATCTTCTTTTATATATTCGCCTTCAATTTGTCCAATAATGTTTGTATATCCATTTTTTATTTTTATATAACTTCCAACGGACACATTTTTTATTATTTCTCCATCATATAATAAATGAGATGTATTTTTTTTATTAAAAACCTTAGTAATAACTTTTTTACCTCTTACTTCAACAACAGTACCTATCTTTAAAACTATATTTTTCATAATATCTCCCTCATAATTTATTAATTAAAGTAAAAATTTTGGTTAAAAAGTTAAGATCTAATTTCCCTGATTCCTCAGTCTCTTTTTCTAAGGCTACAACGGAAACATTGTTGAATTTACCCAATTTTTCTTTATAATTTTCTAGTTCTTTCTTTTCGTACGCAAATATAATGATTTTTAAAGTTGGATTTCCTAATGAACGTTTTGTAATTTCTAGAATATGTTCATCTTTAAAAGAAAAACCAAATACAAATAATACAGTATTCTGTTTTTCTAACTCGTTAGAATAAATTCTTAAAAGTTCATGATATGTTTTATTAAATGTAGTTTCTCTAAATTTCTCTTTTGTAGGGTTTATAATTTCAAATTTTTCTTTATAATCTTTTAAAAATTCTATAGAAAAATTTTCTATACGTTCTAAATCTTGTTCTTTACTTAAGATTTTTTGATTAACATTCTTTAGCTCTTGTAAAATATTACTATTAATGCTTTTTATATCTTCTAGGTAATCACTATATTTTGAAAATTTGCTGTTATATTTTTCATAAAATCTATTTAATTTATTTTCTATATTGTGGTATATTATTTCATTTTCTTTAGTTTTATTTTCCCATGTTGTTGAACCATGTAATTTAATTATATTAAATACAGGGATTTCAACTAAATTATCAGAAAATATAAGTTGAGAATAATAATTACGATTAAAGTTTGATGTATTAAAAACAGAAAAAATTCTACCAGTAAACCCATCATTATATATTATTTGTTTATTCTCTAAAGTCATCTCAATTATAGGATCATAATTTGTTGTAAAAATATTAATCCTTTTATTTTTAATAGTGTTACCTCTTGTAAAAATTAAAGAATTTAATTCATCAAAAAAGTTGCTATGGTCTTTAATTAATGATTTATTTTTATATAGCCTACTGATTGGATAAATACTCTCTTGGAAAAAAAGCCAAAACACACAGCTCTCTAATATCCTAATTTGTTCTATCTCTTCTTTATTATTTCTTATTTTTTCTATAAATATTTCAATATTACCTAAAGGAGATAAAATTCCAGCTGAAAATCCAGATCCTAATAGAAAATTAATATTTGAAGAGGCAAATATTTTTTTTAGATCTCTTAATAGCTCTATATCATTGTCTTTATCTAAAATTTCAGTGCTTTTAAAAATATATTCTTTCATGTTATCCTCCCTTTTGAAATTCAATTTCATATAACGTTACTGGGATTTGCGCTCGTGCCTGTTTCTGCCAGGAACTGGCGTAAAGCTTGCTTTCATATTTCTTGCTGCCTAATATTGCAAGCTTTATGACAGAAGGCATGACGCCAATCCCATGTTATACGATGTCGGAATCTTCTTTATTAATTATTAACTTATATCCTGATTCCCCGATTTCATCTTTAACCAATTCTATATTTTCATAAATTTTAATTGAAACAATCTTTTCTAACTTTTCTGGTTCTCCTTTATATTTGTAGTTTTCTATATATTTATCTCTATTAACCTTATTATTTAAGTCTAATATTTCAAAATCAAAAAAATATTTTAAATTATCTTTTTGATATTTTATGCTTTTGTCAATATTGTTATCAATAATTGTTTGTTTAATTTCACCTATTTTTTTATAATCTAATAATAATATTTGATCTTTTACTTCTCGATTTCTAAAATAGTAAACAGGTATATCAACTCCATTATCATTAAAATAACCGGTAATTATTGTACTTGAATCTGTTGAATTTTTTTCCATTCTATAATTATCAATATCAGTTAAATGCCTAGGTAAATAAGTGGGTCCTGTCATAAAAATAAACAATGAACTGCTTTTAATATCTTTATTAAATTTATTAATTTTATCAACAATACTTTTTCTTACTTGGTTTAAATCTATATTAATGCAATTTTTTATATTTAGAGATACAAGTTCATTCATTAACATTTTATTTTCATCATTAGCAAAAATTCTACCGTTCTGTTTTATTGACATTGAATAATCAACATACCAATTTTTAATAAAAATACTTCTTTTAGGTTTAAGATGTATCGAGTAATCATTTTCTTTTTTTCTATTTGACTGATTGATATTAATTAAATCTAAATCATTAAACATATTTTTTATACTTGAATTATCATAATAATTTTTATAAAATTCATTTTTAAATGATTCTATTTTTTCATCATTTAATTCACTTTGTTTTAAAATTTCATTTTGTTTTTCAGATATAAGATCTATTATTTCATCAAAGTATGTATCTAATTTTTCTTTTATTTTATTAATATCTGTATCTTTATTTAATTTCAGAATATCAAATAAATTTTTATCTTCAATTAAATTATTGCTAACTTTTTTTAATTGGTTGATTTTATATTTTAAATTTTCAAGTTCAATAGAATTAAATTTATTTATATGAGGTTTAGCTAAATCATTTTTCGTATTAATTTGTATTTTAAAAATAAGAAGCATTATATATTTTTTCATATAAGGAACAAGATCATGATGTTCCTCAAAAAAAGCAAATCTTTCTTGAAAAATTTTATAATCTATTATAAGCGAAAAAATTGTTTCCATTTTTTCTGGAAAGATATTATGACCTGTATGAGTGGCTACAGTATCTTTTGGTTGTTTATAATTCCATATCTCATTAATAAAATTTTCATTTTTGGCAAATAAACAATAAGCCCCCATATAACAAGATATCACCATTATATTATTGTACTTTAAATTATCTGCTCCCCATTTATATAATTTTTCTTCTAATGTTTTTAACTTATCATTCAATTGTTCTAACTCTAAATTTTCAGTTAAAATCTTTTTGACCTTTTCAATTTCTTCAATGAAATTTTTATAATTCTTTGGAGTATATATTTTGTTAGTTATGTTAATTATCTTTTTATTTTTTTCTTCTAATTTATTATTTTTATATACTTCAAGATAATTATTATATAGTAATAAACCTGTATATTCATATATAGCTTGATCATTCCTATAAACTACTGATATGCCATCTATTAGACTTCCAATTAAAGATTTAAATATTTTCTTTTTATTATTTTTTATAATTAGTGATATGTTTTTTTTGAAAGATTTATTATAAATGTATAAATATTCAAAACTATTATCTTCCATTCTTAAATAGTTTATATACCATTTAACAGCTATCATGTGTATTGTATCAATTTGATTATTTATATTTTCATTAAATATATTATACAATCGATTTAAAATAATTCTTACAAATATGCCTCCATTTTTTTTATTTGAAATCTTTTTTAATATATTTAGTAAATAATATATACTTAACTTACTTACCTCTTTATTTTGTGATTTAGAAGTTTCATGGAGCCTTGAAAATTGGTTTATAATAATTTTCAAATTCGTAAATTGTGCTTCTGGAACAAGATCTAATTTTAGAGTGGCCTCTTCACTATTTTTTTCCCATTCTTCTAAAATATCTTCATTAGCAATTAATTTTATAAATTTTTCATAATTAACTTCTATTAAATCAAATAATTCAATAATAATTTCTGTATAATTCCGTAAATAATCATTGATAATTTCATTCTTTTTTATTTCTGAAGTATGAACTAATATATCTCCAATTCCTTCATTTATATCAAATAAATTAGATTTTTGTTCCTGTATATTTTTATTTGTTTTTATAGTAGTTTTCCCCATCTTAATTAATTTATTAAATACATAACCTGAATCAACTAAGTATTCTATAAGTTTTTTAAAATATTTATATAATAAAACAATCATATATAAATTAATAATAAAAGTAATGATATATATAATACTCCATATAGAGTTCAAAACTCCATGCATATGCTAAACTAAAAGTGTACCAAAAATAATGTTCTGCTAATCGAAAAGTGTACCATCTCAACACCATCTCCTGTATAATTGATTTATCCA
>NZ_SOEF01000055.1 GCF_004366375.1 Halanaerobium congolense
TTAATTTTCTTGCTCACATCAGCCATATAATGTTTTTCTGGAATACAGACACCTGTAGTATTAAACTCCTTCATTTGACACACCTCATTTTTAGCCTCAAGTTTATTTAATTATATCACAGTAGCTTACTTAATTAAATCAATACAGTTATTTGATTTGATCTGATTCATATCTCAGAGGAATCTTAATTTCGTCTCTTTCTGCCAGCAGCTCTATTTTAATAACTGGATCACCATTCTCATCCAATTCTTCCCCATACTATTATTTAATTTTGAATCTTTAACTTCACTATCCTTTATTTAATAAGTTTTTAATTTGTAGTTAATTAAGGTCTAATATCTTGCTGATATTATTATAAATAGAATAACTAAGTGAATTAAATTCCTCCATTTTGGACTTGTGACAAAGACCGGTACTATATAAATTATTGAACTCGATAATTTCCTACTTTGTTAATTTTAATCCCTCTCTCCAGAGGGGTTTTTATTTAAAATAGTTTATTTTTTTAGATATCAAAAAGACCAGACCTTATTCAGGGAATTAATTAAAATAATAAACATAAATTTATCATTCCTTAAAGTTTTATTCCTATAATTAAGCTATGAGTTAAGAAATTAAAGCAAATTAGGAGGAAAATTAAATGAAAAAAATATTAAAAGTTTTATTGGTCATTAGCTTTATAGCAGTAAGTTTGACTGGAGTTAGTTTTGCCCAAGGACCTGGAATGAATTCTAATGTCAAAAATTATAATTATCAAACCAAAGGTGAAGGTGTTGGTTATAAATCAGTTGAATTAACTGATTACCAAATAGAAAAATTATTAGAGTCTTTAACTGATAATCAAGTAAAAAAAATAGTTAAGTTACTTGATCATCAAGTAGAAAAAACAATAGAATTGTTGACTGATTACCAAATAGAAAAAATACTGGAATTTAGAGATGAATTTTATAATGATACTGAAGAGTTAAGAAATGAATTAAGAAGTTTAATTCGTGAGATTAGAGATCTAGAGTTTCGTGGAGCAAGTAATGCAGAGATTAGAGAAGTTGAAGATAAACTAGAACAGATTTTAAGCAAAATAAATGAGAAAAGAATTGAGTATCAAAAAAATATTGAGTCTATATTAACTGATAGTCAATTAGAAACAATTGAAGAAAATCATTTTAAGTTCCAAGGAACATTCAATAACTCAGACACCTCTAACGGTATAAGAAACGGTATAAGAAATTGAAATAACAGATCAAATAATAGAAAATTAGTCTAATTAAGACTTTCTATGTAATCATTAATCTAATTATCTTTTAATTTTGCTTTAAAAGAGTTTTAATAATTAACTGATATTATTATAAATAGAATAAAGGCATGAATTTGATCCCCTTTTTGAAGCTGCATCAAATGCAGCTATAATATAGATTTTTGTACTATCGTGAATCTCAAATAAGATTTTACACTTTCGATAAATAAGATTTTTCTTATACTTTCATTTTGAGTTTTACAATCGGATTTTATGTAAAGAACAGTTAAAGAATTTTTAACCTAATAATCATTTCATTTTAATTACATTTTAATATTCGATTATTATACTCTTAATAGTGAAGGTAGTATTTATTAGTTAAAAATAGTGAAATAATATTTCTGTCAATGACTTTGAAATTCTTATCCTATTTTATAATTTTGAAAGGAGTTGTTTGAATATGAAAAAGAAAATTTTGTCTTCTTTGCTAATCATTGTTCTTATTCTACCAGTCACAGTTTTTGCTCAGGATTTAAATTTAAATTCTAAGCAGCCAGCAGATCCTAATTTGAAAAATAAAATGGAATCAAATATTGTTGCTAAAGTTAATGAGGAAAATATAACTAGTAAAGAATTAGCTCAAAAAGCAAGTACAAATCAGCTTCTAATGAAAATAAATCAGATTGATCAACAATTTCTTCAGACATTGACCAGCACTGAAAGTGGTAAAAAAGTTCTTAAAGAATATCAGAAGCAGCAGCTTGATAACTTAATTAATAACATTTTATTACAGCAAAAAGCTGAAAATGTAGGTATTACGCTCAGTCAGAAGGAAAAAGAGCAGCTTTATCAGCAGCAGAAGAAAAGAATTTTAAAAAATAATAACTTAAATCAGGAAAAGTACCTATCAATTCTTAAAAATCAAGGCTATAAAAATGAGAAAGAATACAAACAGCAGTTTTTAAAGAATCCACAGTTAAAGGTAAATAAACTAATTGAAGAGAAAGTAGTTTCGAATGTTAATGTCACTTCAAGTGAAATTAAGCAGTTTTATGAAAAAAATAAAGAACAATTTACTAAAGATGACAAAACACAAGCTTTAGAAAAAGTTAAACCTCAAATAGAAGAACTGCTAAAACAACAAAAAAGGAATAAAAAGATTAGTCAATATGTGAAAAATATTAGAGAAAAAGCAGAGATTAAGAAAAATATTTAATCCTCCTTGATCATAGATTTTTTATAGAACAGGTCCTATTTTGGGATCTGTTTTATTTTTTGCAAATATACATTAGTATTGCTTTTGAAAATCATATTATCAGGATATTAATCTCTAATATCTTTCCATTTCATTTTGAAATCCCCCTTAACTTTCAGCTAAAATACGAATTATCTCTGCTATACTGATATTATTTTTAATCAGCAGTGAAAAATTAAAAATAAGCATTTCCGCATCTACGGGAGATAGTTTATAACCCGAATAGATTGCACTTCCAACTGCATATTTTATGTAGTTATCATTTAATTTAATCTTATAGTATAATCTAATTCTTTACCTTCAATTTCACTTCCCATTTGCTCCTCCAAAAACTTAAAATAGCCGTAATTACCAAGCTCTCTAATCCACATCTCTACTGATTTTTTTATTCGCAGCAAACATTTAACAGGGATTTCAAATATTTTTTCTCTAGTTTCCCTGTCCTCTAAATCAATATCCTTGCTTAAAGCTGTTTTTAGTTCCTCATTATAAAAAGGATCACAACTCATCTGCAGTGCCTCTAAAAAAACTTTATTACCGTCTTTTAATTGTCCGGAAAAATCATACTCAATCCCATTACTAGGATAAACATCAATTTTTAATAAAAATAAATTAATAGCCTCAATAACCCTTCTGCTTTTATAATCCGGATAACGTCGGTGTGTTTTGATTAAATTTGATTCTATGGTGAAAAGTTCCATGGTGTAATTATCTTCCTCACCTCTTTTTATTTTTCCAAATTTCTTAGTCATTCTTGAAGCTATTTTTTCCATCTTATAGTTATTAACCTTAATAGTTTTCATTATTATTTGTCCTTCCTTTTTGTTTATTTTCAATAAGCATGAAATTCTTTAATTTTAACTTCTAATTCTTTATCCTTTTTAAGTTATACATATTATATCACAAAGCCATAGTTATAAAAACAAAAACCCCCTGAACAGCTGTTAACCATCCTGAGGGTTAAATCATATTTTATTCTTCTTCACTTTTATACTTATGCAGCAGCACTGAACACTGCGCCTCCTCTGCTATTTTATCTGTTTTGCGACCAAATACAGTCTGATAAACCCACCAGTCTCCAGATGGTCCAATAACTAGCAGATCAAAATCCTCTGTGGCTTCTTTAATGCTGGCTGTCAGAGAATCGCCCTCCAGCATCATGGTTTCGACATCAAGACCAAATTCAAGCGCTTTTTCTTTTGCCTGTTCCAGTACTTTTTTGCCTTTTTGACGGCTGCCGTCTCTTTTATCAACATAATGAGTCAGAGTTAAAGTAGCGCCAGTTTCCTGAACAATATGTTTAATTAGATTCAATCGGCTTTTAGAAGGATCTTTAGCTACAGGATACATTATCTTTTTTGTCTGATCAATATCAATCCTATTTTTATAGATAATCACATCACCATGAAAATTATCCATGATATGTGAGGCCATTTTAGAAATTTTAGTCCCCGGCTTAGGGCCCCAGCCCAAGATGATCGCTTCTGCATCCATATCAAAGGCAGTCTCTAAAATACCCCTTTCTATAGTTTTAGAAGTTACAATTTCACGGTTACTGTGAATCCCATACTTCATCATCTTATGGTGACTTTCTGTAACCCTTTTAGCACCCTCTCTCCATTCACGAGGTAGATCTATATAACTTCCCTCACGCATCACATGGATAAATTTAACCTCTCCTTTTTTTCGCTCAATAATAAAGGAAGCTAGATCTGTTAAATTATTAATATCTGCTTTATGACCTAAAGGAAGTAGAATCTTCTTATATCCAGGCCAGTTTTCTTTTAATTTTTCAATCATTAATCTAATACCTCCTCAAGTGCCAGATTTAATTCCAGCACATTAACCCTGCTTTCTCCAAATAAGCCCAGCAGCTTTGACTCTGTATGCTCTTCTATTAATGAGTTCAGGGTTGACTCAGAAATTCCTGTCTTTTCTGCCAAATATTCTACCTGAAAATAAGCTGCCTCAGGTGATATATGTGGATCTAAAGCAGAACCAGATTCAGTAATTAAATCTGCCGGTACAGCCTTATTACCCGGATGGTATTTTTTCTCAATTTCTTCTAAGTCAGCCGCAATTCTATGCTGTAATTTAGGATTTGAAGCAGCTAAATTATCACTGCCAGAAGTTGAAGCATCATAATTAATTGAAGATAGTCTTGAAATAAAGTAGCTGTCACTTTCAAAGTTTTGTCCGATTAATCTGGAACCTACAGCTTCTCCATCCTGATAAATTATACTGCCTGCTGTTTTATCAGCAAATAGCTGTCCAACTCCACCCAGTAATAGTGGATAAACAATTGAAAAAATCAAAAGCGAAAGCAGCGTTAATTTAATAGCCACTACAATATTCTTTTTAATACTCATTTAAAACACCCCCAGCATAACTAATAGCATATCGATTAATTTAATAGAAATAAATGGTGCAATCAAACCGGCTCCACCATACATAACCAGATTCTTACGCAGTAATTTGGATGAGCTCTCTGCCTTATAATCTACACCCTTCATTGCCAGTGGAATTAAGAAGGGGATAATCAGTGAGTTATAAATTAAAGATGCAATTACTACACTCTGTGGAGAATATAGGTTCATAAAGTTAATCTGCTGTAGAGCAGGTATTCCAGCACTAAAAATTGCAGGTACCAGAGCAAAGTATCTTGAAATATCATTGGCAATACTAAAGGTTGTTAACGAACCTCTGGTCATTAATAGCTGTTTACCTATAGCAACTACCTCAATTAATTTAGTTGGATCAGAATCAAGATCAACCATATTACCAGCTTCTTTAGCAGCATTAGTTCCAGCCTGCATGGCAAGTCCTACATCAGCTTTGGCTAAAGCAGGAGCATCATTTGTACCATCACCTGTCATTCCAATTAATTTTCCTGTTTTTTGAATTTTTTCAACCAGAGCAATTTTTTCTTCCGGTTTAAATTCAGCATAATATTCTTCTATACCGGCCTGCTCAGCTACATAGCGGGCAGTTCTCTCATTGTCACCGGTTGCCATAATACATTTAACTCCCATTTCCTGCAGTTCCTGAATTCTGGCTTTAATTCCTACTTTTAATTCATCCTGAAGCTCAATTAAACCAAGAATCTTCTTATCAACTGCTACAGCCAGTGGCGTACCTCCACTATCTGCAATTTCGTGAGCTTTATCTGTTAAACCATCAGGAATATCATCAGCATATTCCTTAACTGCTTCTACAGATCCTTTTCTAATTTCAGTACCATCAGGTAGATCAATACCACTCATTCTGGTTTTAGCAGAAAATTCCACGAAGTTTTCTTTTTTTAGCTCACTTTCATCTACCTCAACATCCAGGTCATGAGCCAGATTAACTACTGAACGTCCTTCTGGAGTTTCATCAAAATATGAAGACTGCAGACAGGCTTTATATAATTCATTTTTCTCACTTCCGACTGCTATAAATTCTTCTGCTATTCTTTCTCCAGTTGTAATTGTTCCTGTTTTATCTAAAATCAGGGCATCAAGGTCACCGGCTGATTCAACTGCCTTACCTGATTTAGCAATTATATTTTCTTTTGTTACCCTTGTCATACCGGCAATTCTAATCGAGGCCAGTAAAGCTCCAATAGTTGTCGGCATTAAACCGATCAAAAGGGCAATCAAATTAGCAACATCAACATCCATATTCACATACATGCCAAAGAAACGCATTGTCACAACTGCTGTCAGATAAACAAAAGTAAAACTGGCTAAAAGCAGAGTCATTGAAATCTCATTGGGAGTTTTCTGTCTGGAGGCTGTTTCTACCAGACCAATCATTCTATCTAAAAATGACTCTCCTACAGCAGCAGTAACCTCAATTTTAAGCACATCACTTAAAACTTCAGTTCCCTCTGTAACAGAGTTTCTATCACCACCACTTTCTCTAATTACAGGCTCTGATTCTCCTGTAATTGCTGATTCGTCAATAGAGGCACTACCTTCAACAACTTCTCCATCACGAGGAATGATGTCACCTTTTTCGACAAATACATAATCCCCTTTTTCTATATCTGCTCCAGCTACAACCTCATAATCAGCTTCAGTTATCTCAGCTAATTCAATATCTTTATTTTTTAATCTTTTACCTTCACTTTCCACCTGTAAGGCCTTTAGACTATCCGCATGGGCCTCACCCTGAAGTTCTGCTAAAGATTCAGCATAATTGGCAAATAAGAGCGTAAAAACTAAAATTAATGTAATTGTTAGGTAATACCAGGTAGGTTCCTGTCCATTAAAAAGAGGTGGATAAACTGTTAGAATTATTGTCAAAATGGTACAGAGTTCTACTACAAACATAACCGGGTTTTTGATTAAATATCCAGGATCGAGTTTGATAAACGACTGTTTAATTGCTGTCCACTGCTGTTCCCAATCTATATCAAACATCTTTACATCCCCTCACTTAGCATTTCTGCAATTGGTCCCACTGCTAATGCAGGCATAAAGATTAAACCACCTATAATAATCATTACACCAACAAATAGAACTAAAAATGATAGATTTTCTACTTTAAGTGTTCCTTCTGTTTCTGGTCTGATTTTTTTCTTAGATAAATTACCAGCTATTACAAGCTGACCAAAAATGGGAAGATATCTTCCCATTAAAATTGCACCACCATTGAGCAGATTATAAAATACCGAGTTATCCATTAAGCCTTCCATACCACTACCATTATTAGCTCCGGCTGAAAACATTTCATACAGCACTTCTGAAAAGCCCGTAAAACCCGGGTTATGAATAGCTTCTTTTCCGGCTTCGGTTATTACTGCAATAGAAGTTGGAAATAAGACTAAAACAGGCAGTAAAAGAATAATTAAAGCAGCAATTTTAACTTCTCTCCATTCAATCTGTTTACCTAAGTACTGAGGTGCACGACCAATCATTAAACCGGCAATAAAGACACAGATAAAGATATAAGTCATTAAGTTCAAGAGACCTACACCAATTCCGTTATAGAGGCAGTTCATAGCCATTGCCAGAAATGGTCCCACACTTCCCTGAGGTGTATAACTATTGTGCATACTGTTAACCGCACCATTGGTAGTTGAAGTTGTGGATATTGCCCAGAGCGAACTTAAAAGACTGCCAAAACGGGTCTCTTTCCCTTCCATATTACCCGCACTCTGATCAACAGTTAAATTTGTCTCATTCATTATAATTGCACGATTAGGCTGAGCCTCTCCTGCTGCAGTAACCCAGAACAGGCCTAGGAAAATAACAAATAAAGCTCCAATTAAAATAACTCCATGTCTTCTCTTACCTATCCAGATTCCAAAAGCATAAATTATCGCCATCGGGCTGGCCAGCATGATTAAGTTGAGAACTATGTTTGCTAATATTGTCGGGTTTTCAAATGGATGAGCAGCATTAGCTGCAAAATAGCCTCCACCATTTGTCCCTAAAGTCTTAATTGCTTCTATTCCGGCTACAGGTCCAATACGAATTACCTGTTTGACTCCTTCAATAGTATTTACTACAATTTCGCCTCCAAACCACTGGGGTGAGCCCTGAGAAATTAAAATTAGACCTACTATAAAGGAAACCGGCAGTAAAAATCTGATTAAACCTTTAATCAAATTAACATAGAAATTACCAAGTTTTGTTGCTTCTTCATTCTGGATTCCTCGAGTAAAGGCCGGGGCCAGTGCCAGACCGGTTCCTGCTGATAAAAACATAGCCAGGCAAACAGCAAAGAGCTGAGAAAAATAAGATAATGTTTCCCCTCCATAATGCTGCTGATTGGTATTACTAATAAAGGTACTTGCAGTATGGAAAGCCTGGTCCCAGCTCATACCATCTAAATTGAGGGGGTTTAGAGGCAGAATATTCTGGAATTTAAAGACCAGGAAAAGAAAAACAAATAAAATTCCATTAAAGATTAAAAGTGAAAATAGATACTGCTTCCAGTTCATTTCTTTATCCGGCTCAATATTTAAAAAGGAAAATATCTTTTCTTCTATTAACTTAAAAGGCCGATCCAGCTTTTTAAAAAAACTTAACTTTTTAGGTAGTTCATTTTTACTCCTTGTCTCCTTCTGATATATCCAGGCTATATATTCACCAAAGACATATATTAAAGCAAATAATAGTATAAAAAAGACAATTAAAGCTAATATATTTAACATCATATCACCTTTCTTTTAGAACTTTGTTGGGAAAAATAGAACATACGAAAGATAAATAAATACAAAAATTGTCACAATACCTAAAATAATATTTCCTAAATCCATTTAACACCACCCCTGTCTTCTTATTTTATTTAATCATGTTTGGAAATATAGATACCATCTTTAACTAATTTAATGCCTGCATAAAGGATAATGAAAAACTCTAATCTGCCTAAAAACATACCGATAGTCTGAGTCCAGATAATACCCGTTGGTGCCTCTGGAGAAATTAAACCGATTGAAAGTCCAACAGTTCCTAAAGCAGATCCAAATTCAAACATACTATCTAAAAGAGAATATCCATAAGCAGTGTGAACTGCTACTCCAGCAATAAAGGTAAATAAATATAGAATTATATAGTTTGCTACATCTTTAATGTGCTGATCCTTGACATAAAATTTGTTTTCTCCCCGCCAGAGGTAGTTGCTGCTCACACTTCTGCGAGGTAAAAACTGTTCTTTGATTTCCCAGTAAATTGATTTAAAAATTAAGTAAATTCTGTACTGTTTAATACCACCAGCAGTTGACCCTGTTCCACCACCAACCAGCATAATTATAATAATAATGAAATTAGCAAATAGCGGCCACCCAGTAAAAGCGATGGTTGAAAAGCCAGTTGTTGATAAAGCAGTAATAATCTGAAAAAAAGTTATTCTAAAATTTTCGCTTAATTTTGGGTATAATGCATTTAATGAGAAAAACATCAAAATTGGGGTCAGTAATGTAAATAAAGTAATCATTAAGCGAATCTCAGCATTCTTAAAGAAAATCTTAATTTTTCCCTTTAGTAAAGTATAGTGAGTTGCAAAATTGATTGTACCTAAAAACATTAGAACAATGGTAACTACTTCTATAGAAAGACTGTTGTAATGACCTATACTGTCCGGTTGAGTTGAAAATCCCCCGGTAGAAATAGCTGCCATCGAATGATTAATTGAATCAAAGAGAGGCATTCCGGAAAAATAGTATAAAAAGACTCCAGCAGCAGTATAAAGTGTATAGATCTTCATAATCATCATTGTTGAGCGCTTAACATGGGGAAGCAGTTTATCACTTCTGGCCTCAGCCATATATAAACCCATCCCATGTACTGGCAGCAGTGATGATAAAGCGATAACTGCCAGACCAGCACCACCAAAAAACTGCATAATAGAACGCCAAATTAAAATCAACTTTGGAGCAGTGGTTACATCTACTAGAGAAAGACCTGTAGTAGTCCAGCCGCTTACAACTTCAAAAATAGCATGGGTCCAGCTCATATCCAGAATGGTAATAAAGGGAATTGCAGAAAATAAAATAGCTCCCAACCAGGAAAATATAACTATGATACTTCCTTCATTTAATGATAATTCAACATCTTCTGACTGATGTTTATTGCCGTAAATGTAGAGAACAAAACCAATCAGAATTGATAAGCCAGCTGCCAGTAAAAAATGTGGTGCTAGAGCAGCTTCTTCTGGATAAGCTGTTAAAAACAGCAGTGGTGAAAGAATAGCACCCCCTGCAAACATAATTATAACTC
>NZ_SOEF01000056.1 GCF_004366375.1 Halanaerobium congolense
ACTGTTGGGCTAACAGGATTTTAAGCCTGTGGAGATGGTGGGTTACCACTTCTAAGAAGCAGGAATCCTCGAGGGCTTGCCCCGAGGAGGGTCAAAGAAAATGACAGACAATGAAAATAGAAAAGAACACATCGAAGCTCAGCTGAAGGAGTTACCCCGCCAACCTGGAGTTTATCTGATGAAAGATGAAACTGGAATGATTATTTATGTTGGCAAGGCAAAATCTCTCCGCAGCCGGATAAGATCATATTTTCGTAAAAATGATCAGACATATAAAACCAGAATGCTGGTTAAATATATAGATGATTTTGATTATATAATGACTGATACAGAGGTAGAAGCCTATATTTTAGAGGCAAATCTGATCAAGAAGCACCAGCCTAAATTTAATATTCGGCTTAAAGATGATAAGACTTATCCTTATATAAAGGTAACCAAAAATGTGGATTTTCCTCGAGTTTTTAAAACCAGAATTGTAAAAAATGATGGTGCAGAATATTTTGGACCTTTTGCTGATGTTGATGCAATATATAAAACTTTGGATGTAATTAAGGATATTTTTAAGCTCAGAAGCTGCAAAAAAGAGTTAAAGGCTGATGAGCCGGAAGATCGTCCCTGCTTAAATTATTATATAGATAAATGCCTGGGTCCCTGTATTGGTGCGGTTAGTAAAGAAGATTATCACGAATTAATTGACCAGGTCTGTCTTTTCTTATCTGGACGACAAACAGAATTAAAGCAGCAGGTTGAAAAAAAGATGAAAGAAGCTGCAGCAGAAAGAAATTTTGAGAAGGCTGCCCGTTTTCGAGATGCCCTTGAAGCCTTTAAGAAATTAAGTGAAAGCCAAAAGGTAATGACAGATAAGAATATTGATCAGGATGTAGCTGCCTTAGTCCAGGGAGAAGAAGATAATGCTTGTGCTCAACTGCTTTTAGTGAGAAATGGCCGTTTAATTGGGCAGGAGTATTTTATACTTCAGGGAACTGCGGAAGAAAGTAAAGAAGAAACTATGGCTTCATTTTTGCAGCAGTATTATGAGCAGGCAGCTGGAATTCCAGATGAGCTGCTTTTAAATACAAAAATCAATTATCAGGAACTCCTGGCTGAGAGATTAGCAGATTTTAAAGGGAAAAATGTGAGCATTCAATATCCTCAAAAAGGGGATAAGAAAAAAATGCTGCTGATGGCTGAGCGCAATGCTGAACAGAACCTAAAGAAAGAAGATATCCGCAGCAAATATGAGAAGCAGAGAACTTCAGGTGCAGTTGAAAAGCTAGGAAAAATATTAGGAATGGAAAATGATCCTTATCATATTGAAGGTTTTGATATTTCTAATATTCAGGGGACGGATTCAGTAGCTTCGATGGTAGTTTTTAAAAATGGTCGGCCATCAAAACAGGATTACCGCCGTTTTAAAATCAAAACTGTTGAGGGCCCTGATGATTTTTCCAGCATGAAGGAAGTGGTCGAACGTCGTTATGCCAGACTATTGCGTGAAGACAGAAAACTGCCAGACTTGATATTAATTGATGGTGGTAAAGGCCAGCTAAATGCGGCTTATGAAATTTTAGAGTTATTAGGAATAGAAGATTTACCAATCATTGGACTGGCAAAAAGAGAAGAAGAAATATTTATGCCAGGGGAAAGTGAACCAATTACTCTGCCGCACCATACTCCAACTCTGCAGCTGCTGCAGCGGATAAGAGATGAGGCACATCGCTTTGCTGTTAGCTATCACCGCAAACTTAGATCACGGAGGTTGACTCACTCTATGCTAGATGAGATTCCTGGAGTGGGAGAAACCAGGAGAAATGCATTACTACAGCATTTTGGCTCACTTGCTAAAATTAGGGAGGCAAAGATTTGGCAGCTTAAGGAAGTTGATGGTATCAGCGGTAAAACAGCACGTAAAATCTATGATTATCTACGAGAAAACATGCGGGTTTATTAAAAAAGTTTATTTTTTTGCAGGAATTTTTTTGTCAGTGTTGAATATGTAATATAGAGCATCTGATATATCACAGAAATATATAGGAAGTGTTATTATGGTTATTAATAAAAAAAGCTTAACTGATCAAGTTTATACATTGATCAAAGAACAGATTTTAAATCGAGAAGTAGAATTAGGAGAACAGCTTAATACGAGGCGGATTGCTGAGGAGCATGGTATTTCTTTAATGCCAGTTCGTGACGCTTTGAGAAGGTTAGCAAATGAGGATTTGGTGGAAAACAAACCAAGAGTTGGTTTTTTCGTAAAGAATTTTTCTGAGGCAGAGGTTAACGATATTTTAGAAGTTCGTAAAATGCATGAACTTTATTGTTTAAATAATTATTTTGGACAGATTGATAAAGAAAAAATTGTCGAACTCAAAGACAAATTTCTTAAAAGTCATCATAAACATTTTAGTGTTTTTGATAGTCAACTGCATAAAGAAATTGTTTTTGCTTCACATAACAATTATTTAATTGATAGTTATTTAAAGATGATTAATCATTTTACTATGCTTTTTAGCTATTTAAATGATCAGCGTTCTGAAACTTCAAGACAGGAACACATAGATTTGATTGATTGTATTCTTAAAGGAAAGAAAGAAAAAGCATACAAAATTTTATTTAAACATTTAGATAGGGTTAAAATTGCTGAAGATGCAGAAATCAAAAAGAGAGCTTAGTTCCAAATAGTGTATAGTATAGGAGAGTTGATAATGCAAGAAATCAAATCTGAAGTTATCAGTAAAAAAGAATATTTAAGTGATTCAGCTATTAATAATTATTTAAATGAGCTTTCAAATGAGGTAATTGAAGGTGATGTAAAAAGTTTACTCTTAGTTCCGCCAGATTACACACGAAAATCTTCTTCTTTAGGTCTTATAACTGAAAAATTATACTTTAAATTAAAAGATAGAGTTGAGAATATTGATATTTTACCTGCTTCAGGAACTCATGATCCAATGAGTAAGCAGGCTATTAAATCAATGTTTGGTAAAATACCACCTGAAGATTTTTTAGAACACAATTGGCGTCATGATACTATTAAAGTCGGAGAAATACCTAGTAGAAAAATGAAAGAATTTTCTCAAGATCAGCTAAATGATGCTGTTCCATTAGAAATAAATAAAAATATTTTCTCTGAAAAATATGACCTTATAATTTCTTTAGGGCAGGTAATTCCACATGAGGTTGTAGGAATGGCTAACTATACTAAAAATATTGTTGTTGGTTGTGGAGGCAGTCAAATTATTAATAAATCTCATTTTCTAGGTGCCTTAGCTGGGATGGAAAATATTATGGGTAAAGATCATTCTCCGGTAAGAAAGCTTTATGATTACTGTCAAAAAGAGTTTCTAGACCAACTACCAATATTATATTTGATGTCAGTTAATTCTTCTATTAGTGACAAAAAGACTGGACTAACAAAAATTAAGGGGATTTTTACAGGTAGTGATAGAGATAGTTTTGAAAAAGCTGTTGCCGCAAGTCAAAAAGAAAATATTATAAATATAAGAAAACAACCTAAAAAAATTGTTGTTTTTCTAAAAGAAGATAAATTTAAAAGCACCTGGATTGGAGCTAAAGCAATTTATAGGACCAGAATGGCCGTAGCTGACGGAGGAGAGCTGGTTATTATTGCTCCCGGTATTCATAAATTTGGGGAAGATAGAGAAATTGATCAACTTATTCGCAAATACGGATATGTTGGAACAGAAAGAGTTCTTAATTATCTCAAAGAAAACAATGATTTAAAAAATAATCTTTCTGCTGCCGCTCATTTAATTCATGGATCTTCAGAGGGTAGGTTTAAAATTTCACTAGCTGCTCCTAAGCTTAGCAGAGATGAAATTGAGAAAGTTAATTTTAATTATTTAGATTATGATAAAACAATTAATAAATATAATTTAGAACAGCTAAAAAATGGATTTAACCAGATAAATAGTGAAGAAATATTTTATATTGATAATCCTGCAACAGGATTATGGGTTTTTGAGAAATAAAAGAAGGATTTTTAAAAATTACAGCGAATATTTTATATAGATTCAATACAAAACATTGTTTTACTATTCAAAACAGTAATTAAATAATAGATTCTATTATTTAATATATAAAGGGTTAAGCCTATAAGTTCATAATCCCTTAATCAAAATATTTAGGAGGTGGTATTTTAATTTTGGTCGTTTTTTTAATAAAAACTTTTATTAATTATCAGGAGGGAAATTATGTTAAAAAATAAAATTTCAATTGTTTTAATCACTTTATTAATAATCGCTGTATTTTCTGTTGGTGCTATGGCTGTAGAGGAATTAAAGATTGTTGCTGCACATAATCAGACTTCTCCCGAAAACCCTTATCAGGTAGGTCTGCTTGCTTTTAAAGATAAAGCTGCAGAACTTTCTGATGGTGCGATTAATGTAGAAGTACACGCTGGTACTTTAGGTACAAGTGAAGCAGAGCTAGTTGAAAAACTTAAACTTGGTGCTGCAGATGTTGTATTAGTTTCACCTGGGTTTATGAGCAGAACCGGTATCAATGAAATTCAGTTATTTGCATTCCCATATTTGTTTGATAGCTATGATCACTGGGAAAAAGTTGTTGATGGTGAAGTAGGAGCTCAAATGGCAGACATAGTAAATGAAAAGTCTAATAATGACTTTAAATTGATTGGTTACTGGACTGCTGGTGTAAGACATTATTATGGTAAAAAGCCAATTTATGAAATCGAAGATCTTGATGGTGTAAGTATCAGAACACAGACTTCTGGTGTTGTTGCAGATTACTGGAGCAGTTTAGGTGCAGTTCCTACATCTGTAGCTTGGGGCGAATTATATCAGGCACTTCAGCAGAATGTTGTAGATGCAGCTGAAAATGCATATCCTTATTATGTACAGCAGAATCACCATAAGACTGCAAATGGTAAATTTACATCTGAAACTGGACATGATTATACAACAAGATTCTTATTAATCAATGGTCGTAAGTTTGACAGTTTCTCAGCTGAACAGCAGGAAATTTTAATGGAAGCTGCAGAAGCTAGTGTAGAAGCTGAAAGAGCATCCTTATATGCTCAGGAAGAAGAGTACAAAAAAATTCTCATGCAGGATGGCGGCAGAATCAACCTGCTTAATAGAGAACCATTCATTGAAGCTGCTGTACCTTATCAGAATGAAGCAGCTGAAGAATATGGTGTAACAGAATTACTAGAACAGATTAGAGAACTTAAGTAATTAAAGATAATCACTCCTAACAGGTAAAAACCTGTTAGGAGTATTTTTTCAATAAATAGTTAATTTATTTACATGAATAATTTTTAATACATGAAATTTTTATTATGAATAAAAAGAGGTGAAACAATGATTAAGAAAATTACTAGAATAATGGAAAAAATCCAGGTTACATTTGGAGTGATTTTTTTATCACTATTTTTTCTTGTTATTGTAATTCAAATGTTTGCTAGATATACTGGTATTTCTTTAATTTGGACAGAAGAAGCTGCTAATTATTCTTTTATTTGGTCAGTGTTTATGGGTGCATCGGTTATGATACATAGAGAAGGACATTTCCGTTTCACTTTATTTTTTAATAAATTAACTGGTAAAGCCAAATCTATTTTAATTATATTTATTAATACAATTTTATTAATTTTTAGTATTGCTCTAATTTATTATGGTATTATCGCAACACAGAATTTCTGGAATTATAATTGGTTTTCTATACAGAGTTTTAAAATGGGATATATGTTTATTTCAATTCCAATTATGGGGATCAGTATGAGTGTATATATGATTGACCATATATATGATGCTTATAAAGAAATGAAGAGGTGTGAATAATGTTAGGATTTGGACTAATTGCTTTATTTTTATTTTTAATGTTTATTGGTGTGCCGATAGCTTTTGTGATTGGAATTATAGCATTTTTAGGGATCTCAGCTGCCCCATATATTCCTGAAGTTACAGTAGTTATGAAAATGTTTAATGGTTTGAACTCTTTTGTTCTTTTAGCTGTACCGTTATTTATTTTAGCTGCAAATTTAATGAACAGTGGTGAGATTTCAAAAAAATTAATCAACTTTTCTATTGCTCTTGTTGGTCATATTAGGGGTGGACTGGCCCATGCAAATGTTTTAGTGTCTATGATTTTTGCCGGAATATCAGGTGCTTCTCAGGCTGATACTGCAGGGATAGGTAAAGTTTTAATTCCAAATATGATAGATACAGGCTATGACAAGGAAACTGCAGTTGGAGTCACAGCTGCTTCTTCTACTATTGGTGTTATTATTCCACCGAGTATTCCGATGATTATTTATGCTGGTTTAACTAATACATCTGTCAGTGAATTATTTATTGCGGGTATTGTTCCTGGAGTTTTAAGTGGTCTGGGAATGATGATAGTTATTTATATACTCTCATTAAAGCGTGGTTACCCAAAATATGAGAGAACTAATTTGAAGAAAATATTACGATTAGCAAAAGAAGCTTTTCCAGCTCTTATGACACCGATTATAATTATTGGTGGAGTTATAACTGGCTGGTACACAGCAACTGAGGCTGCAGCTTTTGCTTCCTTATATACATTTGTGATTGGTATGTTCTATTATAAAACTATTAAATTTAAAGATTTACCGGGAATATTAGAAGATACTTTAACTTTAAGTTCTCTTTCTTTATTTGCCTTAGCTACTGCAAGTGCTTTAGGAGAATTAATGGGTTATTATCAGGTTTCTACTATTGTGCAGCAATTCTTTACTGCTCATATACAATCAACTTCGGTATTTATGGTAATCATTATTCTCTTTTTCTTATTTGTTGGGACATTTATGGATGCTATACCAGCTATGATTTTATTTATACCAGTAATTTTGCCGCTCTCAATAAATTTAGGTATAAGTCCTGTTTTGTTAGGGATGGTTGTAATTGTAACACTTGCCATTGGTTTAGTAACTCCACCTTATGGACTTTGTCTTTTAATTGCTGCTAGAATTGGAGATATGTCGATTGAGCGTTCTTTTGGAGCAGTGATAATGTTTATTGCGGTTGTTTTAGCAGTTCTAATATTCATGGCATTTTTCCCGGATATCGCTTTTTATATTCCTAAATTATTTGTTCCATCACTAGGAATTTAATTAATTAAGTATTAAATTAAAAATTTTAGGAGGCATAATAATGTCAAAAAAAGTTGCTATAACCTCAGAATATTTTGGAAAGTTTTCTGACGAAGCTTTTACGATATTGAAAGATAATGGATTTGAGGTAATAGAAAATAAATATGATAAATTTTTAGACAAGGAAGAAGAAATAATTTCTTTAAGTAAAGAAGCGAATGCTATTATTTGTGATTTAGAAGAAATATCACAAAATGTTATTGATCAGTCTCCAAATTTAGAAATAATTGCTAGGAGAGGTGTTGGAACTGATTCAGTTGCAGTTGATTATGCCGAAGAAAAAGGTATCAAGGTTGCAAGAACTTTAGGTGTTGTTGAAAAACCTGTAGCAGAGCTGGTAATGTCATTTATCTTAAATATTTCTAGAAGAATTATCCCTCTAAACAAAGAGATGCATCAAGGGAAGTGGAATAAGATACTTGGAAATAGTTTAGAAGGAAAAACTCTGGGTATTATTGGTATGGGTAATATTGGTGAAGAAATAACCAGGAAAGCCAAGGCTTTTGATTTAGATGTCATTTATTATGATGTTGAAAGAAAGTTAGAAGTCGAAGAAAAATTTGAAATGGAATACTCTAGTTTGGATGAGTTATATCAAAAAGCTGATATAATAACATTACATGTTCCTTTAAATAAACATACAGAAAACTTAATTGATTATGAGGCACTAAAAAAAATGAAAAAGAAAGCAATTTTAATTAATACAGCTAGGGGAGCAGTAGTTAATAATAAAGATTTAAAAAAGGCATTAGATAGTGATTTAATAGCTTATGCAGCAGTAGACGTTTTTGACACTGAGCCTAAAACTGATTCAGTTTTAGTAGATTGTGATAATGTATTATTAACACCTCACGTTGGAACTTTTACTGAAGAAATCTTTATAAAAATGGATGTTTTAGCTGCACAAAATGTGGTTGATTTTTTTAATAAATAGTTTTCAAAAGGGGGGGTGAATACCCCCTAATATTATAACAAAGCTGATATATTAGATATCAACATTTAATTACCAAGGAGATGGTTTTATTGCTTAGAAGTCAAGAAATAAGAAAACAGGGAGCAGAAATAGATGCTTTAAGAATGGGAATGGACTGGACTGCAGATGACTTAGATAAAATGCAGATTATAATTGCCAATACTTATGGTAATGGTCATCCAGGAAGTTTTCATTTAGATAAATATGTAAGTACACTAAAAAATGAACTTAAAAAAATTGATGTTATGGGAAGTCGAATGACAACCTCAGATATTTGTGATGGCATTGCTCAGGGACATGATGGTATGAACTATTCATTAGTTTCCAGAGAAATGATAGCAAATATGGTTGAAATTCAGGCAATGGCAGCACCTTATGATGGGATTGCTTTATTTTCCAGCTGTGATAAGTCGGTGCCTGCCCATCTGATGTCTATTTTACGACTCAATCTTCCTGCGATTCATATACCAGGAGGTTCAATGGCACCTGGGCCAGCTGGTTTAACTTTAGAAATGATTGGAACTTATTCTGCAGATCTCAAAAGAGGTGAAATTACCGAAGAAGAGTTTAAACAGTATCAGTATTCAGCCTGTCCAAGCTGTGGTGCTTGTCAGTTTATGGGAACTGCTTCTACTATGCAGTTAATGTCTGAAGCACTTGGTTTAGCGTTGCCTGGAGCTGCTTTAATTCCTTCAACCAGTCCAGCTCTAGAGATTATGACAAAAGAGGCAGGTCATTATTTAGTAGATCTAGTCAAGAAGGGAATAAAACCCTCTGATATAGTCACCCGTAAATCTTTTGAAAATGCTATTATGATTCATGCTGCAATTGGTGGCTCAACAAATGCCCTTTTACACATTCCTGCTATTGCACACGAGTTTGGAATCGAAATAGAATTAGATCAATTTGATGAAATTCATCGTAAGATACCTTTTATTGCAAACATAAAAACAAGTGGTAAATACCCAACTCACTATTTTTGGTATGCAGGCGGGCTGCCGGCTGTGATGAAAGAATTAAAAGATTATTTGCATTTAGATCAGATGACAGTTACCGGAAAAACTCTGGCAGAAAACTTAGAAGAACTTGATAAATTTAGCTATCTAGATTATATGAAAAGTGAAGCACCTAAAAATTTGCCAAATGATGTAATTTACCCAGCTTCATCTCCAATTAATGATGAAGGATCCTTAGCTGTACTTAAAGGTAATTTGGCTCCAATGGGAGCTGTGGTTAAACATTCAGCAGTTGATCCTCAAATGCATCAATTCAAAGGCAGAATTAAAGCTTATGATACTGAAGAAGAAGCTTTAGATGCTGTTTTATCAGGTGATATAGTTTCTGGTGATGCTGTAATTATACGCTATGAAGGTCCTAAAGGAAGTGGAATGCCGGAAATGTTTTATACCAGTGAGGCAATAGCTTCAGATGAAGTATTAAATACTTCTACAGCCTTAATCACAGATGGAAGATATTCTGGGGCAACCCGAGGCCCAGCTATCGGACATGTTTCTCCAGAAGCTGTTGATGGCGGGCCAATTGCTTTAGTTGAAGATGGAGACTTAATAGAAATTGATATTCCGGGACGAAAACTAAATATCATTGGCCTGAATGGAGAAGAAAAATCGGCTGCAGAAATTGATAAGGTATTAGCAGTACGTAAAGAAAAATGGAAAAAGCCTAAGTTTAAATTTAACAGTGGAACTTTAGGACTTTATGTTCGTCATGCAGTTCCTGCAGCAAAGGGAGCTTATATTGGTATGGATTAGTATTAATAATATAATCAATAATTTAGAATTGAAAGGTTATTAGCAAATAAATATTCAACTTAAAAAATAAATTATTGATAACGTCAAATAAAATATGATAGTTACCATAAAATGTAAGTAAATAGTAATAGATCACCACTAATTTTAATTATAATAAAAATATTCAGAATG
>NZ_SOEF01000057.1 GCF_004366375.1 Halanaerobium congolense
ATAATCAAAAAAATATTGAAAATCAAAGTAAATAGCCAAATCATCTCCACCCAATGCATAGCTTGGATGGAGTTTTCTTGGCAGTTTTAGATAAAATTATCTATTTTTAAATATTTATTAATCTAAATATTAAGTGTTCTGACCAATAATTTCTAAAATAATAATTAAAACTGCTCCAGCTGCAAAAGCTGCCAATCCGCTAATATTGAATTGACTTGGGAAAACTGCTGCTGAGGAACCAAGAATCAGCCCTGTTAAAACTACCATGATTTCTTTTTGATGTTTCTGCAGCAGATAAGAAAAAAGCCAGGCAAAAACCAAAAGTCCTGCTGCAACTCCTGCTCCAAAAACTATTAAAATTAAAAAATCTAGATTATTGATGGCATTTAAAACCGGATGATAAACTCCCATTAAAATTAAAAGTGTACCTCCACTAATTCCCGGCAAAATCATAGCTATACTACCAAAAAAACCTGCTATAAAAAATAAGACAAGACCTTTAGCATTTAAAAATCCAAGCTGAATTTCTCTTGAGAAAAAGAGAGCCAACACAAAAGCTAAAACCATTACTAAAATCTTAACAAAGCTCAAATGACCAATTTTTTTGTAAGTCGAGTGGGCTGAGGTGATTACCAAACCAAAGAGAAAATAATTTACAATTAAAGGTTGGTTTTGATAAAGATCAGTTATCACAGCTGAACCAAATAAAATTCCAGCTGCTGCCCCCAATCCAATTACAAAGAGTTTTTTGATTTTAATCTCTTTAATGGCATTAATTAAAGTTTCATAAATATTTAAAACCAGGGCCAGCGTACCTCCACTTACCCCCGGTAGAGTATTGGCAAGTCCTACTGGAATCGATTTAAAAAATAAGGCTAAATATGAGTTTTTTCTTGGCAAATAAATCTTCCTTTCAGTTATTAATTTATATTTTTTAATTTTATTCTCTCTATATTATTATTCAAGATAATTACTCCCTTTACCTGCCTAAATTCAAAAAAAGCTCAACCTCTATTTAATCTAGAGTTTGAGCTTTTTTAGTATCTTATTTAAATTATTTGGCAATAACTTCGGTTCTGTAGCCATCAGGGTCGGTAATAAAATAATATCCGGATGATCCTTCACTTAAACTTTTTAGATTTCCAACCTCATAACCTGCTGCTTTGTGTCGCTGATAAGATTTTTCTAAATCCTCAACTTTAACTGCGATATGACTGTAGCCATTTCCAATTGTATATGGTTCCTCACGGTCATAATTATAAGTTAACTCTAACTCAAAATTACCCTTTTGATCAGTTAAATATACTAAGGTGAATTTATCTTCAGGAAAATCTCTGCGGCGGCTTTCTTTTAAGTTTAAAGCCTTTTTGTAAAAATCAACTGATTTTTCTAAATCCATTACTCTAATACAAGAATGAACAAAATCATAATTTTGCATTTTATCACTACTCCTTTAAAATTATTTTCTGTATAATTTATTATAATCATCTATAACATAAAATGCAAATATAAAAGCAAAAAGACTCTCAAAATGAGAGCCTCTAATTATTAATTTATTTTACTCGTCATCTTCCAAAACATCTCCGTGCTTTTTCTTTAAATATTTTGGAATTAAAGAAATTGCAAAAAGTGCTACACCTGCTACTGCTAAATATGCAATGATTTTAGTTGGACTTCCTCCTGCAGAAACTGCTCCACCTGCAAATGAGAAAGCAAAACAGCCTGGTAACATAAAGACAAAAGTAGTTAGTGCATAAACAGGCAATTTAATTGCTGTCATAGCATAAACATAGTTTTGAGCATTATATGGAAAAACTGGTACAAGTCTTGTTAACATAACAAAACGCCAGCCTTCTTTTTTTACTCCTTCATCAATCTTCTGCAGTTTAGGATTTTTTTCGACTAAACCTTTAACCATATCTCTTGCAACATATTTACCTGCTAGAAACGCTGCTACTGCACCAATTGTTGATCCTAAAGCAGTATAAAAGGTTCCTAACCATGGTCCAAATAATATTCCTCCTACAATTCCTAAGGCAGCTCCAGGTAAGAAAAATACTGCTGATGCAACCCATAAAAGAATGAAAACTACTGGCCCCCAAAATCCTAAACCATCAATTGCTTCTTTTAATAATTGTGGACTTTGTAAGTATTTCATATATCCTAATTGTCTTACTGCTATTACTACTGCTGCAATTATTGCAACAAAGATAACGATCTTCAGCCAGTTACTCTTTTTTTGGGCTGCTGCTTCACTTGCCATAAATAATTCCTCCTTGAAATTTGTTTAAATTTATTACCCTGTGAATATAATAATATTTTCACAAATAGATTACAGTTATAATTATACATGTCTTTTTTTGTTTTGTCTTTATATTCACAAGCTAAGTTTTAATATTTTTTTTGTTGCTAAGATACAATCCTTATTTTTCTTTACTGCCAGGACGAGTGATTGGAATTTCTTTTTTACATAAATCACACTGGCCTGCTTTATACGATTTTATATCAACTGGCAGTAGTGCTTTAAAATCATAGTTGAATTTAACTTTACCATTACTGCGGTCAACAATTGAACTTAATCCAATAATTTCAACATCTAAGTCTTCTAAAACAGCCAGGACTTCTTTAACCGAACCACCTGTTGTCACAACATCTTCTACAACTAATACTTTTTCCCCTGGCTTTAGTTCAAATCCTCTTCTGATTTTCATTTCTCCATTTTTGCGTTCACTAAAAATTGAGCGAACCCCCAATTTTTCGGCAACTGCATAAGATAAAACAACTCCACCCAGTGCTGGCCCAATCACAACATCTATTTCTTCCTCTTCCCATTTAGCTGCAATTTCAGCTGCCAGTGTAGATGCATGCTTGGGATACTGTAAAACTTTAGCACACTGCATGTAAATATCAGCATGCCTGCCTGAACTTAAAACAAAATGGCCTTCTTGAATCACATCTGTTTCTACTAAAAGTTCTCTGATTTCTTCCTGTGTCATTTGATCCACTCCCTATTTAAATTATTTAATGTGCAGCTCCAATAATTGAACTTAATTTCTGAATTTGATGTTTTAACATGTAATTTTCAATTTCTTTAATTATTCTTAATCCTGCTGCTGGCTCAATCATATTAATAGTTCCTATTCCAACAGAAGTTGCTCCGGCAAGCATAAACTCTATTACATCAGCACCAGATCTAACTCCACCCAGTCCTAAAATTGGGATATTTAGTTTTTTATAACAGTCATAAACCATTTTTACTGCTACAGGCTTAACTGCTGGCCCGGATAAACCTCCGAAAGTGTTAGCAAGTAGAGGTTTTTGTCGGTCAATATCAATCTTCATTGCTGATAAAGTGTTTATCATTGCAGCTGCATCTGCTCCAGCTTCTTCAGCTGCCAATGCAGTTTCTGTAATATTAGTAATATTTGGTGTTAATTTAACTATGATATAACCGGAATAAATTTCTCTAACTTTTTTAGTGATCTCAAAAACTTTTTCTGAGTCTGTACCAAAAACCATACCCCCACCTTTTATATTAGGGCAGGATAAATTAACTTCTATTCCTGCCAGCTCCTCTTTACCTTCTAACTTCTCTGCTAATGTTATAAAATCCTGCTTACTGTAGCCGGAAATGTTAGCCAAAATAGGAAGAGTATAATCTTTAGTTTCAGGAAGTATATCAGTTATAAAACTGTCTACACCTGGATTTTCCAAACCGATTGAATTTAAAATACCAGCTGAAGTCTCTGCTATTCTTGGAGTTTTATTTCCAGATTGTGATTTAACAGTGATTCCTTTAGTGGTAAAAGCACCAAGCTGATTAATATCAAAAAACTCTGCCAGTTCTTTACCATTTCCACATGTTCCCGAAGCTGTAACTAGAGGATTTTTGAGTTTTAAACTTTTGTTATTTTTTGATTTCATTGATACCTTTAGATCAAGATCTCTTCTTTCTAAATTAACCATCCAGAACAACCTCCCCTAATTCAAAAACCGGCCCTTCTACACATGCTCTTTTATTTTTCTTGTCTTCTGTTTTTGTTTCACAGCTGCAGGATAAACAAACTCCAATTCCACAGCCCATTCTTTTTTCAATAGATATTTCACCAATAATATTGTTTTTTAGTGCTTCTTTTTCAACTGCTGCCAGCATTTTTTCAGGTCCACAGCTGTAAATAAAATCAGGTTTGTTTTTCAGTTTTTTCAACCATAAATCTAGAGCTGTTCCTTTAATAGTTAATTCTTCTGACATAGATGCTAAATATATATCTGCTTTTAATTGACTAAATTTATTTTCAAAAAAATTTAATTCTGATTTATCTGCAGCACCAAGATAAACTTTTAGATCTGCATTTTGTTTTTCTAGCTTTTTGGCCAAATAAAACAGAGGCGCAATTCCCATTCCACCGCCAATAAGATTAATTTCTTTATTCATATTATTCAAGGAAAAGGGACTTCCCAATGGACCCAAAACATCGAGTTCAGTTCCGTTTTTTAATTTAGAGAGTATTTTGGTTCCTTTTCCAACTACTTTATAAATGAATTCTACTCTTTTCTCTTCAGACTTAAAATCAAAAATACTAAAAGGTCTTCTTAAAAGTGGATCATCACTAAGTTCTTGGCTAACTTTAATATTAAAAAATTGTCCAGGCTCCGGCTTTTGAGGGAGCTGATCATATTTTAAGGCTAATTTAAAAATATCTGGTCCTACTTCTTCATTTGTAATAATTTTAAACATTAAATTTCTCCTTTTTCCTATTGAGATCACATCCTATTGGTACATCCTATTGGTTGGTACCAGGTACAAAAAAGCCTTTTTGTACCTGGTACAAGTGAATTGCTTCACTATTTTAAAACATCATTAATTTCTTTTTTCATTTTTTCAGCGGCAGCTCTTGCTGCTTTGGCATAGTTTTCTGCCCCAAAATACGAATACTCTTCTTGTCTGTAGGCAAAATTAATTCCCCGCGATGAATTGACAACTGCTCCTCTGCCATCCTCATCAAAACCTGCTTTTATATCTGCTGCTCCTCCACCCTGAGCACCAAAACCAGGAATTAAAAAAAATACTGAATCAAGCTGAGATCTTATTTCTTTTAATTCCTTTGGATAAGTCGCTCCAACTACTGCTGCCAGATTAGAATAACCACATTCGCCCAAATAATCTCTGCCCAGGTCCTGTAAGAAATCACCAACTGCCTGGTAAACTGTTCTGCCGTCATCTAATTTAAGATCCTGCAGATCTCCTGCAGATGGATTTGAAGTTCTAAGCAGAGCAAAAGCTCCCTTCTCTTTGTTTTCTAAAAAAGGAAGAACACCATCTCTACCTAAATAGGGATTAATTGTTATCGAATCTACCCCTATTTTTTTATTTTCTAGATAAGCTTCTGCATAAGCTCCTGCTGTTGAGCCAATATCATTTCTTTTCCCATCCAATAAAACAATTAAATCTTTTGTTTTAGCATAGGCCATTGTCTGCCAGAGACATTCCATTCCAGGAACTCCAAGTTTTTCATAAAATGCCATCTGTGGCTTAACAACTGCTGTCATATCTGCAACAGCATCAATTAAATCCTGATTAAATTTTAAGACTGAATCTGCAATCGCTTTCTTATTTGTTTCTATATCTTCTAATAGTTCAGCTGCTAGAATATTTTTCGGCATCATTTCTAAGTGTGGATCAAGTCCAACACAAATTCGAGAATCTTTGGCTTCAATTTTTTGCTGCAGCTGATCAATAAAGTATTTCATTTCTGCCTCCTTGGTCATCGTATACTAATTTCCCACCGACGAAAGTAAGTTCATTTTTCCCGCATAACTTCTGACCGACAAAGGGTGTATTTTTTCCTTTAGATTTTAATTTTTTCTTATCTACTGTCCATTCTCTTTCAGGGTTGAAAATTAAAAGGTCTGCTCTTGCTCCTTCTTTTAAACCTTCAGATTCAATTTTCATTATTTCACCAGGTTTATAATAATACATTCTCAGTAGGTCATCCCAGTCTATGATTTCTGTTTTAATAAAATTATGATATAAAAGTGCCAGTGCTGTTTCTAAACCAGAAATACCAAAAGCCGCATAATCAAACTCTCCCAGTTTATCTTCAAATGTATGAGGGGCGTGATCTGTAGCCAGCACATCTATTTCACCATCTTTTAAAGCTTTAACCAGTATGTCTTTATCTCTTTGAGATCTAAGCGGTGGATGTACTTTTGCGTCTGGATTATAGTTTTCAATAATTTTATCAGTTAGTAATAAATGATGAGGTGTTACTTCAAAGGTGATATTAACCCCTCTTGCTTTAGCTTCTTTTACAAGATTTAAACTTCCCTCAGTACTCAAATGGGCAATATGCAGATGAATCCCTGTCATCTCTGCTAGAACTATATCCCGGGCCACCATAATCTCTTCAGCTGCTGCCGGAATTCCTTTCAGCCCAAAAATTGTCGAATAATATCCCTCATGCATTACTCCATCTTGAGATAAATTTTCGTCCTCACAGTGATCAATTATTGGCAGCTCAAATGCTGAAGCATACTCCATTGCTCTCCGCATAATTTCTGAATTCATTACTGGATTTCCATCATCAGACAAGGCTTTCACCCCAGCTTTAGCAAGGGTCCCAATTTCTGAAAGAACCTCTCCTTTACTATCCTGAGTGATACTGCCAATTGGATAGACTCTAACTGCTGCCGTTTCAGCCTTGTGTTTCATATGTTCAACTACAGCTGGGTTATCAGCAATTGGCTTTGTATTAGGCATTGCTGCTACTGCCGAAAACCCTCCAGCTGCTGCTGCCTCCGAACCTGTTTTTACAGTTTCTTTTTCTTCATAGCCGGGTTCTCTGAGATGGGTGTGCATATCAATCAAAGCAGGAATAATAATTTTTCCTTCAGCATCAATAACCTGATAACTCTGATTTTTAATTTCTGCTTCAATTGCATAAATCTTTTTGCCTTCAATTAAAATATCATATTTGCCAGCAAGTCCATTTTTTGAATCATAAACACTTCCATTTTTAATTAAGGTCTTCATTATCTATCTCCCTCCCGGCCAGCAGATAAAGTAGTGCCATTCTGATTGCCACACCATTTTTTACCTGTTCAGTGATTACTGACTGTGGGCTATCTGCGACTGAACTTTCGATCTCTATGCCTCGGTTCATTGGACCCGGATGCATAATCATCGCATTTTTTCCAATCCGCTCCAAACGTTCAGCATTCATTCCATAAATTTCTCTATATTCCCTGATGGAAGGAAAGAGTCCTCTTTCCTGTCTTTCCATCTGGATTCTTAAAATATTAACCACATCTACATTTTCTAAAGCTTGATCCAGATCAGTATAAACATTAACACCCATTTTCTCTATTTCTCTAGGCATTAATGTTTGGGGACCAGCAACAGAAACTTCAGCACCTAGTTTGTTTAAACCCCAAATATTTGAACGGGCTACTCGACTGTGAGCTATATCTCCGACAATTAAAACCTTCAATCCCGCAATCTCACCCAGTTTTTCTTTAATACTGTAGATATCCAGAAGGGCTTGAGTTGGATGGGCATGAGCACCATCCCCGGCATTTAAGACACTTGCAGAAATATTTTCGGCCAGAAATTTAGCTGCTCCAGGAGCACTGTGTCTAATAACTACCACATCAGCCCCCATGACCTCCATAGTTTTTGCGGTATCGAGCAGACTTTCTCCCTTGGCAATACTGCTGGAAGATTTGGAGATACTCATTACATCTGCACTCAATCTTTTTGCTGCCAGATTAAAGGAAAACTTAGTTCTGGTTGAAGGTTCGTAAAATAAATTGATTACTGTTTTCCCACGCAGTGTTGGAACTTTTTTAACTGTTCTGGTCAAAATATCTTTCATGGCTACTGCTGTATCAAGAATTTCATTGATTTCTTCCTTTGATACGTTATAGAGCCCCAAAAAATCTTTTCTTTTTAAACTCATCTAATTCCCTCCTGCCCGAATTTAGTTAGCTTCATATCTCAATTCTGGTTCTAAATTCAAATCTTCGTCAAGGTCTTCTACTTCATCATCTTTTTCCACTGCTGGTAAGATTAAATTCATTACTATTCCGACTATCGCTGCCAGTCCCATTCCTCCAAATTCCAGTCCGGCAAAGCTTAGAGTCAGATTTGAAATTCCAACTACCAGAGTGACTGAGACAATAACTAAATTTCTATTTTTAGATAAATCTACATTGTTTTCAACTAAGGTTCTAAGTCCAATAGAGGCAATCATACCAAAGAGTAAGAAAACTATTCCTCCCATTACTGCAGTTGGGATAGTCTGAATTAAAATTCCCACCTTCTGAACAAAAGAACTTAAGATTACTATTACTGCTGTCAGCTGAATAATCACGGGGTTATATACTTTTGTCAGAGCTAAAACACCTACATTTTCTCCATAAGTTGTGTTTGGAGGTCCACCGAAAAGTCCGGCAACTAAGGTTGCAATTCCATCACCCAGGAGGGTTCTATGTAAACCTGGTTCTTCAATAAAGTCTTTTTTAACAGTGGAACTAATCGCCACAACATCACCTAAGTGTTCAACCATAGTCACTAAGGCAATCGGTGCCACAAGTGTAATCGCTCTTAAGTTACCACTTACTGTTGGCAAGGCAAACTTAGGTAGAGCAAACCAGGAAGCTTCCATTACCGGTGCAAAATCTACCAGCCCTAAAAAAGCAGCAAAAGTGTAACCACCCATTATTCCAAGCAAGATCGGTATAACTTTAATAATTCCCTTAGCAAATACACTGACTCCGACTGCGATTGCCAGAGTAACAAAGGCTACCAATAAATGCTCTGAAGCCATATCTTTTGCTGTTGGAGCAAGACCAAGACCAATTGTAATGATTACCGGGCCAATTACTACCGGCGGCAGCAGCTTACGAAAAAATTCTGTGCCCAGCAGTCTAATTACTACTGACATCAGGGCATAAACAAGACCAACTGTTATAATTCCAAGCATCGCCCCATCTCGACCAAACTGATTTTGAGCGGCTATGATTGGAGCAATAAAGGCGAAAGAAGAACCGAGATAGGCAGGTACTTTTCCGCCGGTAATTAAGTGGAAAATCAGGGTTCCGAGTCCAGATGTAAAAAGTGCTACTGCCGGATTTAAACCCGTCAGTGCTGGTACCAGTACTGTTGAGCCAAACATCGCAAACATGTGCTGTAGAGCCAGTATAAATAGTCGATTCCTTGTAATTCCATCTTCTTTAAGCTGAGCTAAATTTTCTTTACTTTGTGTTAAAATTTTCATTTTATACCTCCTGGATGTTATAACGTTACGTCAAATCCCCTCTTTTTAAAGTGTTAATCTTAAATGGACATGAACAAAATGTCCTTCGGACAATCTGTAATACAGTAAGGTTAAATTTTGTTGATAGCGGAAATTATGAAACTATAAATATTATCCCCAACAAACCATTAGGTATAATTTCCTGGCTAAATAGAGTAGGACCAGCCTTTCAGCTGGGACCCCTCGTCAAACTGCACGTACGGTTCTCCCGTATACAGCTTTCCGTCAGTCGTTGCCCCGTCTCA
>NZ_SOEF01000058.1 GCF_004366375.1 Halanaerobium congolense
AGGGGGAGGGATTCCTGCATTTTATACAGATTCCTAACCTGACAATTATGATAACTATTAATATTTTTAAAAAAACTATTAGATTTGACGTAACGTAATATTAGTGAGGAGGTGAAAGCATGACAAGCAAAAAAATTATAAGAGAAAAAGGTTCTAATAATTGGTATAAAACTAAAAAGAAATTGGCTAAGGTACATGAAAAAATAGCTAATATTAGATTAGACTTTCTTCATAAGTTTTCAACTAAATTAATTGAGGAAAACCAACTCATAGCAGTTGAAACTTTAGAAGTAAAGAATATGCTTAAAAATTCTAACTTAGCTAAATCAATATCTGATGTTAGCTGGAGTAAATTTATAGAATTATTAACCTATAAAGCTAAATGGTATGGAAGAGATTTGATTAAGATAGACACATTTTTTGCCAGCAGCCAGCTGTGTAATAACTGTGGCTATAAAAATAAAGAAGTTAAAGATCTAAAAATAAGAAACTGGAAATGTCCTGAATGTGGAAAAGTACACGATAGAGATATTAATGCTAGCAAAAACATCTTAGATGAAGGTTTAAAAATACAAAAGGCAAGTTAGAGGATATACTGTTGGGCTAACAGGATTTTAAGCCTGTGGAGATGGTGGATTACCACTTCTAAGAAGCAGGAATCCTCGTGGGCTTGCCCCGAGGAGGGTCAAATACCAATGAGAAGAGATCTTTTGTTTTTAAAGGATATCATTAACGCAATGAATAAAATATTTAGTTATACTGAAAAGATGACAAAAGAAGATTTAAAAAAGATATCTTAACTTTCATGAAATATAATTGATAATAAAATTGAGTCTTGAAATCTTACTGTTTTTTATCAAGAAATAATATATGGTGCCCCCGGTAGGAGTCGAACCTACGCTCAAGGCTTCGGAGAGTTTTGTCGAAGTTCCTTATGCTATTAGATTTTCTTATAATCCCTGTCATAACAGCAACCTAGTGTTGGAAATATCCCATATAGTTGTAAAATACTGTATATTTCACTGCGGTATTTAACGGTGGCTGAGGCTCACTGCGGTGAAATCACGGTGGAAAATAGAATAAAATTAGCATCTCAATTGGAGATGATTTACTCTCAGAGAGGCTTCATTTTGTTCAGTTATTGATGGAGCTTTTCTGGGGGTTTTTGTTTTTATAACTATGGCTTTGTGATATAATAGAAATAGAAAGTAATAAGGGGATGATTTCAAAATGAAATGGAAAGATATTAGAGATGAATATCCTGATAGTTGGATCCTACTAGAAGCGATTGAAGCTCATTCAGACCATGGAAAACGAGTTGTTGATAAAATAGCTGTTCTTGATAAATTTAATAATAGCGAGGAAGCGATGAAAGCTTATAGGGAACTTCACAAGAAGAATCCTGAAAGAGAACTCTATGTTGCTCACACTAAGAATGAAGATCTCGAAATAGAAGAAAGAAAGTGGTTAGGTGTTAGGATATGACTTTAAATCTTAAAATAATTAACAATTTACCTTTTGTAACCATGAAAGTTGAATATAGAGATAAAGAAAAAAGTTTAGATAATGTACTGATAGATACTGGATCTGCCAGCAGTATCCTATCATCGGCAAATTATATGGGGTCTGGAATCTGAGGGCTTTTATAGATGTAGCTCTATTTGCTTTATTAGTTTCTTTTATAGCAAGCATTCCTCCTGCTTACTGGGTAGCTAAAAAAGATCCTGTAGATGCAATTGAAAGGCGTTAGGGGGAGTATAAATGAGATTTTTAAGCAAAATAGCTTTCAAAAATTTAAGTCGTCATAAATTGAGAACTTTTATTTCTATTCTTGCTATTGCTTTTTCTATCATAATTGTTGTTCTGGCAAGAGGCTTTATTTTGGGAATGATTGATTCTCTTTATCGGGATAATATTTATTTTGATTCGGGTCATGTTAAAATTACAGCTCCTGAGTATCAAATAGAAAAAAGAATGCGCCGCTTATTTATCCGGTAGACGGTTGGCAGGACGGAAATTTAGAGCAGATGCTGGCTGATTTTGAAGAATTGGATATTGTAGAACATGTTATTCCCAGAATTAAATTTGGGGCTACAGTTAGTCATGGTGGCGAACTGGTAAGCCTTAACGGCTGGGGAGTTAGACCAGAAAAAGAATTAGAGTTTACAACCATTGAAGATTATATAGCAGAGGGCAGAATGATTGAAGCCGGCAGCCGCGAAATTAATATGGGCAGAGAGCTCTTAAATGAATTAGATCGTAAGGTCGGTGATAGTGTCACAATTTTATATAACACAGCCTATAGTTCACTGCAGGGAGCCACCTTTAAAATAGTGGGCCGGATTGAAAGTGGTCTCCAGCTTTTAAATGAAATTGTCTTTTACCTGCCGCTTGAAACAGCCCAGAGATTATTATATATGGACGGAGAGCTTACAGAGCTGCTTCTGGCTGGAGAAAACAGAGACTCTGCTGATTTAATCCTGAAGCAGACAGAAGAATTAATCGCCCAGAATGAGTCTGCAGCAAAATATGAGGCTCTAACTTTTAGGGAAACAAGTGAAATGATCGGTTATATGGATATGGCCAAAAATGTTTATAATGCAATTTACGTTTTACTGGTTGGTCTGGCTGCGATAGTTGTGGTTAACACGATGATCATGATTGTCAATGAGCGGAGAAAAGAAATTGGAATGATGGAAGCACTGGGACTGGAAAAGAAAAACATCATTCAGTTATTTTTAATTGAAGGAGCAATTATGGGCTTTATTGGCAGCCTTTTTGGAGCAGTTATTGGCAGTTTTCTGCTTAACTATCTGGCTCAAACAGGAATTGACTTTGCCTCTGCTGTTAGTGGTATTGATGCCAGTGTACTTTACAGTTCGACAATTTATCCGAGATCGTCTTTAGGCAACACTGTTTTTTCATTTTTTCTTGGTCTAATTGTGATTTCTATTTCAACAATAATCCCGGCCAGGAAAGCAGCTAAATTAGAACCAACTGAGGCTATGGAATCTAGATAATTATACTGCCTGTATTAGCTAAGTAATTAAAAAAAATAGAAATTTGAGATGATTTACCCTCAGAGAAACTTCATTTTGTTCAGTAAATAATGGAGCTTTTCTGGGGGTTTTATTTTTAGAGCCGTCGCTTTTTGATATTATACTACAAGTATTAAAAAAGAATTATTTTAGTGGTGTAAAGATATTAGAGATAAATAATGGATTTTGTTCCATGGTCAGCAATAATGTTGCCTGACTAAGTTAAATTTTATTAGTAAAACATTAAACATAAATTTTCATGTTTATTATCTATAATATATATTGAGTTGTTATTTGATGTGAATTTAAGTTTAAGTAAGGTATTGAGTTTAAGCATTAATAGATTTGGCAGTATGTGCTGGTTCAGTGGCTGATTGGAATGAATTAAATTTAGTGGCTAAACTGTAATAAATAACAGGGGTATAATAAAATTTAATTACTGATTAGTAAAATAATGTGGGAGGGATAAACTTTGAAAAAAACATTGAGATTAATTTTTATTTTTTCAGCTGTAGAACTTATCTTGCATAGCATTTGGGAATATTCTGTCTGTGGTTTATTTTATACAATGGAAGGCCAAAGTTTTATTGAACATCAGTTATTAATGTTCCAGGCAACTATAGGTGATGTTTTTATTGCTTTAGGATTATTTCTAATTTTAGCATTTGTAAACCACCGAAGTAACTGGTTTCTTGAAAGTTGGGAAAGAAAAGATTATGTAATTTCTGCTTTATATTCAGTTTTGATTGCTTTTTATTTTGAAGCTCATGCTTTACATTTAGGACGCTGGGGATATCAAGAAACTATGCCTCTTGTTTATGGTACTTCTATTGCTGTAGTTCCAGTGATTCAACTTGCTCTGCTGCTGCCGCTTGGTTTTATTATAACCAAAAAAATACACTTCAAATTTTAGAATGATAGTTTTCTGAAATATTATTAATTAAGATCAGCTTTAAATTAAGATGACCAGTTTAAATGTAAGCTACTTACTAATAATAGATGTTGAGAAGTGCTATTCTATAATTAGTGTAAAAAGACAATTAAAATTTTTGAAAATTATATACTCTTACTACGTATTTTGATTAATTAATGAAATTCATATTTCCTTCACATTTGGGTATTATAATATAATTAACCAGTTAAGGAAATCTATTAAATATCATCGAAAAAAATTAAAGGAGGCTAAAATATGATGTTTTTATGGGTTATTTTAATTATAGCCGTTATTTATTACTTAGGAAGGGAAAGCGGATATCTCAATCAACATCCTAACAATTATGGTTATAATCAGCACTCGCATCGTTCAAATCACCGGAAAGACCCATCAGATTTTTCTAATAGAAGTAATCATAATCAAGAAAATATAATCGACATTAATAATGACGATCAAGCATTAAAAATTGCTAAAAAGCGATATGCGAAAGGTGAAATAACTAAAAAAGAATTTGAAGAAATAAAGAAAAACTTAGAGTAATATTTTTTTGAGGTTTATATACCCCTACATTGTATAAGTATCAATTGAAAAAATTTAGACATCTAAAAAAATGAAGGAGGCTCATTATGAGTAATTATAGTTTTAGTAAAAAAGTTGATCTGGACTTTAACGAGGCAATTGAAAAGTTAAAAGCTGAGCTGAAGAAAGAAGGATTTGGAATTTTAACAGAAATTGATGTTAAAAAGACTGTCAGAGAAAAACTAGATAAGGATTTTAATAGATATCAAATTCTGGGAGCCTGTAATCCCAATTTTGCTTTTAAAGCTTTAAAAAAAGAAACAGAAATAGGGTTACTTCTTCCCTGCAATGTAATTGTTTATGAGAATGATGCTGGAGAAACAATTGTTGCTGCTGTTGATGCCAGTAAGGCTCTTGGAATTACTGATAACGATCAGCTTAAACCCATAGCAGAAGAGGTGTCTATCAGACTTAAAAGAGTTGTTTCTAAAGTTTAAAATAGTATAGATTTAAACACTGCTTAAAACTATTAAACAAAAAAATAAGCAGAAGCAGAAAAGATGCAGATCAAATAAAGGAGGATAATAATGTTTAATAAAAAGTATTTTGCGGTTTTAATGACACTAACTTTGATTTTCACTCTCTCAGCAGCAGTAATGGCTCACGGTGGAGCTCACGGAGGAACAAATAATAATGGAAATAATAATAACCAGAACTTTAGCCATGGTCCCGGTATGATGGGAACTAACGGTTCTGGCTACGGATCTGGAATGATGAGCAGCGGTTTCAATAATGAATGGAACTCAATCGGCCACCAGTATAATAATATGATGGGTGCTATGATGGGTCACGGAATGATGGGCTTCAATAATTATGGCGATCAAAACGATCGTTTTGGGATGATGAACAATTATAACCAGTTTATGAACGATTATGGTCCCGGAGTTAATAATAGAAATTACAACCCCAATAACACTAATATGGAAAGAGAAGAACTTATTGAATTAAGTCAAGAATTGTTAAAAGAACGTTATGGTGACCAATTTCAAATAGTAGATATGATAGCTTACAGCAATTCCCCGTATTATTTAGTTGTCAGAGAAGAAAATAAAAAGGAGGCAGCTTTTGCGCTAATGTTTGATCCTGTACGCAGAGTTGTTTATCCCGAATATGGACCAAATATGATGTGGAATAGAAATTATGGAATGGCCTTTATGATGGGCTGGAATGACAGAACAAATCGCTCCCAAATTGATAGAGAACAGGCTTTAGAAAACGCTAGAGACTTTGCCAGCAGTAACGGTTTAAGAGTTAAAGATAATGGCTATCAATTCTCAGGTTATTATTCATTTTATGTTGAAAACAATAACCAGCCTGTAGGTCTTGTCAGTGTTAATGCCTATTCTGGTGAAGTCTGGGCTCATAACTGGAACGGTAATTTAATAGAAATTATTGAAGTTAGAAATTGAGTTTAAATATTATGGCTGTGTTGGATAATTAAGAATAATAGATAAATAATTTGAATTTAAAGACAGCATAGTCAAAGCCTTTCGGTTTATAGACTGTGCTGTCTTTTTTAAAAATAATAGTGATAAGATAAGCAATAGATATTATTTAGATTTTATAGTATTTGATATAGTTAGTTAGTACCTTTATAAGGAGTTTTAATTATGAGTAAAAAAAGAAAAAATTAAAAAACGCTATGATCGGATTGCCCCAGTCTATGACTCTTTAGAATATCTAATGGAAAAAGGAAAAATGAAAGACTGGAGGCAGAAACTATGGCAGAAGGTTAAAAAGAAAATAGATAAAGAGAGTATGGCTTTACTTGAGGCAGGAGTTGGAACAGGTAAAAATATTGCATATTATCCGAATGGGATTGAAATTTATGGTATAGATTTCAGCCCAAAAATGATTTCAAAAGCAGAGAAAAAATTAAAAAAACAAAATAAAGAGGCAAAATTACTAGAAATGGATATTCAAAATCTAGATTTTGAGGATAACTATTTTGACCTTATTGTAACTAGCTGTGTATTCTGTTCGGTGCCTGACCCGATAAAAGGACTAGAGGAATTAAAAAGGGTGCTTAAAGAAGATGGCAGAATAATTATGCTGGAGCATATGCGCAGTCAGAATAAATTTATGGGTAAAATGATGGACCTGTTTAACTGGGTTAGCCTCTACACCTGGGGAGCAAATATTAATCGTAGAACTATAGAAAATATAAAAAAAGCCGGACTTGAACCGGTTGAAGTCAATGACCTTATGTCTGATATTGTCAAAGAGATAGAACTCAAAAAATAATCTAATCTTGACAAAAACACTAGGTAATGCTATCATAAATTATACCGTCTACATGTATAGTGTATATAACAGGAGTTGTAAAAATATGAAAAAGACAATTATTATAGAAGGAATGCCATGTGAACACTATGAAATGAATACTAAAGAAGAATTAGAAAAAATTGATTGTATTGTATCTGTAAAAGCTGATTCTGAAAAATGTGAGGCGGTTGTAGAGTTAGAAAAAGAGGTAACAGAATTCGAATTTAAAGTAGTGTTAAAAAAGCTGATTATAAGTATATTAAAGATGTATAAGGTTAAAAATTTTAATCTAAATATACATGGCAGGGGTATAATATTTAAACTCGGAAGGTAGACTCCATTGGAAGAATTAGCTACTGTAGCTAAAAACAAAAAGAATAAGTGACTAAATCTAAAATATAGAATAATATTTACTTTAGTTGTTGAAACTGTTTTTAGAAAACTAAAAAATAAGAAGATATATTTTGTACACTAGGATGATGAGGTAATCGATGAATTGATGGGGGTTCTGGCAAAGTTTACTGATTAAAACTCTATTAAAGAGCCATAATTCTTAAAATAGCTTGATATTTCATTCATTATATCGTATTATTCAGATACAGTGATGTATTTCAAGATTGGAGGTCAAAAATGTCTTTTTTCATAGGCAAAGAAAAGCTGATATTTTAAATACTGAAAGAAATGGACTGTAGAGAAACTATTATGTTATTAACTCAAACTTCGCACATAAATAACCCTTTTGCACCTTGAAATTTCAATATTTAGCAGAATTTAAGTAATGTGATTTTACTGTTTTAAGCAG
>NZ_SOEF01000059.1 GCF_004366375.1 Halanaerobium congolense
GTTTATTCCTTTCATATTTGTTGTAGGTAACAAATATTATATCAAAAGAAGGAATAAGTCGCCAATTTTTTATCTAATTTTTTTGTAAAGTGGTGTAATAACAAGTAAAATAGTTGAAAATAAAAAAGAATGGGCCCAACTAAAACCCAGTTTTAAAACTAAGGTTACAAAATAAGGAGCAATTATTCCACCAAGACCATAAAACAAATGCAGAAGATTGATCATTTTACCTCTGCTTTTGCTGTATGATATTGAAATCAGATTTACTGAAACAATATTTAAAAGTGTTAAACCTGATCCAAGCAGAAAAAAAGAAACAGTTAAGAAATAATAATTCGGTGATAAATAAATAGCAGCTAAAGAAATTATATTATAGATAATCCCATAAAAAAGTAATTTTATTAAACCAAATTTCTCAATCAGCTTTCCACTTAAAAAATAAAACAGCATTGACCCAATTGAAATAAACGATAACAAAATGCCAAGTTTGCTGTAGTTTAGAGCATAATCTTCTATTATATAAGGACCAACCTGAGCTCTTAAATTATTTACTACTCCATTCATCATCATTATTGTAAATGCCAGGATCATTAGTCGCTGTTTGTTTTTTATCATATTTTCACCTTATTCGATATCTATTTCAAAATTTTTTTCTTATCTTAAATCATTTCATAAATTGCTGCTAAAATCAACAAAACAGCCTCTCTTTTGAAAGAAAGACTGTTTTTGAATTATTCTATCTATATACATTATACTTTTCTACCGCTAACTAAATATGAATTGTAATCTATTTCTTTTATCTTGATATTTTTTATAGCTCGCTCTTCCAACATTGATTTCAAATCATCTTTTTCAATTCGGTGATGAAGAGGTGGTCCTTCTTCTCTTTGAGAGGGGTCCCATTCTATAAAAACAACCTTAGATCCTTTTTTCAAAAATTTAAAGTAATTATCTAAAAACTGATCTTTCTCCTCAACTTCATGAAAAAGATAGGCAAAAAGCATAAAATCTGCTTTTTGATGTAAATTAGCATCATTATCATCACTTTTACAGATCTCAATTCGATCTGAAAGACCAGCCTGTTGAGCCCGATGTTTTAAATCTAATAACATATCTATTTGAACATCTACTGAATAAACTTTCCCCGTTTCTCCAACTATTTCTGCTCCCGGAAGAGAAAAAAATCCATTACCAGCTCCAATATCTATAAAGATATCCCCAGCTTCTAAATTTAATTCTGTCAGAAGTTGAGCTGGTTTCAAACTTTTAAGCCTTTTTTCTGCAAATAATTTTTTCTTTTTTGATGAATGAAATCTTTTACCTGCCATATAATCACTCCTATCAAATTAAATAAAAACTTAATTTTAAATAATACTAAAATTTATTATAATTATCTTTAATTTCTATTATTAATTATAACCAACTTTTCTGAGTTAAAAAGTAAAAGACCCTACAACTATCAAGATTGTAAGGCCTTTTACCAATCTATATTAATCTAATAAGGAGCAATTTTTGGATTTTGATACCGGATATTTGGATGTCTTTGCAAGTTCTCGGTACCAAAATAAAACTAATTATCTTCTGGCTTCCCAGGTGTCACACCAAACATTTTCATTATATGAGCCTTTAAACTCTGATTTACCCATAATTTTTTCTATAGTTTGTCTAATAACTTCACTTGTATTCCCATGTGCATTAATAAATGTTTTGATCATTGGTACATCTAAATAATGATTTGTATAATTTAAAGAAACAAATACAGTTGGAATTTCAGCAGCATACCAAGGCACTTCATTATCCATCGGTGACTTCCACTTAATTCGATAATTATTCTGCTGAGCATAACCTCTGACATCGGCAAATACAAAAGCTGCATCATATTTGTCTCTGTATTCCATAATCTTGCCCTTATCTCTTGACTCACCTTCGTTTAAATCAACTTCAAAACCTGCTTTTTCTAACTCTGTAATAATTCTATCTCTAGAAGATGTGTCGCTGTTGTAAATACCACCAAGTTCTCCGTATAAATAATACAATTTGATTCTAGGATGTGTTTCTGGAGTTATCGGCAGCTGACCCAAACTATCTTTTACCAGGGTTATAGCCTTATCAGCGGCTTCTGCTGCCATTTGATGGTGTTCATCCTGACCAATAATATCTAACTTATCTTCAGCTGGCATTAATTCATTTTTCTCTGCTTTTTTATGAAGATTAACTGCTGCTTTAAGCCCTAAAATTCTTTCTAAAGCCTCATTTAATCTTTGATCTGTAATTACACCATTTTTATAGCCGTCCAGCATAAACTGAAAATCTTCTTCTTTGTCATTGAAAAATAGGAACATGTCACAGCCGGCAGCAATAGCGCCAGGAACATAGTCTTTTCTCGGCATTGCAGCGGTCATTCCTAACATATGAGAAGCATCGGTAACGATTAGCCCATTAAAACCTAGTTTGTCTCTTAGTAAATCATTTAACAGTTCTGGGGCCAGAGTTGCAGGCATTATTTCTTGTTCTGTTAATTCTGGATTAAGCTGTTTCTGATATTCAGGCATTGCAATATGACCTGCCATAATACTCATTAGACCATTATCAATATGGTGTTTATAGACTTTACCAAAGGTATTGTCCCATTTTTTAGGCTCAAAATCATTAATTCCTAAAACTAAATGCTGATCTCTTTCTTCAACTCCATCACCTGGAAAATGTTTAACACAGGCAGCAACTTCACCTACTTCATTATCTTTTAAGCCCTCTAAATAGGCAGAGGTATATTTAATCACCTTTTCCGGAGTGTTCCCATAAGCTCTAGTGTTAACAATAGTATTTCGCCAATTATATAAAATATCAACACAGGGGTCAAAGTTCCAGTTAACTCCTAAAGCAGCCTCTTCACGACCGCTAACCAGACCTGCATTATAAGCAACCTCTTCTGATTCGCCAGCTTCACACATTGCTCCACTTGCAATAAAAGTACCATCAGTACAGGCTCCATCTCCTCCATTATCACAGTTAGCTGCTGCTAATAATGGAATTTTGCTGGCTGACTGCACATCTTTGATAAAATTATAAATTTCTTCTGAACTTTTGCTGGCATATCTAATTCCACCAACATGATATTTTTTTATTATTTCCTGATTATTGGGGTCATCAAGATCACCATGAATTCTAGTTATAAATAATTGACCAATTTTCTCTTCAATAGTCATCTCAGAGATTGTATCTTTTACCCACTTCACATCTTCCTCATTTAAATAAAAAGGCTTTGCTTTTAAATCTACCATGATTACCTCCAGTTTTTATTTCTTTAAGTTTAAATTTCATTTCAAAATAAATTTAAATTTCTTAATTAACTTATCTTCATATTCTTCCCGATAATTACCAGCAAAAAACTGAGCAGCAGTTTGCTCAAGAAAAACACTCCATGATTGTTCTTCTTCTGTTGGTATGATTGGATAAAAAGAAACATCATTTGTTTCAGCTGCTCTTAAATCTCCCGGAGCATCACCAATCATTAAAATATTTTTAGTTTTATATCCTTTTTGCTTTAGATCTTTGATATTATCAGCTTTTGAGCCTGCTTCCTGACCTAAAATTATTTTTACATGTTTTTGTAAATTATAACTTTCCCACTCATCTAAAAGGGCTTCTTGGTTGGCTGATGAAACAACTGCAATATCTGCTTTAAAACTTATTTTGATCAATGATTCCTTAACACCTTTAAAAACTTTTTTAATATCTTTTTCTAATTCTGAAATTTTTTGATTAACCTGCTGACTCCACTGCAGAGCTAGTTTAAGTTCTTCTTTATTTTTGCTTTTCTCTATTTCTCTTTTTAAAGCGGGATTAGATAATTCACTACTTGTTTCTACCCACTGCTGAATTTTAGTAATCTCTGGCAAATCATGTCCTTCAACTTTTAGAGCATTAAAGGTTTTAACCAGACCCTTAAATCGATTAATTCCTCTTGTATTTGAATAAAGATTAACTTTATCCCACTTTTTTAAGAAAATATCTTTAACTGATTCTACCCCCCAAACTTTTACAGCTTCCGGGCCAAATGCTTTTTGATGTTTTTCAGTCATTGTGTCAATAGCTGAACCATCAGAATCAATACAGATTAAAAATTCTTTTTCTTTTGCAAAATTATTGATTTCAATCATATTTTCACCTGCTTTGTTTGTGATTTTATTTACTTGTACCAGGTACAAATAAGCTTATTTGTACCTGGTACAAAAGAATTATTCCCATCTTGCTTTTAAGAGATGTGCTGCCATTTTAGGCTGTCTATCTCTGGTGAAGGCACCTTTTTTATTGCCGTCAACTCTTAAAATACCTTCAACTGTCTGGAAATCAGCAAAGTTCCACATCTGCTCTCCTACAATGGAATCACAGTTATCAAAAACCTGATGCTGTAATTCTAGATATTCATTTTGGTATTCTTCTGACCACTGGACTGAAGGCAGTTTATGAATTCCAGCTTTAGTATCTGCACCATATTCAGTCATCACTATTGGTTTTCCTTCTTTTTCCCAGCCAGCAAGTTCTTCTTCAAAGTTCTTTTGAGAATATCTTAACTCTGCTCCTCCCATTAAGTACCAGCCGTAATAGCGATTTAAGGAAATTACATCTGCAAATTGAGCAGCATTACACTTACCATATGGTGCTGTCATAATATTTGTAAATGTAAGAGGTCTCGCCTGTGGATCAAGTTCTCTGGCGTAAGAAAAAATTTCTTCAAAATACTCTTCAGCTCTCTCCTGAGCACTATCTGGCTCATTTGCCAGACACCACATTACAACTGAAGCATGGTTTTTATCCCTTTTCATTAAACGCTTAATCTCTCTTTTATGGTTTCCTTTTGTTTTTTGATGCACAATTTCTTTATCAAAGAAATCAGATTCTTTTCCAGTACCTGCTGCCAGGAAGTTCATATTCATATCAAAAAGACCCACTGCTGGGGTTTCATCAATTACAACAACCCCTCTGCGGTCACACATTCGGTAAAATTCTTCATCATAAGGGTAATGTGAGGTGCGGACAGAATTAGCTCCAATCCAGTCTAAAAGTTCAGCGTCTCTAATCATTACTGCTGGATCAAAACCACGGCCATTGATCTCACTGTCTTGATGTTTACCAAAGCCTTTGAAATAAAATGGCTCATCATTAATTAGGAAGCGATTACCTTTGACTTCAACTGTTCTAATTCCCACAGGTAGTGGATAAGTATCAACTGTTTCGCCACTGCTTAACAAACTAACTTCTAAATTATATAAATAGCCTTCACCAGGCTGCCAGAGATTAACTGATTCTACTTCCAGCTTACCACTATCTCCATTAGCCTCAGCCACAACATTACCCGCTTCATCTTTTAATTCAACTTTAATCTCAGAGTGAGAAGTGCTTTCTATTTCATAGTTTAGATAACCTGTATTCCCCTCATAATCTGTAACTGTCGAAATATCATAAATATAATCTTTAGGTAAAAGCTGAATCTTTACTGCAGAATGAATTCCGGCATAATTAAAGAAATCAAAATAAGGAAATAATCTTTTTTTACCGTCATCATATTCTTTAACCTGGCCGGTAGGAATAGTCGTTAAATCTAATTCATTATTAACGACTACAATCAGAGTATTTTTAGCTCCAAAGTCAGCAGCTTCATTAATAATTGCTCCAAATGGCATGTATCCACCTTCATGTTCAGCAATTTTAACTCCATTTAACCAGACTTCTGCTCTATGAGTTGCACTGCCAAAACGAAGGTTAACATTTTTCTGCTGCCATTCCTCTGTCAGATAAAACTCTGTCTGATACCAGACATCCCCAACATGTTCTCTCACATCTTTATCTGTAAATAAATCATTAAAACTTGATGGAACAGGAACTTCACTGTAATTAGATAAACCATTCTGCCAGCCTTCGTCTCTTCCTTTTCCCTCAAAGTCTACTTTAAACTTCCAGATTCCTGATAAGTCAATAATCTGTCTTGTCTGAGATTGAGCAGGATATAAAAACTGTTCTTCCATTTATTATCACTCCACTTATTTCAAAATTTATAATCATTAATCCATCTGGGCTTCTTTAAAAATTTTAGAGAAGCCCTTATCTTTAACTTATACATAATTTATATTGAATTTATTAGGCAGTAGCTGTCGCTGATTTCTTTTTATCAATTTCTTCCTGAATTTCAGCCATTTTCTTATCATCTAAAGGATAGAATTTCATTGCAATTAAAGAAGCAACATGTCCAATTAAGGGTAAACCAAAAACGATAAACAATATTGCAATTTCTAAACTTGCACTAACCGGAGAGTTAGGTGGAATTTTTTGGCCTCCATAACCAGCTAAAGCTATACTGAAACCAATAATTACAGTTCCTAAAGATGAAATCATCTTATCAACAAAGGAGAAGATAGTACCAATAAAGCCTGACATAAATCTTCCGGAGCGGCAGGATTCATAATCAGTACAGTCTGCAATCATCGGAATTACTATATTACCTGCCAGCTGACTTACTGAATATTGAGCTCCTAAAACTACTAATAATATTAATACTCCTGTAGTAAGTTCACCTTCAGCCAGCATTGGTGTGATTATAAGCAGAACTAAAATTAAAATTGTTCCCATCCAGGTTAATTTAACAAATGCATTTTTTAATCCAACTTTTTCTGCATACACCACTTTACAACTTTTTATCATGCAGCATCCCTGAATGAAATAAAGCTGTGCAAACAATCCTTTAAATTCCCATAAATTTTGGTATTTTCGAA
>NZ_SOEF01000060.1 GCF_004366375.1 Halanaerobium congolense
CAACTCAAAAAGTTATTATTTAGTTCTTAAATTAGATAATTTTAGAGTTAAACCAGAGGAAAATTATATTTCGTGGTTGCTATGAATAATTCAGGAAAAAAGAAGTAAAAGCACTTGATTCTGATGTGCTGCTGCAGGTATTTATTACACCAACCTGTCCTTATTGTCCACGAGCGGTTAGAGTAGCTCATCAGATGGCAATGCTTAATCCAAAGATTAAAGCTGAAATGGTAGAGGCGATGGAATTTGAAGAACTTTCAGCAAGCTTTAATGTATCAGGAGTACCAAAAACTGTAATTAACTCCGGTGCTGATGAGCAGGTTGGAGCAGTTCCAGCGAAAACTATTTTAAAGAAAATTCAAAACCTAGCTGTAGCAGCCAGCTAAAATAAAGAATTAAAATAATGGTACCAGGTACAAAAAAGCTTTTTTGTACCTGGTACCAATTAATAAAGGACCAATTAATAAACAAAGCAAATATTTAACAAACAGGAGGAAATTCAATAATGAGCAAACCAATTAAGGTAACAGATGGAAACTTCAACACTGAGGTATTAAGTGCTGATAAAAAGGTATTAGTAGATTTTTGGGCAGAATGGTGTGGACCATGTAGGATGGTAGCCCCTGTAGTAGAAGATATTGCAGCAGAATACGGTGATAAGATTAAGGTAGCAAAGTTAAATGTTGATGAAAATCAATCTACCGCTTCTCGTTACGGTATTATGAGCATTCCAACAATGTTAGTTATGGAAGATGGTAAAGTTATAAATAAATTAGTTGGTTATATGCCTAAGGATAAGCTTGTAAGTAAATTGAACTTAAAATAAATTTTCTTTATTTTTAAAGTCCTCTCTTTTTGTTTTAGAATAAGAAGAGGGGATTTTTATATTTTATTGCAGATAACCCTGTAAAAATATAAAGTTTTGTGATAAAATTAAGATTGATTAAAAAAGGAGGGTTATCAGTGCAGCGTTTATTAATAATATATACCCCTGATGACGATTTAGAAGAGATTGCAAAAGGGATTAAAGCAGGGGCAAAATCACAGGGATTTAGAGTAGATATGAAAAACACTAAAGATATTGGGACCGGTCTTTCTTTTTATCCATATGATTTAATAGCAGCAGGTAGTCCTACGAAAGGTATTTTTAAAGGGAAAATAGATAACTCTTTAAACAAATTTCTTGCTGAGGCAAAAAGAACTGGTGGTAAAGACGCTATAGCATATGTTAAACCTCGTTTTTTTGCTACAAATAAAGCCTTGAAAAAAGTAATGGCAGCTCTTGAATCCCAGGGCTGTATAGTTAAGAATTTTAAGGCAATTAAGGACCACCGTTCAGCAGTAGAATTTGGTAAAAATATTAAAATATAGAATTTAAAAACCGCAGTTAAAATTTGGGCTGTGGTTTTTTCAAATTATAAAATTTGGAGTGAGTTAATAGAAGATGAGTAAAAATGTTTCTATTAAATTAGAAAATGTACAGCAAATAATTGATGATCAAGAAAAACAGCAGATAAACAATAGTTATCAGGGTGAGTTTTATATTAAGAATGATAAATTATATTTGAGTTATGCAGATAATGCCGAAGGAATCGATGGTTCTAAAACTATTGTTAAAATTGATCCTGAGCGGGAGCGGGTTTTACTTTTGCGCCAGGAACCAGCAGCTATGAAGCAGGATTTTGTCTGTGGGGAAAAACAGGCAGGGTATTTTAAGACTGCTTATGGTGAAATTAAAATGGCAGTTAAGACAAAGAGATTGGAAATGGAGATCAGCGAAAAATCTGGACTGATTCGAATAAATTATCAGGTCTTTTTAGGTGGAGAATTAAATGCTGAACACCATTTAAAAATAAATTATAAAATATTAAAGTAAACTTAATAGGAGGTTTATTGTTTTGCAGAAAAATTTACAGGCCGCTGTAGAAGCTGAGCTAATCAGTTTTCTGGTCGAAAGTGTTAAAAAAGCAATTTATGATGGAGAGCTGGACTTGGAAATGGTGCCGGAAGTTTCAATTGAGGTGCCAAGAGAAAAGGGACATGGAGATTATGCAACTAATCTGGCTATGGTCTTAGCCGGACAAGCGGGAATGAATCCGCGCCAAATTGCAGAAATTATTGTTGATAATTTTGAGAGTGAAATTGTAGATGAAATAAGTATTGCTGGCCCGGGATTTATTAATTTTAAACTTAAAAATGCCTGGCTCTGGCATAATTTAAAGATTATCACCAAAAGAGCAGAAGATTATGGTAAAATTGATTTTGGTAAAGGAAAGAGAGTTCAGGTAGAATTTGTTTCTGCTAATCCAACCGGCCCTTTACATGTAGGTCACAGTCGAGGAGCAGTGGTTGGTGATGTAACTGCTGCAATTATGGAAGCTGCAGGTTTCGATGTAGAAAAAGAGTATTATATCAATGATGCCGGTAACCAGATGGATATTTTGGCTGAATCAACTCTTTTGAGATATCGTGAACTCTTGGGTGAAAAAATTGAAATGCCTGAGAATATTTATGCGGGTAATTATATTATAGAAATTGCTCAGGACTTATATGATGAGTATGGGGCAGAGTTAATGGAAAAAGAAGAGTCGGCAAGGCTTGAGATTTGCCGTGAATATGCCTATCAGGAAATGCTAAAAAATATAGAGCATGATTTAGCAGAGTTCGGGATTGAGTTTGACAGCTGGTTTAGTGAGCGGACTTTACATCCTGATAAAATTCAGCAGGCCATTGATCTTTTAAAAGAAAAAGGGTATATTTTCGAAGAAGAGGATGCTCTCTGGTTTAAATCAACTGACTTTGGTGATGACAAAGATCGAGTTATAATCAAGTCAGATGGCTCTCCAACGTATTTAGCTGCAGATATGGCTTATCATTTAGATAAATTAGAGCGGGGATTTGATAAATTAATTAATGTTTGGGGGGCAGATCACCACGGTTATATTCCAAGAATGAAGGCTGTAATTGAAGCTTTTGGTTATCCAGCAGATACTCTGGAAGTAATAGTGGTTCAGATGGTTAATTTACTTCGTAATGGTGAGAAAATGCAGATGTCTAAAAGAGCTGGCAGTTTCGTTACCATGAATGAGGTAAATCAGGAAGTTGGTACAGATGCTGCTCGTTATTATTATGTGATGCGCAGTACTGACAGTCATCTTGATTTTGATTTGGAACTTGCCAAAGAGGAATCAACAAATAATCCTGTTTATTATGTTCAGTATGCTCATGCCAGAATTCACAGCATTTTAGATAATGCTGCGCTTGAGGCTGATGCTGAAAATCTTGATTTATTAACTCACGAAGCTGAGATTGATTTAATGAAGATGCTGGCTAAATTCCCGGAAGAGATAAAGATGATTGCAGAGTCAAGACAGCCACATCATTTAACAACTTATGCTTATGACCTTGCGACAGCCTTTCATTCATTTTATAATAATTGTCGTGTGAATACAGACAGTGATAAATTGGCAAAAGCCAGATTATATTTAGTCAATGCTGCCAGACAGGTATTAAAGAATGTTCTAACACTGCTTGGAATTAGTGCACCGGAGCAGATGTAATAAGAATTTATAAATTAAAAGCGGAGGAGATAATAAAATGACTAAGTATATTTTTGTGACAGGAGGAGTAGTTTCTGCTCTTGGTAAGGGAATTACTGCAGCTTCCCTGGGCCGCCTGCTTAAAAGCAGAGGCCTTAAAATCAGTATTCAGAAATTTGATCCTTATATAAACTATGATCCAGGGACCATGAGTCCCTATCAGCATGGTGAAGTTTTTGTAACTGATGATGGTGCGGAAACAGATTTAGATTTAGGTCACTATGAACGTTTTATTGACACTAATTTAAGTCAGAGCAATAATGTAACTACAGGAAAAATTTATGGGTCTGTAATTCAAAAAGAACGTCGTGGTGATTATTTAGGAGCAACAGTTCAGGTGATTCCACATATTACAGATGAAATAAAAGACAGAATTACTCGAGTTGGTCGTGAGACTAATGCAGATGTAGTTCTAACCGAAATTGGTGGTACAGTTGGTGATATTGAAAGTCTCCCCTTTTTAGAAGCCATTAGACAGCTAAAAAATGATTTAGGTCGGGATAATGTTCTATATATCCACTGTACTTTAGTGCCATATCTAGCAGCAGCTGGTGAATTAAAAACTAAACCAACCCAGCACAGTATTAAAGAGATGCGCAGTATTGGAATTCAGCCTGACATAGTTGTCTGTCGTTCAGAAAGAGAACTAACTCAGGAAGTTAAAGACAAGATTTCACTTTTCGGTAATGTAGAAAAAGAAGATGTTATTAAACTTGTTGATGCAGAACATATTTATGAAGTGCCATTGATGTTAGAGAAAGAAGGAATGGCCGAAAATGTTATTAAAAAATTAAAATTACAAGACCGTGCCCAAAAAGCCGACCTCAAAAAATGGATTGAGCTTGTCGATAAAATTAAAGATCGTGACCAGCAGGTTAAAATAGGTATAGTCGGGAAATATGTTGAACTGCCGGATGCGTACATAAGTATTGCTGAATCATTTACTCATGCCGGAATTGCTAATAACTGTGAAGTTGAAATTGAATATATCTATGCAGAAGGTATAGATTCTTTCGCCCAGGCTGAAAAAGAGTTGGCTGACTTAGATGGTATTCTAGTTCCAGGTGGCTTTGGAGATCGAGGAATTGAGGGTAAGCTGAAAGCAGTAGAATACGCCCGCAAAAATAAAGTTCCTTATTTTGGGATCTGTCTCGGTATGCAGTGTGCGGTAATTGAATTTGCCCGCAATGAATTGGATCTTAAAGACGCCAACAGCAGTGAATTTGATGAAGATAAGAAGGAACCTGTGATTGCACTAATGCCTGACCAGCATGATGTTGAAGATATGGGAGGAACAATGCGCCTTGGACTTTATCCCTGCAAATTATCAGAAGGCAGCCTCAGCCGCAGTTCTTATCAGAAAGAAGTTATTTATGAAAGACACCGGCACCGTTATGAATTTAACAACCAGTATCGTGAACAAATTGAGGCTGCTGGGATGGTCTTAAGCGGTCTTTCGCCAGATGAAAGGTTAGTAGAAATAGTTGAAATTCCAGATCATCCTTGGTTTGTAGGTGTTCAGTTCCACCCAGAATTCAAATCAAGACCAAATAGACCACATCCGTTATTTGTAAGCTTCATTGAAGCAGCTTTAGCTAATAAGGAGTAAGGGGGAAAAAATATGGCAGAGGACTTGGTTAAATGTGACTTTGATTCTCCAACAGCCATTGTCAGCATCAATCGTCCGGAAGTTTTAAACGCTTATAATGAAGAATTATTAGATGAATTGTATCAAACTTTGTCAGACGTTTTTTCAGACGATAAAGCTGCCGCAGTAATTTTAACTGCTGAAGGCAATAGGGCTTTTTCTGTTGGGGGAGATATTGATTATTTAGAACAGCTGGATAGTGACCAGGCTAAAATGTTATCTCGTAAAGGCCAGGGTTTATGTGATTTAATTGAACAAAGTGACCCTGTTGTTATCGCAGCAGTTGATGGTTATGCACTCGGTGGCGGAATGGAAATTACTTTAGCCTGTGATTTAAGGCTTGCTTCAACTCGTTCTCGCTTTGGTCAGCCGGAAGTTAAACTTGGTATCATACCAGCTTTTGGAGGGACTCAGCGTCTGCCGAGATTAATTGGAGATGCAGAGGCTAAAGAGCTATTATACACAGGAGATATAATTGATGCAGCATTAGCTTATGAGCTGGGATTAATTAATAAGGTAGTTACCCCTCGAACTCTGCTAAAAGAAGCAAAAGAACTTGCTTTAGAAATAACTAACCGCTCTACTAAGGCTGTTAAGTTAATTAAAATTGCTATTAATAAAAAGTATACAGAGGCTGAAAAAACTGGCTATGAATATGAAAGTGAAGCCTTTGCTGAATGTTTTAAAACTGAAGAACATCGAGTTAGAATTAGAGAAATTAAAAAAATAATTAAAGAAGATAATTAAAGAATACTTTCCTTAAGCTAATTTTTTAGATTCAAAAAAGGGTTTTCAGAATCAATGAAGAATAATTAGGTTAAGGAGGTGAAGACCTGGTCTCAAGTTTGCAGGCTGGGATAAATAATGTTAATTAATCTTTCTACAACTATCGCTTTAAGCTGTCCTGCCTGTGGTCGTCTGGAAAAGGATGAGATTAATATTTTTGAGCTGCCGGTAGGCAAATTAAAGCAGTTAAGCTGCAGTTGTGGGGCGGAAAAAGCTTCAATTAAAAGAATAGATAATTCTAGACTGCAGATTAATTATTTTTGCTTACACTGTAATAAAGCTCATAAAATTAAAGTATCAAATCATAAATTCTGGTATTCAAAAAAGTTAATTTCTCTTTCCTGTAGAGAGACCGGTCTTAACCCTGGTTTTTTTGGTAGATCTGCTTTGGTTAATGAAGAAATCAAAAAAGAAAAGCAGGAATTAGAATTAATAGCAGCCGAGTTAGGTTTTGATGAATTTAAAAATCCAGATGTAATGCTGCAGGCATTAGATTTTATTCATGATATTGCTGAGGAAGGTGCCTTGAGTTGTGAATGCAGTAATGATATCATGATTTGACCACCAAAAGACAGCGTTTTAAAAATTAAACAGACAGATTATTGGCAGGTATATTAATTTTAAAGTTAAAAAATAATATACTGACA
>NZ_SOEF01000061.1 GCF_004366375.1 Halanaerobium congolense
AAATCTTTCACCCACCGGGTGAAAATAATATTTTGATAGAATGTTGCTATATTAGGACTGATAATTTATTTCGTGGTTGCTATGAATAATTCAGGTTTAAATAAGTCTATAAAATTAAAAAGAGTTATAAAACAAAAACCTTCCTGTGAAATATTCAACTGGAAGGCTTTTGTAGAGTGAGTATCTGCATTATATACTTTTGTTCTCAATTCTCGCTAATTAAAAGGTAGAAAGATATTTATCTAATTCCCACTGGCTGACCTGAGTTCTATATTCATCCCATTCAACCTTTTTAGCAGCAACAAAGTGTTCTAAAACATGTTCACCTAAAACACTTGTAATAACTTCATCTTTTAAAAGTAGGCTGACAGCTTTATCGATATTTGCCGGCAGACTTTCAATTTTACTTTCTTCTTTTTTCGCAGCTGACATTTCATAAATATTTTCTAAAACTTCTGCAGGTGGTTCAATTTCATTTTTAATTCCATCAAGACCGGCTTTTAACATAACTGCAATTGCTAGATAGGGGTTAGCACTGGGATCAGGATTTCTTAATTCCAATCTTGTACCTGCACCACGAGCGGCTGGAATTCTGATTAAGGCACTTCTGTTGGCACTTGACCAGGCTACATAAACTGGAGCTTCATAGCCAGGTACTAAACGCTTATATGAATTAATTGAAGGGTTAGTGATTGCAGTAATGGCTCTAGCATGTTTTAATAATCCTCCAATGTAGTGATAAGCAGTTTTGCTTAAACCTAAACGGTCATTTTCATCATAAAAAACATTTTTTCCATCCTTAAATAATGATTGATGGACATGCATTCCGGAACCATTTTCACCAAAAATAGGTTTAGGCATAAAAGTAGCGTGTAAACCGTGTTCGTGAGCAATAGATTTAGTTACAAACTTAAAAGTAGCAATATTATCAGCGGTTTCTAAAGCAGGTGCATATTTAAAATCAATTTCATGCTGACCTGGAGCTACCTCGTGGTGAGATGCTTCAACTTCAAAACCCATTTCTTCTAAAGCTAAAACGATACTGCGGCGGGCATTAATTCCTTTATCAATTGGTCCTAAATCAAAGTAACCACCATTATCGTGAGTTTTGGTAGTGGCCTCACCATTTTCATCTAATTGGAAAAGGAAAAATTCTGGTTCTGGACCAACATTCATTTCATAACCCATTTCTTCAGCTTCTTTTAAAGCTTTTTTTAATACATTACGCGGACCGCCTGAAAAAGGAGTACCATCTGGCATATAAACATCACAGATCAAGCGGGCAACTGCTCCATCTTTTTCCGGACGCCAGGGAAAAATAGTAAAAGTATCATAATCTGGTCTTAAATACATATCAGATTCCTGAATCCTGGTAAAACCATCAATGGAAGAACCATCAAACATAATTTTGTTATCAAGTGCATCTTCCAGTTGTTTAACTGTTATTGCAACATTTTTGACTATCCCGAGGATATCAGTAAACTGCATTCTGATAAACCTAACATTCTTTTCTTCTGCCATCTTTAAAATATCTTCTTTGCTGTACTTTGACATCATAATCACTCTCCTAAATTATTTGATTGTTGATTTCTGACTTCAGTATATTCCTTTTTAAAATTAAGTTCAATAACTCTCATTTTTTAATCCATGTATACAGATATTATGGTTTCTAAATTCATCAAAATAAGCTTTCCAGCAATATAATCCCTGTATACAGGTATAGAAATTTTCAAATCTATTTACAGAGCACTTCTTTAGCTCTATACTTTAAAGTACACATTAGCAGAGACATCTGATTATATTTTGTTATTTAAATTTCAATCACAAAAAATATTCAGCTGCCTGAGCCTTTAGTTCAAAACTAATCTAAAAAAGAAGGAATGATTTTTATGACTTTTACAAAACTGCCTGAAAAACAGGGGTTATATAGTCCGGAATTTGAGCACGATGCTTGTGGTATGGGATTTGTGAGCCATATTAAAGGTAGAAAGTCCCATCAGATAGTTAAACAGGCCTTAGAAGTGTTGGTTAATTTAAGCCACCGGGGAGCAAGTGGTAGTGAAGAAAATACTGGTGATGGTGCCGGGATACTTATTCAGCTTCCTGACAATTTTTTAAGGAAGCAGCTAGCTGAAGAGGGGGTACCACTTCCTCAAGTAGGAGAGTATGGAGTAGGAATGATTTTTCTGCCGCAGGATAAAATGAAGCGAGAAGCAATTAGGGAATTAGTTGAAAATACTATAAGAGCAGAAGGTCAGAAGCTGCTTGGTTGGCGAAAGGTGCCCATAAATCCAGCTGGAATTGGAAACTCCGCCTTGGAAGTAATGCCAGATTTTTATCAAGTTTTTATTGAAAAATCAAAAGAAGTAGAGCAGGGAATAGATTTTGAACGAAAATTATATTTAATCCGCAAAAAAATAGAAAATAAAATTCGTAATTCAGAGTATCAAGGAGACTTATATTTTGCTTCCCTATCCAGCCGTACTTTAGTCTATAAGGGAATGCTGACTCCCGAGCAGCTGGAAGGGTTTTTCCCTGATTTAAGTCACCCAAAAATGGAGACAGCGATTGCCCTGGTGCATTCACGCTTCAGCACCAACACCTTTCCCAGCTGGGAAAGAGCCCATCCTAACCGATATTTGATCCATAATGGTGAGATCAATACGATGCTGGGCAACCAGAACTGGATGAGGGCTAGAGAAGGAATTTTTGAAAGTGATATTTTCAGCGATGACTTAAAAGAACTGCTGCCGGTTATTGCACCTGAAGGCAGTGATTCAGCTCGTTTTGATAATGTTTTAGAGTTTTTAGCTTTAAACGGACGCTCGCTGGCTCATTCTGTGATGATGATGATTCCCGAACCCTGGGAGAATAATGAAGAGATGGAAAGAAAAAAGAGAGATTTTTATTATTACCACAGTACAATTATGGAAGCCTGGGATGGCCCTGCTGCAATGGCTTTTACCGATGGAACTCAGGTGGGAGCTGTGCTTGATCGAAATGGCCTCCGTCCTTCCCGCTATTATCTGACAGATGATGATTTATTGGTTTTAGCTTCAGAAGTTGGGGTGCTTGATCTGCCGGAGGAGAAAGTTATTAGCAAACAGAGGCTGGAGCCGGGTAAGATGCTGCTTTTAGATACTGAAGAAGGAAGAATTATTAATGACCAGGAACTGAAGGCAGAGATTGCAGCGGCTGAGCCTTATGGAAAATGGCTTGAAGAAGAACTAATAGAGCTCAAAGATTTAAAAGCAGAGTTAGAGAAGTTAGAAGCTGCAGATGAAAGAACTGGAATAAAGGATTTGCAGTCCTCTACCTTGGTTAAGCTGCAGAAAAGTTTTGGCTACAGCTATGAAGATTTACAGAAGATTTTAATTCCAATGGCCCGCGATGGAGTTGATCCAATTGGCTCTATGGGTAATGATGCCTCACTGGCAGTTTTATCTGACCAGCCTCAGCTTTTATATAATTACTTTAAGCAGCGCTTTGCACAGGTAACAAATCCTCCCATTGATTCGATTAGAGAGAAGTTGATTACAGCGACTAATACTTTTTTAGGTTCGGAATCTAATTTACTGAAGCCGGATGCTAAAAGCTGCCGACAGCTGGAGCTGGATCATCCACTGCTGAGTAATGAGGAGCTTAGGTTAATTAAAGGAATGGACCAGCCGGGCTTTAAAACAGCGATACTGAAGATTATATTTGATAAAAAAGAAGAGAGTCTGGAAACAAGAATGACTGAACTATTTAAAGAAGCTGAAGCTTTAATTGCTGAGGGAGTAAATATTTTAATTCTTTCTGACCGAGGAGTAAATGGCAGCAAAGTTGCTGTACCTGCACTTTTAGCAGTAAGCGGACTCCATCATTATTTAATTGGAAAGGGTTTAAGAACAGAAATCAGTCTGGTTTTAGAATCAGGTGAGCCGAAAGAGGTCCACCATTTTTCAGTTTTAATCGGTTATGGACTAGATGCAGTAAATCCATATCTAGCTTTTGCAACTCTGGAAGATTTAGTTAAAAAAGGCCACCTTGAATCCAGCAAAGAAAAGGCTGTACAGAAATATATCAAAGCAGCTGTAAAGGGTGTTGTTAAAGTAATGGCCAAAATGGGAATCTCCACAGTTCAGAGCTATCGAGGAGCCCAGATTTTTGAGGCTATTGGAATTTCTGAAGCAGTTATAGATAAATATTTCTGCCGCACAGCCTCCCGCATCGGTGGAATTGGGATTGAGGAGATTGAAAAAGAGAGCATAATGCGCCATGATAGTGCTTTTAAGGGAGTTAAAGTAGAAAAGGAAACACTTGATCCAGGTGGTAATTTTAGCTGGCGAAAAGATGGAGAAGAACACCTTTATGATCCTGAGACTATTTATTTACTGCAGCGGTCAGTGAGAGATAATAATTATGAGCTGTTTAAAGAATACAGAGCAAAGATAAATGATCAGAGCACTAAAATGCTGACTCTGCGCGGACTATTAGAACCTGAATATCAGTCAGAACCAATTCCAATCGAAGAGGTTGAGCCGGCAGAAGCAATCATGAAGCGTTTTAAAACAGGAGCGATGTCCTACGGCTCGATCAGTAAGGAAGCACATGAGGCACTGGCGATTGCTATGAATAGGATCGGTGGTAAAAGTAATACGGGTGAAGGTGGAGAAGATCCAGAGCGCTTTACTCCTGATGAAAATGGGAATTTAAGGAGCAGTGCTATTAAACAGGTTGCCTCTGGCCGATTTGGTGTTAATTCTCACTATTTGGTTAATGCTAAAGAAATTCAAATCAAGATGGCCCAAGGAGCAAAACCGGGTGAAGGTGGACAGCTGCCTGGCAAAAAAGTTTATCCCTGGATTGCAGAATGCAGAGGAACAACTCCAGGAGTAGGGCTAATTTCACCCCCACCACACCATGATATTTATTCAATTGAGGATTTAGCTCAGCTGATCCATGATTTAAAAAATGCCAACCGTGAGGCCAGAATTAACGTTAAATTGGTATCTGAAGTAGGAGTTGGTACAGTTGCAGCTGGGGTTGCTAAAGGTAAAGCAGATGTAATTTTAATCAGCGGTTATGATGGTGGAACAGGTGCTTCTCCCCGGACCAGTATCCGCCATGCCGGACTTCCCTGGGAGCTAGGTCTGTCTGAAACTCATCAGACTCTTGTTTTAAATGACCTCAGAGACCGGGTAACTTTAGAGACAGACGGTAAGATAATGACCGGTAAAGATTTAGCAGTGGCAGCAATGTTGGGAGCAGAAGAATTTGGTTTTGCTACAACTCCCCTGGTAGCTTTAGGCTGTGTTATGATGAGGGTCTGCAGCAAGAATACTTGCCCGGTTGGAGTTGCAACTCAGGATCCGGAACTGCGGCAGAGGTTTCAGGGTAAACCTGAGCATGTGGTTAATTTTATGCGCTTTATGGCTGAAGATTTCCGACAGGAGCTGGCAGCCTTAGGTTTCCGCTCTGTAAATGAACTGGTAGGTAGAGTTGATAAACTAAGACAGGATAAAACTAAAGATCATTGGAAGGCCAAGGGTCTTGATTATGCCGCTATTTTATATCAGCCTAAAAATGCAAAAGAAAAAGCTGTTTACTGTCAGCAAAAGCAGGATCACGGACTGGAGAAAAGTCTGGACTCAAGAGAACTGCTGGAAATGACAAAAGAAGCAGTAGAAAATGGCATTCTGCTCGAAAAAGACCTAAAGATTCATAATACAGATCGAGTTGTCGGAACAATTTTGGGTAGTGAAATAACAAAACTTTATGGAGCTGAGGGACTCAAAGAAGATACAATTCAGCTTAACTTCACCGGTTCTGCTGGACAAAGTTTTGCCGCTTATCTGCCTAAAGGAGTAACTTTTAGGCTCAAAGGAGACAGCAACGATTATCTTGGTAAAGGACTATCAGGAGCAAAGGTAATAGTTGAGAAATCAGAAATGTCAAAGTTTAAAGCTGAAGAAAATATTATTATTGGTAATGTGGCCTTCTTTGGTGCAACTTCCGGTAATGCCTATATAGAAGGAAAAGCAGGTGAGCGTTTCTGTGTGAGAAACAGTGGAGTAAATGCTGTTGTCGAAGGTCTTGGAGATCATGGCTGTGAATATATGACCGGTGGAAAAGTTGTAGTTCTCGGTCAGGTTGGCCGTAATTTCGCTGCTGGAATGACAGGTGGAACTGCCTATGTATTTGACTTAGAAGCTGAATTTAAGGATAAAGTGAATGAAGAAATGGTTGAGCTTGACTATTTAACTGAAACGAAAGATGAAATGATAGTTAAAGAAATGATTGAAAAACATTTAAAATATACCGGCAGCGATCTAGCCGCTGAGATTTTGAATAACTGGCAGGAATATAAGTCAAAATTCATTCGGGTAATGCCGCGTGATTACCAGCGGATGATTAGTGCGATTGCTGACTTTGAAGCACAGGGCTTAAACAGAGATGATGCTTTGATGAAGGCTTTTGAGAAAAATGTTCATGATAAAGCTCGAGTCAGCGGTAATTAGGAGATAACGTCAAATAAAATATGATAGTTACCATAAAATGTAAGTAAATAGTAATAGATCACCACTAATTTTAATTATAATAAAAATATTCAGAATG
>NZ_SOEF01000062.1 GCF_004366375.1 Halanaerobium congolense
TTCGAAAATACCAAAATTTATGGGAATTTAAAGGATTGTTTGCACAGCTTTATTTCATTCAGGGATGCTGCATGATAAAAAGTTGTAAAGTGGTGTTTAAATTTAATAAAATACCTTTAAAAAAAGTTTAAAATTTCTTCTTAAAATGATACAATATCATTAATTACATTAAAAATTTAATTTTGTATAAATAACATTCTATCAAATTATTAATGGAAATAACAGGGAGGTTAAAAATGAATCTAATTAACTGTCAGGAATGTGGTAAGGTTTTTGCTTCTGCAGGTTCAAAAGTTTGTCCTGACTGCAGGCAGAGTGAAGAAGAAAAATTTGAGCTGGTTAAAGAGTATCTCTGGGATCATCCTAATTCCACAGTCCCCACTGTATCTGAAGCAACCGGAGTTAAAGAAACGATGATTATTAAATTTATCAAAGAAGACAGACTGCAGAGTGAAGGGCTAGATATTGAATATTCTTTAAAATGTAAAACCTGTGGTAGAGAGATAGAATCAGGTGTTTACTGTGACAGCTGCCGGAATAAACTGATAAATGATTTTAATTCTAATCCCAAGGAAAAAGAAGAGGAAAAGGTTAATGAGCATGAAAAAATGTTTCTTGGTGATCGCTTTAAACGAGACTAAATATAGTATTAAGAATTTAATCCCGCCTAAGAGACTTTGCTTTTGCTCGAATGGCGGTTTATTTTTTTATTTTTCAACTTCAGTTCTAATTAAAAGCAAACAGAAGATAATTGACTTTAAACATTCCAGAAAGAGTTTAATCACCACAGATTGGACTTAATAAATTAAGATTAACTGCGATATTAGTAGTAGAAGCTAAAAATATAAGATAAATTGGAGGGGAAAGCTGTGAAGATTAATAATATAAAACCAGGTAAAATTGAACAATATTATAATCAGTTAAAACAGAATCAGAAAAAAACTGTTGAAGGGTCAAAAAACGATCAGATAAAAATTTCTTCGCAGGCTAAGGGGATTTTAACTGCAAAGGCTGAGTTAAAAAACAGACCTCAGATTAGAATTGAGAAGGTTGAAGAATTAAAAGCGAAACTCGAAAAAGATAACTATCAGATTGACAGCAAAAAAATTGCTGCAAAAATGTTAAAAAATATCAAGTAGGTGAAATAAATGCAAGCTGAGCTAAAAGAAGATTTAATCAGACTTTTAAAAGAAGAAAAAGAGCTTTATCAGGAACTTTTTGCGGTAGCTGAAGAAAAAAATGAGGCCCTTTTAGAAAATGATACAGCAGCCTTAAGTGAAATTTTAGCAGCTGATCAGGAAGTTATAGAGAAGATAGAAGCAAAAGAAAAAGAAAGAAAAGAGATTATAGAAAAAATTAAATCAGAATTTAATTTAAAACTGAAGCACGATAAATACAGTGATTTTATAGAAGAACTTCCAGCTGACTGGGAAGAAGATTTAAAGGATATTAGGCAAAAAATAATTGAGCTGACAGATGATTTTTATAGTTTAAATGACCAGAACCAAAAGCTGCTTAATCAGGCCTTAGAAGTTAATACTTTTTCTATAGAAAGCATTTTAAAGAGCATTAAAGAAAACAAAAATACATATACTAAAAAAGATAAAGAGCAAAAAGAACAGCCTCGATTGTTAAACAAAAAGGTCTAAAGGTGGTTATATAAATGAATAATATATTTAGCGGTTTACATCTTGGCTTAAGAGCTTTAGAAACTCAAAGAAAATCTTTAGATGTAACCGGACATAATATAGCAAATGCAAATAATGAAGATTATAATAAACAGCGGGCAGTACAGAAAGCCTCTTATCCATATACAGCTCCCGGGCTTTCCAATCATGGAGGAGCCGGACAATTTGGAACTGGTGTTGAGATCGAAAGGGTTGAGCGGGTTAAAGATCAGTTTATTAATTCTCAGATCTTTAATGAAACTCAGACTGCTGGTTATTGGAATGAAAAACAGAGGGGTTTGGAAAAGATAGAATATATTTTTAATGAACCTTCTGATTCCGGAATAGATACAGCAATGGATCAGTTCTGGAATTCACTGCAGGATTTAAGTAATAATCCCAGTGATGATGCAGCTCGAAACATGGTCAGAGAAAATGCCAGAAATTTAGTTGATTCTTTTCGGAGTGTAGAAAGTCAATTAGTAGATTATAAAGAGAGCATAGATCAAAACTTAAATAATGCAGCTGCTAGTATTAATGAAATAACTACTAAAATTGCAGACCTTAATAAGCAGATTGTTTCTGTCAAAGGGAGTGGACAGAGTCCAAATGATCTTCTAGATGAGAGAGACGCCTTATACAAAGATTTAAACTCAATGTTAGATGTGCAGTCCAGGGAAGATGATCAGGGTAATTTAATTATATCTGCAGATGGAAAGCAGATTGTTAATGGTTCTGATGCATATGAACTGGAAATTATTGAAGATCCAGATAATGCTGACAAAAAAATACTTGGGCATAAAAAGACCGGTTCTCCAATTAATGTTAAAAATGGTAAGATTAAAGCCTGGATGGAAGTCCGAGATACAATAATTACTGATAAGCTTGATAAATTAAATAAACTTGCAGAAGATATGGTAACTGATTTTAATGAGCAGCACAGAGCTGGTTATGATGCAGAAGGGAAGCAGGGTAAAGATTTTTTTGCCGAAATCACTAATTCTGACAAGGCAGTTTCTCAACTGGCTTTAACAGATGAGATTGATAATCCTGATGGTGGTTTGGCTAAAATTGCCGCCGGGAATACTGTTTCTGATCTTTCTGTTGTAGGAATTGAAAAATTAGACAGCAGTGATGCAGATGGTAAATTTGAGATTGATATTGCTACAAATGGTGATGATTATGATGTTACAGTTACTAATCTAGATACAGGAGAAGTATCGTCAACTAAAACTGTCACAGAAGCAGATGATTTAAAAATTGGATTTAATGCAGAAACTAATAGTTTTGAGACAGATCTTACAGCAGGTGACTTTATAATAACAGCAAATAGCAAAGGAACCGCTACAGTAGATTTAGGATACAGTATTGGTAATGGAGAAAATGCTAATGCTCTTTCTGATATCTTTAATCAAGATGGAAATAATGTAAAATCTGATTTTAGAAAAATCATTACTTCTGTCGGTGCTGAATCATCTAGAGCTCAGAAGATGGTAAATAACCAGGAAGTTGTTCTAAAACAGCTAAACACTCTTGACAGAAGTATTTCTGGAGTTTCTTTAGATGAGGAAATGGCCAATTTAATTAAATATCAGCAGTCATATGCAGCAGCAGCTAAATATATTAATAAAACAGAAGAATTATTGGATTCATTAATGACAATAGTTTAAGATATAGGAGTTGAAAAGAATGCGGGTTACTAACTCAATGATGGTGAGAAATATGTTAGACCATCTACAAAATAACTTAGGAGATTTAAATAACTTAAATGAACAGTTAAGTTCAGGTAAGTTGTTCCAGATGCCATCTGATGCCCCAATTAAGGTAGCGGATAGCATGAATTATAAAGCACAGTTAAATAGAAATAATCAGTTTCAGCGTAATCTTGATCAGGCAGAAAACTGGTTAAATACTACAGAGAGTGCTCTTAAAAGTGGAACTAAAGTAATTCAAAGAGCAAGAGAATTAACAATTTATGCTGCTAACGATTCGATGACATCTGATGACAGAAAAATGGTGGCTAAAGAAATGAAACAGTTAAGAGATGAATTAATTGATATCTCTAATGCTAAACTTGGTGACAGCTACATATTTTCCGGACAAAAAACAGGCGAAAAGCCATTTGAAGTAGTTGATAATGGAATTGGTGACTATGTTCAATATCAGGGTGATAAAAATGGTGTTAAGCGTAGATTAAATGAGAATGTTGAGATGCAGGTTAATCTTGATGGAGATGAAGTCTTTAAAAAAGAAATTGAAGCTTTAAATAAAATATATGATGATCTTGATTCAGGAAAAAGTGGAGAAGAAATAGGTGATAACCTTAATGCAATGGATACTGCAATTAATAATTATGCAGAATTAAGATCTGAAGTTGGGGGAAAACTGCAGCGGACAGGAAACATTATTAATAGATTAGAAGCAAATGAAGTACATTTAAGAGATTTAAAATCTAAAAATGAAGATGCTGATTTAGCTGAGGTGATAACAGAGCTAAAAATGGAAGAAACAGTTTACAGAGCTTCTTTAGCCTCTGGCTCAAGAATTATGCAGCAGTCTTTAGTTGATTTTATTAGATAAAAATTTATAATAGATTTTAGTTACTTTTATAACTATGGTTTAGTTAAGAAATACCATAGTTGTAATGGTTACTAAAACACCGCTGCTGGCAGCACTATCGGCCGAAGTGCTGCTGCGGAGGTGCTTATATAACCAAAACAAATTAGATGAACTGGCAAGGATGCCAGGAACAAAACAAAATTTCAAGGAGGAATAAATAATGAGAATTAACACGAATGTTGCCGCTTTAAACTCTTATAATCAACTAAGTAAAACTAATAGTAAACTGAGTAAGTCTTTAGAAAGATTATCCTCAGGTAAAAGAATCAATGGTGCTGCTGATGATGCTGCTGGTTTAGCAATCAGTGAGAAAATGAATGCTCAGACAAGAGGTTTGGCACAGGCTCAGAGAAACGCTCAGGATGGTATTTCAATGATTCAAACTGCTGAGGGTGCTCTTAAAGAATCTCACTCAATTCTACAGAGAATGAGAGAACTTTCTGTTCAGTCTGCTAACGATACTAATACTGCAGAAGATAGAGCAGAAATTCAAAAAGAGGTTGATGAATTAGCAGGTGAATTAACTAGAATTTCTAATACTACTGAGTTTAATACACAGTCTTTGCTCAATGGTGCTGTAAAAAGTGATGGTCTTGGCAAAGCTACTTTTCAGATTGGCTCTAATAAGGATCAAAATATTAATTTAAGTGTTAATGCTATGGATGCTGCTTCTTTAGGTGTAGCAGGAACATCAGCTGCAGTTAGTGGTACAGGAGACGTAAGTGAAGCATCTGCTTCAGGAACAGCAAATGCAGTAGTAGACGGTAATGTCATTACAGCTACTACTTCAGAAGTTTTTGGTGGGACAATTGATCCTACATCTGTTGGGATAACTGGTGTAACTGCTACTTCAGGTGGAAATGTTGTTGACGGCGCTAGTATTGATATCAGTACTACTGTCGATAATGCTGCAACTTCTGCTACAAAAACTGCGGATAGTGCTTTAGGTAATAGTGTTAATTTTTCTACCGATGGAGCTGATTTAACATTAAACGGAGTAGCTGTAGCTACTACCAATTTACAAACCTTGGGCGACACTTATGATGCTACAACAAATGCAGATGCTGTTGCTACTGCTTTAGAACAAGATATTGATGCAGTTTATGATGGAACTGCAAATGGTGGCGAGACATTTTCTGTAGTCAATAATGGTGGAACTTTAGATATTGTTAATGATGCTACAGGATCAACTTCAGAAGTAGATCTAACAGGTTCTGATGCAACTATGGCTGGAGATCTTGGTTTTACTAATTTAGGATCTGTGACAGGTACTGATGAAGATTATGCAGTAGCATTTACTGATGGAACTGATACTACAACTGTATCTGGTGTTGCAGCTGATGCTACAACAGTAGATGCTAGTTCAGGTACAGGTTCAGGTGATTTTTCAACCTTATCATTTGATACTGATGGAACTGTAGATACTAGTACAGCAGGTACTATCAATATAGGACAAAGTTTCGAAATAGCATTGACTGATACTGAAGGTAGTACAGCAGATACTATTACTGGACTAGCTGCTGATGCAACAACAGCTTCTGGCTCAGGAGACTTTGCTGGAGTAGAATTAACATTAGACGGGACATTGGCTGATGGATCAACTAATGATATTACAATTAGTGCCGGTACTTCTGCTGAATTTACCAATGGTGCATTAACTGCAGAAGCAGTTGCAGATAGCGGTATTAATGTATCTACCCAAGAAACAGCTAATGATGCAATTAAAACTATTGATGATGCAATAAAAACTGTTTCTGCTGAGCGTTCTAAATTAGGTGCTTATCAGAACAGATTAGATCACACAATCAATAATCTGAATACAGCAGAAGAAAACTTAACAGCTGCTGAATCCAGAATTAGTGATGTAGATATGGCACGCGAAATGATGAACATGAGTAAGCAGCAAATTCTTTCTCAGGCTGGTACAGCTATGATGGCTCAAGCTAACCAGTTACCACAGGGAGTACTGCAGTTACTCGGTTAATTTCTTGAAGAGAACTAAATATACAATAAAAATAAAGCCGGCCGGTTTTCCGGCTGGCTTATTTTTTGTGTGCTCCGTAAATTATTCTGATAATAGGTGAAAGTCCTATCTATGTTGTGGCATGTATCATGTAGAAGTCAACAGTGACAGGGTGTTCACCGTGAGGTGGAATCTGAAGAGTCTGAGACGTGCTGTTAGTCCAAAACATTATGTGAACCAGAGGTGGCATCTGTAAATGG
>NZ_SOEF01000063.1 GCF_004366375.1 Halanaerobium congolense
TTAATTTTCTTGCTCACATCAGCCATATAATGTTTTTCTGGAATACAGACACCTGTAGTATTAAACTCCTTCATTTGACACACCTCATTTTTAGCTTCAAGTTATTCCTATTATATCACAATAGATTACTTAATTAAATCAAAGCAGTTATTTGATTCGATCTGTCTTGAAAGATCTAGCAATTCTAGGTTTTTCAGTTCTCTCATAAACCTCTTCCTCATTCTCATCCAATTCTTCCCCATACTCTTTAATTTTAATTGTAAGATCTGAAATTATCTCTTTTAAGACAATGTTTAAGTTCTCGATAACATTTTTGACAGTAGAGAGGACCCGCTCAGGAACTGTTGTCGGCTCAGAAAGAGCTATTGCCAGATCTCCACCTTTTATTCTCTCTGAATCATTATGCTGAAAACAGACCTGGTATATATTATCCTTAATATCTCCCGGCAGAGATTCTCCAAGCAAGACCATTTTAAGTATCCACAAAGCTTCAATAAAAGCAGTTTTACCAGAACCATTCTGACCGTATATTCCCAGCACATCTGATGTTTTAGAAAAAAGTCTTCACTTTTATAGCTGTTAAAATCAATCTGACCCTGCCTAACATTCTTAAAATTATTCAATTGCACCTGCTGCAGACGCAGCATTCTCTCTTTCATATGATCACCACCATTGATTAAATTATACAACTATTAGTGATAAAAAAACAATATTTTTAGAAAAATCGATATAAAATATAACGAATCAATCAAAAAATAAACTATATAGACAAAAAAAATAACCAGACAATATACCTGGACTTCAGGCCTGCGCATATTTAGCACTTCCTAAAATATCTTCTTTTAAGGCATCTTTATTTAAATTATCTTCAATCTGTTTTAAATTTATCATTGAAACTAAATTTACACAACTTTTATTATTCCTTATACAAAAAACCCCCAGAAAAGCTCCATCATTAACTGAACAAAATGAAGTTTCTCTGAGGGTGAATCATCTCCAATTGAGATGCTAATTTTATTCTATTTCCCACCGTGATTTCACCGCAATGAGCCTCAGCCACCGTTAAATACCGCAGTGCCATTAAACCCAGTAAGCAAAGATTTTCTTATTATCAACTCTTATTTCTTCATCCTTATATTCCTTATTCTGATTAAAATTAAAACTCAAAAGATAGCCCTGCTCCATATTTTGGCTTTCCAAATACTCAGCCAGCTGTTTTAATCCCTGCTTGTGATATTCTTCTCCCCGCCAGATTTTTAACTCTACAATAAATTTCTGCTCAAGATAAGTAACTACCACATCAAGCCTTTTTTCCTGAGAAATCTGCACTTCTTTGAAATCAAATCCTTTACCATTTATAATTGGTTTTAAAAAAGCGAGAAAAATCAAACGGCCATTTCTTTCTAAAAAATCTCTATCTCGATAACTATACTGTTCTTTTATGAAAACCTGAAAACGCTCCAGTACTGCTTTTAGATTAAGCTGACTATTATCTATAAAACTGTCTCTGAAATCAAAAGCATCACTTTCCATCGAATTCTCTATTTTGGATATCAAATAGTTATAAATCAATTGTTCATATACTCTATTATGAATCAATAATCTGCCCTTAACATTTTTAAAAATACCATAAAGAATTCCTTTTTCAATTGTAGGATTGTAATTATTAAAAATAATTTTTTTACCTTCAATCAATAAATCCTTTGTCATATCTTCTAAATCACTATTATTCTCTATATTTTTAATTAAGGTATCGAAATTTGGAAGATCTTTTTCTAAAATAATTTTTACTGCCTGATCAAGGTATTCTTGCTGCCAGCTGAACTCATTATCTGCCAGTATTTCTTCAGCAATTATTTCTGCCAGTTTACTGACTAAAAAAGGATGGCCGGAAGTGTAGTAATAAATCTTTTCAGCAAAATAATCTAAATCCAGATCAATATTCCTGTCTTCTTGATATTCATTTAACATCGAAGCAATTTGATCTTTTTCCAGCTCAAAGTCAACTTTAAACTCACTGGCAATATTCCAGGGGCTATTATACTTATGTTCCTCATCAGAAGCTAATTTAAGTTTAAGGTTTTTTACATCATGTACCCCTGCTAAAATTACACTCTTAAAAGTTAAATCTTGATTTTGCTGCTCAAACAAATACTTACTCCTTAACATGCCGAGAAAATCTAAAAAAAGCTGATTATTACTGCTTTTATCGACTTCATCAATCATTAAAACAATATCTTTATTGCTTTTTCTGATCATTGTGGTGATAAAACGAGAAAGATCCTTAAAATTATTAACAGTATCTACTTTTTTTTCAATTAATTTGACAAATTTAGAATCTCCACTAAATTCAAAACGATCTCTAATTGTTAAAAGGAATTCCTTAGAAAAAGTATTGATACTACTAAAAATATCCTGATCAAAATCTTCAAAAGTAATACTAATAACTCTATACTCTTTCTTTTCCAGATGTTTTTTTAATAAATATAAAATTGTAGTTTTTCCAGACTGACGAGGTTTATTAATAGTAAAATATTTTCCCTCTACAACCATCTTTTCAATTTCTTTAATTTTTTTACTAACATCAGCCATATAATGTTTTTCTGGAATACAGACACCTGTAGTATTAAATTCTTTCATTTGACTCACCTCATTTTTAGCTCAAGTTATTCCTATTATATCACAGCAGTTAACTTAATTAAATCAATACAGTTATTTGATTTGATCTGTCTTAAAAGCTCTAGCTATTCTATGTTTTTCCGTTCTCTCATAAACCTCTTCATTTTGCCCACCTAATTTAATTCCATCTGATTCATATCTTAGAGGAATCTTAATTTCTCCTCTTTCTGCCAGCATCTCTATTTTAATAACTGGATCACCATTCTCATCCAATTCTTCCCCATACTCTTTAATTTTAATTGTAAGATCTGGAATTATCTCTTTTAAGAAGATGTTTAAGTTATCAATAACATTTTGTAATTTATAGTTAAAGTTATAATCTGCTCACTCAATTATCTTCATATTCTAATACAGCATTTATACAAATACCTCCAGATATCTTTTCATTATATTCATAACCTTCATCTTCCCATTTCATTTTGAAATTCTCCCCTTTATTATATCATAAAGTATTGTTATAAAAACAAAAACCTTTGAATTTTAAAGCAGCTAACTTTTACAGCATATAAGAAATATCGGAAACTAAAGTTGGATAAGAAAATATTATTTTCTTGATTTCTGTCACCCTCATCTCTGTTTTTATAAACACTGCAAACAGGTTAATAGTCTCTTCAGCACTAGGGCCAATTAAATGGGCTCCTAAAACTGTCTCGGTCTCTTTATCTATAATAGTTTTAAAAGCATACTCCTGCAGCATAAACTCTTGGATTGTTTGTGCTCTGAAGATACTCATTCCAGCCATACCTGAACCAACTACAAATAGATCATAGTTTTTCATAAATAATCTCCTCCTTATTCAGTGTACTAAGTTTATTAAATTTAATATTTAAACTCTGATCAATTTAGAAATTATTTTAATTAGAATATCTTGCTATTTCGTCAGCCAGAGCCTGATGACAGCATTTACCAGTCGGATTTTCAGTTAAACAGTTTCCTGTAATTGATTTCCCGGTATATTTTCTGATTTCAGCAGCAGTTGTGTAACCTTCATCTACTGCTTCCTTTATCTCACCTCTGGTTAAATTAGAACAATAACAGATTGGGACTTTATCATCTTCTAAATCTTTATACCAGATTGCTACCTTTAAATCTTCTTTGCTGTAGTAAATCTTTCCAGAACTATTGAAATAGACAGTTTCGCAATCAGATGTGATTTTGCAAGTTAATCCAGTTAAATTTTTCAGATTAAACCAGCCTAAATTAGCTAAAATTTCAGCATAATTTTCAAATTAAATTAGTAAAAATAAAAATATTTTGCAGATTAAATTAGCAAGGGACTAAAAAATAAGCCCCTTTAATTTGAATAATATTTTTCAGTTTAAAATGTATCTTTTTCGCAGGCTTTGAAGACAATTTCCTGGTTTATCTGCTCTGCTTTAAGTTGAAATCCTAAAAGTAGAGAATTTACTGCGATATTGTTGATCAACCTGGGTAAGCCCCTTGATCTCAAGGCGATTGCCTCCAGAGCCTGAGGTATGAATATCGGATGATTTGCCCCAGCAAGTTTTAACTGGTGCTCAACATATTCTTTGACTTCCTCTTTGTTTAAAGGACTCAGCAGGTACTTCATGATCACTCGCTGATTTAAGGACTGATTATGATTTAAATTCAGCTTGGTCATAAAGTGAGATAATCCTGCTAAAATCAGAATAAATGGGTTCTGAGAATCCATAGCAAAATTAAATAAAATACCAAGATCACTTAAGAATTTGTTGGGAGCAAGCTGCATTTCATCCAGGATAATGATCGGAGTAATCTTTTTCTCGTTGTAAAATTTTAAAATAGCAGCCTGGACCTGATTAAAAAGATCTACCTTTCTGAATTTGGGTTCTTCTCCCAGGCCAATGGCTATGCCTCTGTAAAAATCCATTACTGAGCCTGTAGATAAGGGAAAATAGATGACCTTAAATAATGATGGGTTAACACTGTCAGCCATAGCTCTTAGGGCAGAAGTTTTGCCGCTCCCGGGTTCACCAATAATGACAGCAATACCTCTTGTTTTTTTAAGATAATTCAGTCTGGCAGAAAGTTCTTTTAAATTTTCAGACTGGTAGAGATCTTTAGTTTCAATCTCTTTTTTAAATGGATTATCTGATAAAGAATAAAAAGATTTATACATTTTTGCTGCCTCCTTCAGTCATTTTAGCAAAGGAGATAGGATTACCTCTTTTAGCATGAGCATTATCAGCCATAATCACAGGCTCAGCTTTAGTTATGCATTTACCATTTTCATAAAGATAAATATTATCATATGTTTCTGGATCAAAGCGGATCTTAACCTTTTTGCCAATATAGACTGGTGGTACCTGGTAGAGTTTAGAATTAACAGATATAGTTCCATCATGTCTGACTTTTCTCTGAGCTCTTTTGAGAAAAAGCATCTTAAGCTTTTCAGGATCATCATAGGTTTTAACCTGACTAATCTGGGACATGTATTTATCCAGAGGAGTCATCTTTAAAGAAGAATGCACCTTACGGTGATAATCTTTTTCCAGCCAGCTAAAAAACCGCTGATTAAGTTTATCCAGGGAAGATAAATCTTCATCAGTTAAAAGAGGCAAAAACCTTTTTCTGACAGTTAAGTAAAACCTTTCAATTTTTCCTTTGCTGGCAGCGTCATACGGCTTAGTGTGGATCAGGGTAATACCTAAAGAAGCACAGGCAAAATGGAGATTATCACTATGGTAAACTTTTCCATTGTCAACATAGAGAAGTTTAGGAATGCCTCTTCTTAAAATGGCTTCTGAGAGTACCTGCTGCACAGCAGAAAACTTCTCTGTTGTTAAGAATTTAGCATAAGTAATAACCCTGGAGCAGTCATCAATAAAGGCAAAGAGAAAAGTTTTAACCTTTTTACCATCAAGGTTAAGATAGGGACCATACATTTC
>NZ_SOEF01000064.1 GCF_004366375.1 Halanaerobium congolense
ATCAGGGACTAAATCTAAAATTAATAGAAACAAGCAAATTTATTTAAATTAGTGATGAATATTTTATATCACTAAGTATATTATACGAGGAGGAATAAAAATGGATATGGAAAAATTCACACGCAAGGCACAGCAGAGCCTGGTAGAAGCACAAAACATTGCGAAAGACTACCAGCATCAGGAAATATTTCCATCTCATTTATTTAAAGCATTATTAAATCAGGATGACGGAATTGTGATTCCACTGCTGCAGAAGGCTGAAGCAAACCTGGCTGAGCTAAAAGCAGAAAATGAAGACCTGCTCCAAAAACTCCCCCAAGTATATTCTGAGCAGAGCGGACAGGCCTATATGTCACACCAGTTAAATGATATTATGAGAGAAGCAGAAAAACAGGCAGATGGACTTGGAGATCAGTATATTTCAACAGAGCATTTTTTGCTTGCTATTTTAAGAAACCGCAAAACTGATTTAGGTAAAATGCTCTACGAGAAGAATTTAAATTATAATGATCTCAAACAGATTATTCAGGAGGTCCGCGGAGGCAGCAAAATTGATTCTCAGCAGGGAGAAGAAGGTTTTAATGTTTTAGAAAAATATACAATTGACATCACTGAGCTGGCCAAAAATGGAAAATTGGATCCTGTTATCGGTCGTGATAATCTAATCAGAAGAGTAATGCAGGTTTTATCCCGCCGCCGCAAAAATAATCCGGTTTTAATTGGAGAGCCGGGTGTAGGTAAAACTGCAATTGTTGAGGGGCTGGCCCAGAGAATTATTAATGGTGATGTTCCAGAAGGTTTAAAAAATAAGAAGGTAATTTCACTTGATATGGGTTCTTTAGTTGCTGGAACTAAATTTAGAGGTGAGTTTGAAGAAAGATTGAAGTCAGTCTTAAAAGAAATTAAAAAGGCTGAAGGACAGATAATTCTCTTCATTGACGAAATGCACACCTTAGTTGGAGCTGGTGCAACAGAAGGTTCAATGGATGCAGCCAATCTTTTAAAACCAGCCTTAGCCCGGGGTGAACTGCACTGTGTTGGAGCAACTACTTTGGCTGAGTACAAAAAGCATATCGAAAAAGATGCCGCTTTAGAGCGCAGATTTCAGCCGGTACAAGTTTCAGAGCCCGATATTGAAGATACAGTTTCGATTTTGAGAGGTTTAAAAGAAAAATACGAAATTCACCATGGAATTAAAATAACTGATAATGCAATTGTAGCTGCGGCCAAACTTTCTGACCGCTACCTGACAGAAAGATTTTTGCCTGATAAAGCTATTGATTTAATTGATGAGGCGGCTTCTAAAATTAGAATTGAAATTGATTCGATGCCGATAGAAATTGATGAACTTGACCGCAGAGTCAGACGGCTGGAAACGGAAAAAGAAGCCTTAAAAAATGAAGATACAGAAGAGGCTCAGGAGCGGTTAGAAGAGATTGAAGAAAAGCTGCAGGAATTAAAGGACCAGCGTGATCCCCTGCGCTTAAAGTGGAAAAATGAAAAAGATCAGCTTGCTAAAATACAGGAGTTAAAAGAAAAAATTGACCAGGTAGAATATCAGGCTGAAGCTGCAGAAAGAGAGGCCAATTATGAAGAAGCAGCCCGACTCCGTTATGGTAAATTAAATGAGCTGCGCAGAGAATTGGCTGAAATCAGCCAGAAAGTTGAAGAGTCCCAAAAAGATGCCACCCATCTGGTTAAAGAAGAGGTGACAGAAGAAGATATTGCAGAAATTGTTTCCCTCTGGACCGATATTCCACTGCAGAAACTGATGGAAGAAGAAAAGGAAAAGCTGATCCATTTAGAAGATGAATTAGAAAAGCGGGTTGTCGGTCAGCATGATGCAGTTAAAGCAGTCAGTAATGCAATTCGCCGCTCCCGCACAGGTCTCCAGGATGCAGATCGCCCCCTTGCTTCCTTTATGTTTATGGGACCAACCGGAGTTGGTAAAACAGAACTTGCCAAAACACTAGCTGCCTACCTCTTTGATGATGAGCGAGCTCTGACCAGAATTGATATGTCAGAGTACATGGAAAGACATGCTGTTTCCAAACTTATTGGTTCACCTCCCGGTTATGTCGGATTTGAGGAAGGTGGACAGCTGACAGAAAAGGTCAGACGTAATCCCTATTCTGTAATTTTATTTGATGAGATCGAAAAGGCTCATCCAGATGTATTTAATATCCTGCTGCAGATCCTTGATGATGGTGTTTTAACTGACAGTCAGGGTAAGGAAGTTGACTTTAGAAATACAGTAATTATAATGACTTCCAATGTCGGCTCCCAGTATATTCAGGATTTAGATAATGAAGTCAAAATTAAAGAAGAAATTGATGAAGCCCTCAAGGGACAGTTTAGACCTGAATTTTTAAATAGAATTGATGAAAAGATTATTTTCCACTCCTTAACTAAGGATGATATCTTTAAGATTATTGATATTCAGATCTCATATCTGCAAAATAATTTGTCTGAACAGGATATAGAAATCGATTTAACAAAGGCAGCCAAAGAGGAGCTCTTAGAACTCGGCTTTGATCCTGCTTATGGTGCCCGTCCTCTAAGAAGAGTTATTCAAAATCAGATTAAAGATGAGCTGGCCATACTGATTCTAGAAGAAAAAATTAAAGAGGGAGATAAAGTAGAAGTTGATTTTGAAAATGGTGAATTTAAATTTAACAATTAATTAAAAAAAATCTAAGCAAACTAAAAATTATCTTAAAGTGCAGACCGGTAAAATTACTGGTCTGCTTTTTTTTAATGAAGGAAAATATTTATCTATCACGAAATATAACTACTGTACATAATTTATTTATAAAATGAGGTAATTAATCTAGAAGTGAGAGGTAATTAAATGTCAAAAGATAGGAATAATATTCGACTGTTTATTTTTGTCACAGCTTTTTACTGACTGCAGCAGCTGTAATTATTGGTTTTATTTTAAGCCTCAAGGTTGATGAAAATAAAAAAATTGACCATCAGACAATTACTTTAAAGGAAATAATCAAAGTTGCAAAAAACAGAAGTCTGCTGGTGTCTTTAATCAGCCACCTCTATCTTTTATATTTCAATCAGATGCTTAACGGTTTTTCACAGGGAATGATTTTTCCGGTATTAATGGGTTTGAGTATTAAAAATGTAAGAGCAAATAAGAGGGGAACAGCAATGGGCTTTTTTCAGGTGGATTAAACTTAATGAAGAATAACTTATTATAAAACGGATAATAAAATTTATGAGTGTAGATTTGACGTAACGTAATTAAATAATGGAGGCAGTAAAAATGAATGAAAAAGAAATTATTGAAAAGACTAAAAAACCAATCACAAAAAAATCGTTGGTTAATGATTTAAAACAGTTAAATTTAAAAGGGGAAGTAGTCATTGTTCATTCTGCACTCAGCAAACTTGGCTGGGTCTGTGGAGGAGCAGTGGCCTTAATTGAAGCTCTGCAGGAAGCAGTTACTGAGGAAGGAACTCTGATCATGCCGGCTCACAGTAGTGATTTTTCAGAACCTAAATACTGGGGGAATCCCCCGGTGCCGAAAGAGTGGTATCAGACAATTAGAGACGAGATGCCTGCCTACAGACCAGAAGTAACTCCTACCAGAGGACTAGGTGTAACTCCAGAAATTTTTCGTAAATTTCCAAATGTTGTAAGGAGTGATCATCCCTGTCTCTCATTTGCAGCCTGGGGGAAAGAAGCTGAGGCTATTACAGCTGATCATAAGTTAGATTATGCCCTGGGTGAAAATTCACCTCTGGCTAAAATATATAGGAGAAAAGGTAAAATCCTTTTAATCGGAGTTAGACATGAGAGCAATACTTCACTGCATCTGGCAGAATACAGGGCTGAGCATGAGATTAAAATTAAAATTTTTGGCTCTTCAATCTTAAAAGGTGGAAAAAATATCTGGACTAAATATCAGGATATTGAATTTAATGATGACCTCTTTCCTGCAATCGGTAAGGAATATGAGTCAGAATATAAATATAGTACTGCCAAAATTGGGCTGACAGAGGCAAAATTATTTGATCAGCAAGAAATGGTTGATTTTGCAGTAGACTGGCTGGAAAAACTAGAAAAATAGGTGTGAATTTATTTTTTAAGACATTTATAAGGAGAAAAAAATGAAAGCATTAATTTTCATTCTCCACATTTTAAGGCTGAGGATTTTGCTGCAGCAAATTTGAATAATCAGGAACTTAAAAATAATGTCAGCAAATTTTCAAAAAAGTAGGAGATCTGTATGGGCGGGGCGGTGCAGTCAGCGGCAAAGCTCTCTCAGAGATGGGAGCTATGGCTAGAAATCTTATTGAAGGCCTTGCCTTGGTCAGGCAGCTGATAATCTGATGAGGAATTAAAAAAATAAATTTATAAAAATAAAGGGAAAATAAGCCAGATAAAGAAATATAAGAATATGGAAACCAATAAGAGATGGGAGCTTATTTATTAAATGAGGTTAAAGTTAGATAAAAGTAGAAATTTAATTTGTGTGAGTTTTGATTATGATGAAGTTGTGATCAGAAAAATGAACTCAATTCCTGGGAGTCGCTGGAATCCAAAAAGAAAGTACTGGACCTTTGAAAACAACTACAGCAATCTGGCCCTATTTTTAGAAATCTTTAAGGCTAAATATCTACTTTTTGATTCAAGAATTAAAGAATTTGCTGATCCAGAATTAATTGCTGACTATTTTAATTATTATTATTTGCCTCAATTTGAAAAAAAGCTGAAGTTAAAAGGCTATTCTCAAAACTCAATTAAGGTTTATTTAAACCACAATAGATCATTTATTAAATATATTGAAAAAGATCTATTCAGGATAAAAATGGCTGATGTTAATGATTATGTACTGTATCTCTTGGATGAGCTGAATAATACCCATTCTTATGCCAATCAGTTTATCAGTGCTTTTAAAACTTTTAATAATTTAATTTTGGAGCTGGATGGAATTAACAATAAACTGCTGCGGCCAAAAAAGAAAAAGAAGCTGCCTAAGGTTTTAAACAAGAGAGAGGTGAAGGATATTATTGCAGCAGTTGATAACTTAAAACATCAGTTAATTCTGATTTTGACCTATTCAGCTGGTCTGCGGGTAAGTGAAGTTGTAAAACTAAAAATTTCTGATATTGATTCTGATAGAATGCTGATTTATATCCGTTCTGCTAAGGGATATAAGGATCGTTATACTCTATTGTCTAAAAGTGTTTTAACTAAGCTCAGACTCTATTTGAAAGCTTTTCAGGTGCATAAATATGATGCACAGTGGCTTTTCCCTGGACAGAATAAGGAAAAGCATCTTTCAAAGCGGAGTGCTCAGAAAGTTTTTAAGCGCGCCTGTAAAAAAGCAGGGATCAATAAGGAGGTTGGAATTCATTCGCTTCGCCATTATGTAGAGGAAAAGATTATGGTGAGTAGCTGTTAATTTCATTAAGATACTTGTATTTTTAATTAAAACACTCACCATAATTATCATTTAAC
>NZ_SOEF01000065.1:0-1882 GCF_004366375.1 Halanaerobium congolense
AAAAAAGGACCGGCAGCGACCTACTCTCCCACATCGTTACCAATGCAGTACCATAGGCGCTGGAGGACTTAACTTTTGTGTTCGAGATGGGAACAAGTGTTGCCCCTCCGCTATTACCACCGGAAATATTAGATTGTTAACTGTACAATCAAAAACACATATAGGAAATAATGATTAAGCCCTCGATCTATTAGTACCAGTTAGCTTAATGTATTACTACACTTACACCTCTGGCCTATCTACCTTATCATCTTTAAGGGATCTTACCTTCTTAACAAAGTGAGATACCTAATCTTGAAGTCTGTTTCACGCTTAGATGCTTTCAGCGCTTATCTTTTCCACACTTAGCTGCTCAGCTATGCTCCTGGTGGAACAACTGATTCACCATCGGTGTGTCCATCCCGGTCCTCTCGTACTGGGGACAGCTCTTCTCAAGTATCTTTCGCCTGCGACGGATAGGGACCGAACTGTCTCACGACGTTCTGAACCCAGCTCGCGTACCGCTTTAATTGGCGAACAGCCAAACCCTTGGAACCTGCTTCAGCTCCAGGATGCGATGAGCCGACATCGAGGTGCCAAACCTCCCCGTCGATGTGAACTCTTGGGGGAGATAAGCCTGTTATCCCCGGGGTAACTTTTATCCGTTGAGCGACGGCAATTCCACACTATACCGCCGGATCACTAAGTCCTACTTTCGTACCTGCTCGACTTGTCTGTCTTGCAGTTAAGCTCCCTTCTGCCTTTACACTCTTCGTGCGATTTCCATCCGCACTGAGGGAACCTTTGAGCGCCTCCGTTACTGTTTGGGAGGCGACCGCCCCAGTCAAACTGCCCGCCTGACAATGTCCTGTGACCAGTTTATGGCCTCCAGTTAGAATTCCGCTGTAGAAAGGGTGGTATCCCACCAGCGACTCCACTGACATTGGCATGCCAGTTTCAAAGTCTCCCACCTATCCTGTACATTCTACATCAAAACCCAATATCAGGCTGCAGTAAAGCTCCACGGGGTCTTTCCGTCCTGTCGCAGGTAGCCTGCATCTTCACAGGCAATTTAATTTCACCGAGTCCCTTGTTGAGACAGCATCCAAGTCGTTACGCCATTCGTGCAGGTCGGAACTTACCCGACAAGGAATTTCGCTACCTTAGGACCGTTATAGTTACGGCCGCCGTTTACTGGGGCTTAGGTTCAGACCTTCGTGGCTAGCACTAAGCCTTCTCCTTGACCTTCCAGCACCGGGCAGGCGTCAGCCCCTATACTTCGTCTTACGACTTAGCAGAGACCTGTGTTTTTGATAAACAGTCGCTTGGATCTTTTCACTGCGACCCACCAGCTAGTGCTAATGGGTACCCCTTCTCCCGAAGTTACGGGGTCATTTTGCCGAGTTCCTTAACAAGGGTTCTCTCGCGCGCCTTAGAATTCTCTTCCCGTCTACCTGTGTCGGTTTGCGGTACGGGCACTGTAAATCTCGTTAGTGGTTTTTCTTGGCGGCTTATTAAGTGGCTTCACCTCTTTTGGCTCCACATCACTAAAAGTTATTAGCGGGTAAAGGGATTTACCTCCTTACCCTAACTCCTTAGCTTATACGTGCTCTTCCAGTCACACGCTCCACTCTCTTTGCCGCGTTACCACTTCACTCAATCAATTTACAGTGGTATCTGAATCTTTACAGATTTTCCATCACCTACGCCTTTCGGCCTCAGCTTAGGTCCCGACTAACCCTGGGAGGACGAGCCTTCCCCAGGAATCCTTAGACTTTCGGCGAAGGAGATTCTCACTCCTTTTTTCGTTACTCATACCGGCATTCTCTCTTCTGTACAGTCCACTGCTCCTTACGGTACAGCTTCGCTCCGTACACAATGCTCCTCTACCACTTACAAGTAT
>NZ_SOEF01000065.1:2014-5234 GCF_004366375.1 Halanaerobium congolense
ATCCACAGCTTCGGTGATATGCTTGAGCCCCGTTACATTTTCGGCGCAAAACCGCTTAACCAGTGAGCTATTACGCACTCTTTAAATGAGTGGCTGCTTCTAAGCCAACATCCTGGTTGTCTGTGCGATCTCACTTCCTTTTCCACTTAGCATATACTTTGGGACCTTATCTGGTGGTCTGGGCTGTTTCCCTTTCGACTATGAAGCTTATCCCACATAGTCTGACTCCCGATGAACACTAAACGGCATTCGGAGTTTGAATGGATTTGGTAACCTTGTTGGGCCCCTTGTCCAATCAGTGCTCTACAACCGTTTAACTTTTACATCGAGGCTAGCCCTAAAGCTATTTCGAGGAGAACCAGCTATCTCCGAGTTCGATTGGCCTTTCACCCCTATCCACAACTCATCCCCTCATTTTTCAACATAAGTGGGTTCGGGCCTCCACAAGCTCTTACACTCGCTTCACCCTGGTCATGGATAGATCACTCGGTTTCGGGTCTACTAATCATAACTTCCGCCCTTATCAGACTCGCTTTCGCTCTGGCTTCATCTCTATGACTTAACCTTTCGCTACGATTAGTAACTCGCCGGTCCGTGATACAAAAAGTACGCAGTCAGGCTTTTTAATAGCCCTCCTACTTGTTGTAAGCTTATGGTTTCAGTTTCTATTTCACTCCCCTCCCGGGGTTCTTTTCACCTTTCCCTCACGGTACTTGTTCACTATCGGTCATTCAGGAGTATTTAGTCTTGGAAGGTGGTCCTCCCATATTCTCACAAGGTTTCTCGTGTCTCGTGATACTCTGGATATATCCGTGACTTCTTCTACCTTTCGTCTACAGGACTATTACCTCCTACGGTTGAGCTTTCCAGCTCATTCGACTGGGTAAAAAATTTAAGTCACCTAAAAACTGCAGCTTTTAGCCGTTATATCCTACACCCACATTAAGCAACATCTGCAGACTTACACTTAATGTGTTTGGACTTCTCCCCTTTCGCTCGCCGCTACTAAGGGAATCTCGTTTTGATTTCTTTTCCTCAGGGTACTAAGATGTTTCAGTTCTCCTGCTTGTTCTTACATGGCTACTTCTTTCACCACATAATACCAGTGCTCCACACTGATGGGTTGCCCCATTCGGATATCCGCGGATCTACGCTTATTTAGCAGCTCCCCACGGCTTTTCGCAGCCGGTCGCGTCCTTCTTCAACTCTGAATGCCTAGGCATCCACCATAAGCTCTTTCTAGCTTAATCAATTTATTTCCTATATGCATTTTTCAATGTACAGTGTACAGTTTTTATGAAGTTGGAAGTTGGAAGTTCGAAGTTGGATAAAACCAACATTAAAACTCTTAACTTCTTTTCTTCAATATATAATAGAAAGTTCTCACTAAACTTCCTTCTTTATACAAAAGGTTAGTTTAGCATTAGGCCATTGAGGCCGTCATTGTAGAACCTTCAAAATTAAACAGCAAGCTCACGTTCTCTCCTTAGAAAGGAGGTGATCCAGCCGCACCTTCCGGTACGGCTACCTTGTTACGACTTCACCCCTCTTGCCGGACACACCTTTGGCATCCTCAGATGACTTCTGGTGCATCCAACTCGATTGGTGTGACGGGCGGTGTGTACAAGGCCCGGGAACGTATTCACCGCAGTATGCTGACCTGCGATTACTAGCGATTCCAACTTCATACAGGCGAGTTGCAGCCTGCAATCCGAACTGGGACTGATTTTATAGGATTTGCTCCACTTCGCAGCTTTGCTCCCCTCTGTATCAGCCATTGTAGCACGTGTGTAGCCCGAGATATAAAGGGCATGAGGACTTGACGTCATCCCCACCTTCCTCCGACTTTCACCGGCAGTCTTCTTAGAGTCCCCGACATTACTCGCTGGCAACTAAGAACAGGGGTTGCGCTCGTTGCGGGACTTAACCCAACATCTCACGACACGAGCTGACGACAGCCATGCACCACCTGTCTCCGTGTGGCACTAAGTGCCAAATTCTACTTTCATAGATGGTCACGGGATGTCAATTCTCGGTAAGGTTCTTCGCGTTGCTTCGAATTAAACCACATGCTCCACCGCTTGTGCGGGCCCCCGTCAATTCCTTTGAGTTTCAATCTTGCGATCGTAATCCCCAGGCGGGATACTTAATGCGTTAACTCCGGCACTGAAGGATTCGAACCTCCAACACCTAGTATCCATCGTTTACGGCTGGGACTACCGGGGTATCTAATCCCGTTCGCTCCCCCAGCTTTCGTACCTCAGCGTCAGTGTTAACCCAGAGAGTCGCCTTCGCCACTGGTGTTCTTCCTAATATCTACGTATTTCACCACTACACTAGGAATTCCACTCTCCTCTGTTACACTCAAGATAATCAGTTTCAAACGCAGTCTGTCGGTTAAGCCGACACCTTTCACGCTTGACTTTACTATCCGCCTGCGTACCCTTTACGCCCAATAATTCCGGACAACGCTTGCACTCTACGTATTACCGCGGCTGCTGGCACGTAGTTAGCCAGTGCTTCCTCCAAAGGTACCGTCAGGTGGGTATCATTTGCTATACCCACGGTTCTTCCCTAAGGACAGAACTTTACGACCCTAAGGCCTTCTTCATTCACGCGGCGTTGCTCCATCAGGCTTGCGCCCATTGTGGAAGATTCCCCACTGCTGCCTCCCGTAGGAGTCTGGACCGTGTCTCAGTTCCAGTGTGACTGATCGTCCTCTCAGACCAGCTATAGATTGTTGCCCTGGTGAGCCGTTACCTCACCAGCTAGCTAATCTACCGCGAACTCCTCCTCAAACGATGGCAATGCCACCTTTTCTGATTGTGTGATGCCACACTCTCAGCTTACCTCGGATTAGCCCGACTTTCGCCAGGTTATCCCAAACTTGAGGATAGATTATTCACGTGTTACTCACCCGTCCGCCACTATCTAGATCTCGTCTTCAACCCGAAGGTTTCTGTCGAGGTAGACCGTTCGACTTGCATGTGTTAAGCACGCCGCCAGCGTTCGTCCTGAGCCAGGATCAAACTCTCCGTATAAAGAATTTGAATTTGGCTCATATTATTTAATATAAGCTTTAAACTATAATTACTTTTAAGTTTTAACACTCAAAGTATATTAACGTTGGCTTGCTGTTTAATTTTCAAGGTTCACAAAATCTTCTTCTTTTGTTTTTGCCGCGTTTTTTTATCAGCGACATTTAATATCTTATCAACCG
>NZ_SOEF01000066.1 GCF_004366375.1 Halanaerobium congolense
ACGGTGAACACCCTGTCATTGTTGACTTCTACATGATACATGCCACAACATAGATAGGACTTTCACCTATTATCAGAATAATTTACGGAGCACACTAAAAAAACTCCCTACCAATTTAACTGATAAGGAGTTTAAATTCTTTAAGCATTTTCTATCTGCTTTAACAGAAATAGAGTCTGCTGAATTAATTCCTTACCGGCCTCTCTGGACCAATTTAAAGGATCTTTTATTAAATTATTTAAACTTAAGTTTTTTCCAGCAGTAAAACTGCATCTTTTCCGTCAATTTCTTTAAGATTAACATCTACAACCTCTGTTTTAGAAGTTGGCAAATTTTTGCCAACAAAATCTGCTCTGATTGGCAGTTCTCTATGACCTCTATCAATCATTATTGCCAGCTGAATCTGTAAAGGACGCCCTAAATCAATTAGTGCATCGAGTGCTGCCCTAACAGTTCGACCTGTATAAAGCACATCATCTACAAGAACAACTTTTTTGCCTGTGATATCAAAAGGTATTTCTGTCCGATGAACAATCGGCTGCTGGGCAACTGTTGAAAGATCATCCCGATAAAGGGTAATATCTAAAATACCTGTTGGTAGTTTTTGCCCTTCGATTTCTTCAATTCTTGCTGCCAATCTTTCAGCAAGAGGTACTCCTCTGGTTCTAATACCAATTAAAACCAAATCTTCAGTACCTTTGTTTTTTTCTAAAATTTCATGGGCAATTCTTGTAATAGCTCTGCTCATAGCAGATGAATCAATTAGTTCTTTTTTAATCTTCATTTCTGTCTTATCCAAAACATTACCTCCTTTATGGGGAGAACATCTCTCTAGCGACAAAAAAATAACCTTCTCACGGCATAGTAAGAAGGCTGCTAAAATTTATATTTTCCCTTACTAGCCTCTCTGGACTAATTTAAAGAATCATTATTCTATTTGATTAGATATTATCAGAACAAATGCACCAAGTCAAGTTTTATTAAAGATATTCCTCTAAATTTTCTTTTTCAATTAATTTTCTCAATTCTTTAATTTCCTGAGCTTTACCTTTATCACAAATTAAAACAGCATCTCCTGTATTAACAATTATCAGATTCTTTATACCCACTGTAGTCACAATTCGATCACAGCTGTATATTATTGAATCACTAGTATCAATACCTAAATGCTTTCCTACAACAATATTATTCTCACTATTTTTTTTATTTACCCGTTCTAAAGAAGTCCAGCTTCCTAAATCATCCCAAATAAAATTAGCCTTTAATAAATAAATTTCTTCTAGTTTTTCAATCACACCATATTCTATTGAAATATTCTCCAATTCACTGTAGATATTTTTGATTTTTGTTATCTTAGTTTTCTCTCTAATATGGGATAAACTTTTATACTCGCTAATTCCCATTATCTTTTTACAGTTATTATATAACGAGCTTAATTTATTTTCTATTTCCTGCAGCAATAATTTAGCTGGTGTTATATAAATTCCACTATTCCAGTAATAACTACCTGCTGCTAAATATTTTTCTGCAGTTTTAAGATCAGGTTTTTCCTCAAAATTCTGTACCGTATAGTATTCCTGATCGTCAGATACAAGTTGGTCACTGCTGACATGAATATAGCCGTAACCAGTTTCTGGGTATTTTGGTTCAATCCCAATAGTTAAGACAGCATTTTTACTTTCAGCAATTTCTCCGCCTCTTAATAAGAGATCAGTAAAATTCTTTTCACCATTTATCAAATGATCTGATGGTAAGATAAAAATTGTTGAGCCCGGATAGATCTTTTCAATTTTTAAAACTGCCATTGTAATTGCCGGAGCTGTATTTTTACTAACTTCTTCTAATATTATATTTTCTTCTGGTATACAATCAATTTTTTCTTTCACTGCTGCCTCATAATTTACATTTGTTGCAATAAAAATTTGTTCTTTGGGGATTATGAGATTGACTCTTTCTACTGTTTGCTCTAAAAGTGTTTTTTTATCACTATTCAACTTTAAAAACTGTTTAGGCCTGTCTTTTCGGCTTAAAGGCCAAAAACGTGAGCCATTACCTCCTGCCATTATGAGTGCTATTTTCACTTGAGCACCTCCTACAAAACCTTTTTTGAAATAATACTACCTAAAATAAAAATATCTAATCAATTCTAAGCCAGGCCCCGGCCAATTTTCAACTGCATATTCTTTAAAGTAGACTAAAACTGGGTTTAAAAGATTATCCAAATATTCTATTAATCCTGTTTCGAAAGCTGGTAAGATGATCATTACAGCTAACAAATATAAGAGTAAGGTTATAAAATTTAGAATAAGAAAAAAATAGAAAAAACGTTCCATTGTAAGAGAAAACTCATCTGAAAAGATCAAAAAATAAAATAAAGAAAATAAAAGCATTGGAACATAAAAAATTATACCTGGATTACTTCCATTAATATAAGAATATCCTACATATAAAAGTACTGGTGATAAATATAGATAAACATAAACTCTAATCGGTGTTTTTTTAAATAAAAGCCAGAAAAAAACAAATAAATATATTAGAGACACTAGAGGAATATTTTTAGCTAAATTTAATAAAAAAGAATTAAAATTTAACGAAAAAACTCCAACGGCTGACAAATCAAATATACTCCCACTTAAATAAATTAAACGCATACCATAACCATAAATCCAGCTAATATAGCTTAAGGAAAATGCTGCTGCCAGAGTTGGCATTAAAAATGTCATTAATTGAGCCGGCCTTTTTTTCTTTTCTTTTTGGTCTAAGGCAAAAAAGAAAATAACTATATAAAAGGGTAAGATAATTATAAATTCCGGCAGCAATAGGTAGACTAAAGCAGTTGTTAAACTACCTAAAAAGAGATAAGCTGTTTCCTGTTCTTTAAAGTATTCAGTTAAAAAATAATTAGCAAATGAAAATATAATTAATTTAAAAATCAACATCATCACTCACCTCTTTTTCAGTTAAACCATGCTCAGTTTTTTCCCAATAAAAAGGATTAAAAAATAGTTGTTTTAAAGCTTTCCAGGCTGCAACTGACTGTAATAAATAATAAATCGGATTAAGTAATGCATAAATAACCAAATCATAGTATTTTCTTTTAAAAACTGCCATTGTAGATAAATAAATTCCTAAAAAATTACCAAATAATAAATTCCAAAAGGAAATATATAAGAGTAATCCAACGTGATATTCAGCTGCAAAAGCCATACCACTTAACAACCAAAATAAAAATAACAACCAAAAGAATGGAGCAACTAAATGAGTTAACACACTTCCTCCGATGAATATCTGCAGGGTAAACCAACCTCTCAGGCCTACACTTTGAATAAATTTTAACGGCTGTCGATTATGAACTAAAAAAGTCTGTAAATATCCTTTCTGCCAGCGTGATCGTTGATTAATCCAGTTTTTAACTTTATTATTAGCTTCTTCATAAGTCGTAGAATTTAAAATACCAACCTTATATCCTCTAGCATTTGCCCTAATTCCAAGGTCAGCATCTTCTGTAACATTGAAAGGATCCCAGCCTCCCAACTCTCTTAACTTTTCAATCCTAAAATGATTTGAAGTGCCACCAAGAGGGATTGGTAATTTAAGTGCATCTAAACCAGGCAGCATGTAGTCAAACCAATAAGAATACTCTAGAGTAAATAATTTAGTTAGTAAATTATCCTTACGATTAAAATAATTTAAAGCTGACTGAAAACAAATAACTTTATCATCAGATTTCTGGAATGCAATATATGCTTTTTTCAGCTGATCTGGTTCTGGCATATCTTCTGCATCATAAATTGTTAAAAATTCTCCTCTTGCTTCCTTCAGCCCATAGTTGCAGGCCTTAGGTTTAGTCTGAGGATGACTTTCCGGTATATAAATAAAATTCCAGTTATCAGGTGGATGTGCTTCTTTTGCCTTATTGATAGTTTCTAAATCATCTTCTTCAAATAAAAATAAAATATCTAATTTTGAACTGGGATAATCTAATTTTTTTAAGTTCTGAATCAAGGTTCCAATAACTTTTGGTTCTTTATATACTGGAACTAAAATACTATAAATCGGTAATTCTTTTTCATCTAGTGATTCCACTTCTTCCTTGGTAATAAACTCTTCTCTTTCCTGCAGAGCACCGATTATGCTTAAAACAAATTTAAATAAAATAGATCCCATAAACAATAGATTAAAGAAATAAAGTAAAAAATTGATACTAGCACTTCGGTAGTAAATAAAAGAATAAACAAAAGCAGCAGTTAATAAAATAAAAAATATTATTTGCGATTTTGTAAAAACTCTGGATGCTGATTCTTCGGGATGACGATAAAATAATCCTTCAACAGCTTCTTTAACCATTTCATCCTTATAGATGCTTTCTAAAATCATTCTTAAGTCTCTATTTGTAATCAATAATTCTTCAACTTCTACATCAGAAAATTTTCTCCTTATAATTCTTTTTACCTCTTTATTATTTTGTCTGGTGACCATAATTTTTAGCTTATTATTTTCTTTTTTTAACAATAAAAACTGATTAATAATATAAGTTTCAAGTTCGAAACTATTAATTAGATTAAGATCAATGAATTCTTTGTGTTTTTCTAAATTATCACTGCCAAACTCTAAACCAATTTTATCTACTAAAGCCTGGTAAAAGTCAATTGCTCTAGCCAGACCTTCAGAAATTAAAATTTCTCCAATTAAGCCCCCTGATTCTTTCTGGATTTTAAGTGCTTTATTTAAGTCTGATTTTGTAATCAAGTTTTTTTCTAATAAAATCTCACCGATAAATGAATTTTCATTTTCTTTCATTTTTATTCCTCCAATCTCAACAATCTATTGTTAAATCTAATATTATGAAAATTTTGAAATTTTATAATAAAACCTGAATTATTCATAGCAACCACGAAATAAATTATCAGTCCTAATATAGCAACATTCTATCAAAATATTATTTTCACCCGGTGGGTGAAAGAGTTTTTTGAAATTTTTCCTCTAAAAACATAGAAAAAGGAGCCCCTTTCCTTTATAATAATAGTAACCAAACCAAATTAAAAGGAGGGACTCCTAATGGTTACTATAACTGAAAAAAAGGTAAATTTCAAGTCAAATTTAAAAATAAATTTTAATGGTAGTGATTTAACATCAAATTCCGGCATGCTGATGATGCAGATGATCTACGGTTTGATTTTT
>NZ_SOEF01000067.1 GCF_004366375.1 Halanaerobium congolense
CTGCTTAAAACAGTAAAATCACATTACTTAAATTCTGCTAAATATTGAAATTTCAAGGTGCAAAAGGGTTATTTATGTGCGAAGTTTGAGTTAATAATCTTAAAAATTATGCTATGATATTAATATATTAATTATGCAAATAAACTAGTTGCCTAACTTTTAGCATTTATAAAAAGGAGAGATTACTATGTTTTTTGATTATCACCTGCACTCACATTTTTCAGCTGATTCAGGTATGAAAATGGACGACCTCTGTCAGGCTGCTATATTAAAAGGCTTAGATGAAATAGCTATTACTGACCATCATGATATTGATTATCAAGATAACAAAATAGAGTTTTTAATAGACAAAGATAAATATTTAAAAGAAATAGAAAAAATGCAGAAAAGATATGAAGGTGAGTTGGTTATAAAAAAAGGCATAGAAATGGGGATTCAGTCTCATATTCTTCAAGAATGTGATAACTATCTGGCTAATAATTTTGACTTTGTTATTGGGTCTTTTCATACTGTTGAAAAATCTGACTTATATAATGGCGATTTTTTTGAGGGCTACAGTCAATGGGAAGCTTATATTAAATATTTAAAAGCTGTACTTAAAGTAGTTAAAGAATATGATAACTATAATGTTATCGGCCACCTGGATATTATTCGTCGTTATGGCAATTTTGAAAAGCAGCCAGACTTGATGGAAAATAACGAAGCTGCAGGGTTAATTAAAGAAATTTTAAGAATGATAATAAAAAAAGAGCGGGGCTTAGAGGTAAATACATCTGGTTACCGAATTGATGGCAAAAACCCACTCCCCAGTTTTGATATTTTAAAACTCTATTATAAACAGGGAGGAAAGATTTTAACTATAGGTTCTGACAGCCATAAAACTGCCACCATTGCTCAAAAATTTGATTTTACAGTTTCCAAACTTAAAAAAATTGGATTTAAGTATTTAACAACTTTCAAAAACATGAAACCTAAATTTCACAAAATATAAAATCGCAGGAGATTTAACTCTCTCCTGCAAGACTTTTTAACAATTTTGCTGTATCTTCTGGATCTCTAAGATAATATTCTGCTTCTGTATTTAAATCATCTTCATTCTGGACATAGATTGTGATTCCATCTTTTAAAACTTTAAAAGCATCTTCATCAGTCCGATCATCCCCAATATAAATTTTTAAAACCTCATTTATATCTGATTTCTCTCTGATCTGATCACTAATATAATTAACAGCTTTTCCTTTATCCCAGCCCTTAGGCCTGATTTCTATAACTTCCCGGCCAGAAAGCAAATGATAGGCTGTGTTTTCAAATAAAGCTTTCAAATCTTTTTCTGCTTCAGCCTGCTTCTTTTCAGAATCAAAATGCAGGGCCAGCCCAAAATTTTTGTCTTCTAAACGCACATCTACCGCCTTTAAATATTTTTCTTTAGTCATTTGATAATTTTTTTTGCTTAAAACATCAATCTCTTTATTCTGATGTGGGATAATTATTCCATCTGCAAAAGACATCTCGATTTCTAAACCATGACTGCCTGCATAATGACATCGATTTAAATCAATCATCTTTTTTAACTCACTTAATTTTCTACCTGAAATCAGACTCATATGAATTTTTTTATTTTCTGCCAACTTTTTTAAGCTAGCTTCTACTTCCGGTAAAACAAAGGCAGAAAGAGGATCAGCTTTAAAAGGAGCCAGAGTCCCATCATAATCAAGAAAAAGCAGAATATCATCTGCTCTTTCTATTCGTTTTTTAACTTTACTTAACTGCTTATTTGCAAGAATAAATTTTTTATTCATAACAATCAAGCCACATTTCAATGAAATGATCTCGCCACCAGTTAATATCATATTTCTTAAGAGCAGCTTGAGCAGTCTGCACTCGCTCTTTCCTATCTTTTTCGGGCATTTCAAGCCCCTGATAAATACTATCAGCTAAAGCTTCAACATCATAGGGGTTTACTTTTATTGCACTATCTAAGTATTCAGCTGCTCCAGCAAACTCAGAAAGCAAAAGCACTCCTGAATCCTGTACTGCCAGATATTCTTTGGCCACCAGGTTCATCCCATCTATCGAAGCTGTAATTAACCCTAAGTCAGCTGCATTATAATACGGTAACAGCTCATCCTGAGGGACAGAACCATAGAAATATTTAATCGGCTGCCACTCATCCTCTTGATATTTACCATTGATTTCTCCAACCATTTTCTCAATACTATCTTTCATCTGCTGATACTCTTCAATTCCTGTCCTACTGGGAGCAATTCTTTGAACAAAAATTACTTTACGCTGATATTCGGGATATTTTTCAAAAAATCTACGAATAGCTTCCAGCCTTTCTTCAATCCCTTTTGTATAATCCAGGCAATCAACTGCAAAAACAAGCTTTTCGGTATTATAATTTTCTTTAATTGTTTTTGATTTTTCAAGATATTCCTCGTCCTGAGAAAGTCCGTGCATTCGCTGATAATCAATGCCCAGAGGGATATTTTCTACCCTAGTCTTTGAGCCTTGATAATAAACTTCTCTGGCAGAAAAATCAACTTCTGCCCCTATTTTTTTGGCACAGTTTAAGAAATTGTAAACAAAGGAATCAGTGTGAAAACCCAAAAAATTGGTCGACAGCATTCCTTCTAAAATTTCCTGACGCCAGGGTATAGTTCTAAACGCTTCCCAGGCAGGCCAAGGGATATGCCAAAATAGTGAAGTTTTAGCATCACTTCCTGATAGAAACCCAGGAACTAATGCTAAATGATAGTCATGAATCCAGACTAAATCATCTTCCTCGAGCTCTTCCATAATATTATCAGCAAATTTTTTATTCACCTTTTTATAACTATCCCAGTATTCTTTTTTAAAATTGGCCTTAGAGATAAACGTATGGCAGATCGGCCACATTACCTCATTTGAAAATCCGCAATAAAATCCATTTTTTTCTTCTTCACTTAGTTTAATTCTCTTTAATGTATAACCGTTATCATCAGGTACTTTAACTTTATTTTCCTGATCAACTACTTCAAAATCAGCTTCACCTCGGCCCCAGGCAATCCAGAGTCCATCGTCTTCCTGCATCATCGGGTCCAGTCCGGTTGTTAGGCCTCCTACAAGTTTTTCTTGCTTTATTTCCTGATTCTGATATATATGTTTATATGGTTCCCCATTGGAAACAAGAACAAGTCTATTTTGCTTTAATTCTGCTCCCATAATTATTACCTCCTATTTTGTGTACTTATCTATTCTCTTATTATAACATAACAAATTATGAAAGTAATTAAAGTAATTATTTAACAAGCTCGAGTTGAACTTGGTTTCGATTTTCAATTAGATCAATAAATTCCGTGACCAACAGAGGATCAAATTGAGTCCCTGCACATTTTTTAATTTCGTTTAATGCTGCTGCTGCAGAACTTGCTTTTTTATATGGTCTCTCATGAGTTATAACATCATATGTATCCACAATAGAGATGATTCTAGCCAAATATGGTATTTCTTCTTTTTCTAATCTTCTAGGATAACCCCTGCCATCCCACCTTTCGTGATGTGCTAAAATTATATTAGCTACATTTTCTAGAGCTGGCATTGATTTAATTATTCTGTACCCTATGTTAGTATGTTCTTTAACCTTTTTGTATTCGTCCTCAGTCAAAGCTTCTGGTTTATTTAGAATATAGTCAGCAATAATTATCTTGCCTATATCATGTAAACGAGCAGCAATTTTCAATTCGTCAATCTGATAAATAGGAATTTTCAACTTCTCTGCCAATTTAACAGAGAGCAGCTCCATTCGGCGAGCATGAGCTACAGTTTCTCCTGTTTTTTCTCCCAGCATTCTCTCAAAAGCAGAAAAAATTTCAAATTTAAAACTACCAGTTCCAGAAATCTTATTTCTGTACATTCTATCATTTGCAAGCTGATAAACGTCAGTAAGTTTCTGTTCTTTAGTTGATCTGGAGGCTATCCCAAGCGCCAGTGTCATTTTTTGATATTTTTCATTGAGATAATTGTAATTTTTTGTGATTTCTTCTGAAATTTTCTCTGCTTTTTTAATATCACTTTTCGGAAGTAAAATAACGAATTCATCTCCACCACTTCTTGCTACTATGTCATTTATTTCGCAAAAAGAACTTAATATTTCTGCTGTTTTCCTAATAAATAAATTACCACGTTCATAACCCTGGTTCTTATTTATTTTCTTTAGATTATTTAAATTTCCCAGAATAATACTAAATGGATATAGCTGTTTTTGATCAAATTCTTTTATTTTCTTTTCGAAATAATGGCGATTATAAATTTCTGTCAGTTGATCACGATATTGATTTATTTTTATATTATGCATATCCCTCACCTCATAACTTAAGTCATTTCAAAAGGTCATTTAAGGGGACATCCAGAGCCTTAGATATTTTTTCTAAGCTTTTTAAGGAAGGACTCTGTAGTCCATTTTCAATATTACTTAAAAAAGATTGGGCAAGCCCAGCTCTCGCCGCTAATTTTAGCTGAGTTAGCTCTCTTTCTTTTCGGAACCTTTTGATTTTTCTTGCTAATTTTGCTGACATAATCTCTCCTCCCTTAATAATATATTAACTATATATTATATTATCACTATAATGAACTATATTCGGTAACGTCAAGTATTTTGTGTAAATAAATTAATATCTTTCTTCAAATAGTTGAATTAGCTTATCTCTAGCAGCTAAAAATCCTTTTAATCTTCG
>NZ_SOEF01000068.1 GCF_004366375.1 Halanaerobium congolense
AAATCTTTCACCCACCGGGTGAAAATAATATTTTGATAGAATGTTGCTATATTAGGACTGATAATTTATTTCGTGGTTGCTATGAATAATTCAGGATATATTATCTCGATTATTTAAAAATGAATCAAAAGAATTCGCAATCTCATCTTCTTTTAATGTGCCTTGCCGAGTAAAAAATATATCAAGTGCTTTTAAAATATTACTTTTTCCTACATTATTTTTTCCAACTAATATATTTAAACCTTCTTGTATCTCTTCAAATTTAAAATCTACTAAAGTTTTATAACCTGATATAGCTATTTTTTTAATATACACATTTAAACTCCTTTCTCACATATAGTTATTTCGGATAACGATTCTGGGATTCGCGGTGTGCCCGGTGTCCACAGACCTGGTGCAAAGTTTGCCATCATACTCGTAATTGTTTAATAGCAAGCTTTGTGCCAGAGGGCATGCCGTTAATCACATGTTATATGACTGTTATAGCAACATCGACTCTATTGCTTATCATTTATATCCAAAACTTCGAACCTCTATCTTCTTTTTTGCCATAGTCTGCCAGCAAAAAACTTAATCATCAGTCTGAAGTTTTGGAGATAATGCTGTGACTCTCATAAGATTGATCACGGTTTTCTTTTCTTAGATCACTTGGTTAAGTTAAAAACCTTTCAGTTTCTATTTACTTTCACCGGAAAAAGTGCAAAAATATCATCCTGCGCGGACCAAACCCTTTTTTCTGCTCTTTTTAGCTGCAGTAACTTTTGCTATAATGTCATATAACGTCCCTGGGATTTGCGCTCGTGACTGTTTCCGCAGGAACTGGCGTAAAGCTTGCTTTTTCATATTCGAGATTGGTTAGATTGCAAGCTTTATGACAGAAGGCATGATGCCAATCCCATGTTATACGATGGAGCTGGTTTGCTCTTTTGATAAATTTTAGAAATCTTTATAAATAAAAAAAGGGGTTTATCTCCCCTTTTCCAGTATTCTTTTATATGCACTTATATAAACAACTTGATCTTCTCTTTTACCAACATGCATTGTTTCTGAAAAGTCAAGTAAATTTTAAAAATACTTTTGTAGTCCCAGGTGTTCTATGCAGCTGTTGATTTTCTCTTTCTATTGAGCCGTTTTCTTCTATCAATAGCTGATTGATGTTTCTTCTTTCTCTCATTTATAATTTCATCGGCTTTGCCGTTATATTTTTGATCTGGTGTTACAAATTCTATACCCTGGTGCAGTCTTTCAGAATTATAATGGTCAATAAATTTCTCTATATCATCTCTGGCTTCATAAAAGCTCTGATATGTTGCTTTTCTATAGACATTCTCATACTTAATTGTTTTATGGAAAACTTCAATTTTCCCGTTTGTCTCAGGGTGTTTTACAGCTGTTCTGATGTGCTTGATCTCCCATTCTTCAAGGAATTCAGTAAAAGATTTAGACACAAGCTGAGTGCCGTTATCACTTACAAGAGCTGGCCTGCTGACAGGATCTGCTTCAAATATACCTGCTTTAAACATGGCTCTACTAAGGACCCGCTGCATATCGTCTGCAGTCATAGTTTGAGAGAGTTCTCCATGGATGATTTTACGGGAGTAGCCATCAAGAACGCAGATTAAATAGGCATGGGTATTTTTTACAGGGATATAACTAATATCGGTATGCCACATTTTGTTTGGTTGATCAACTTCAATTTTACCGTCTGCATTTTTCTTTTTGTGATATTCCTGTTCAGGAATAAGACCAGCATCTTTAAGCACCCGATATGTACTGGATGCTGACACATAAACAATATCATCATCCATCATCTTTTTAGCAAGCTTTCTATGACGCTGATCTGGGTGTTTAAGAGCATAATCTATAATCGCCTGCTTTTCTTCCTCTAAAAGGCTGTGAGGGCATGAGGCAGGGGTAGACTTATGGTTTTTAAGCCCTTCCATACCCTCAGCTTTATAGCGTTTTCTCCAGTCATAGTAACGCCAGGAATTAAGCTCTAATATTTCACAGGTGGTCTTAATTGGCAGAGTAGATTCTTCCACTATATCCATTAGTTTTCTTTTTTCATCTGCTGCAAGCCAGTCATTTTTGATTTCACCATGCAGTCCTATTTGTCGTTTTTTTTTAGAATCTGAAGCTCACAGGTTTGTTCTACCAGAGTCTGTTTTAGTCTATCGACTTCATCTTTAAGTTTTTCTTTTTCAGGATCTTTTTTCTTTTTGTTTCTAAATACTTTAGTTGCAGAACCAATAAGTCTTTTTTTCCACTGATAAAACTGACTCTCATAAATACCATGTTTACGGCAGGTCTCAGAGATATTATCATTTTGAAGACCTTCAAGAACAATTTCCATCTTTTCTTCAGGTGAGCGTTTAGTGTTTTTACTCATAATTATCTCCCTTTCTAGTTATTATTTTGAAGGAAGAAAACGACCATGTCAAATTAGCTGGCATAATTTAAATTACTACAAAAAACTTTTGGAAATCTCTTTGACGGGCTTAGAAACATTATACAACAGACCAAACCATAACTTCTTTTTCGTTCATTATTTGATAAACAACTCTATATTTTTTCCGATAAAAGTAGATTTTTAAACAACCTGATAGATCAATTCCACTTTTATTTCCAAGTGGTTTTCCTAATTCAGGTGATCTTTTAATTTTATTAAGTGTACTTTTAAGTCTCGGTTTAACACTTCCATCTAAATTATCAATATCATTTTTAACTTCAGGATGAAATTTAAGCTTCATCAACTTAAGCCCCCTAAAAACTATTCTTTATCTAATAAATCCATTATCTCTTTTTCGCTTACTGCATCTTTAAGATCAAAGTTTTCTTTTCTTTTGGCTATAATCTCTTCAATATGGGCATCCTCTAGTTGGTCTTCCAGAAATTCTATTTTTTCTAGTAACATTTCATATTCTTCAATATCCATCATAATACCTTCAATATCATTATTTCTGGTAATAAAAAGCGGGGACTCTTTTGTTTTATCTAACATTTTACTAAAATTACGAACAATTTCAGAAGATGAGACCATATGATCTCTATCAATTCTTAAAGTAACCATTATCGCACCTCCATAGATTAAAATATTTCATAAATGATTATCTTAATTAAATTATACATTAAATTTTATGTAAAATCAATTTCAATATCTTTAGTTTTAATTTATAGAAGTATTTTAGCTTAGAATTTAATTATTATTTTAAAAGACTTTTTCAAACCAGCTCTTTCGTATAACGTTACTGGGATTCGCGGTGTGCCCGATGTCCACAGACCTGGTGCAAAGTTAGCTTTCATATCCACAATTGTTCAAGTGCTAACTTTGTGCCAGAGGGCATGCCGTTAATCCCATGTTATATGCTGTACTGATTTATCGAAGCTGATAAACTATCTCTATCTTCAAATTGCTAACCTTAATTCAACGATTACCTTAACCAGCAGGCATTTCATCAACACCTAAATATACCACATCTTCACGAAGTGCGTGAAGATATAACAATGCTCATGGAATTTGAAGATAGATGCTGTAAAATATCATAAAATTGATCATGGTTTTCAAAAGGCACTTAGTTAAAATAAAAACTTTTCAGTTTCTATTTCCCTTCCCCGGAGAAATTAAATTCACTTCATCCTGCGATGATCCAACCCTTTTTCTTCTCTCTTTATGCTGCTGCGCTGCTAAATCAGTATTGCATATAACGATACTGGGATTCGCGGTGTGCCCGATGTCAACAGACCTGGTGCAAAGTTGGCTATCATACCCGTAATTAGTTGAGTGCTAACTTTGTG
>NZ_SOEF01000069.1 GCF_004366375.1 Halanaerobium congolense
AGGGTGATTATCCTGATAAATTAATTATTCCGATTTTCAAAAGAATATAAAAGTATATCATTAAAGTAGTCCATGAAAATCGGAATAATATTTTACTTCAAACCATATAGTTTTCGGATTATTTCATCATCATTTTTCCAATATGCTGACTTTGCCTCTTCGTTTAATGGATTATTATTACCTGTCGCCTTTTGAATTGCTTTACGTTTCATTTCTGTATCTGCATATGCATAGATAAGCGTTGTTTCTAAATTTTCGTGACCCAGCCATTCAGATAATAAAGCTAATGGCATTCCCCCACGGTAAAGATGCATTGCACGTGTTTTTCTAAACATGTGTGGGTGTACCTTTAAAGGAACATCTTTACAAATGATTTTTGCGGATTGGCCATATTTATTCATAAATCTTGCTACGTTGTCATCTGACATTTGTTGTTTTAAACCATGCCTTGTTGTATAGAATAAATATTGATTTGGATCATATCCTTCTGATCTATGAAAAATATCCAGATAGTTATGAAAATGGGCTACTGTCTTTTGCATAAGGGGAACCACACGTTTTTTTGTACCCTTTCCAGTAAGATATGCACAGGGTGTTTTAGAATCTACTGAGAAATCTTTTACTTTAATATCAAGAATTTCTCTATTTCTTGCTGCTGTATCATACATTAGGACCATAAAAAATAAATCCCTTATTCCTTTTTTTGTATTAGTATTGGGCTGTGCAAGTACTGCTTTTAATGCTTCTTCTGACATAAATTCAATAACTTTTGATTTCATATTTTTTTTGAGTGGAATTTTCTGAAGATCATTCCGATATGGTATTAAGACTGGATCCATATTTCCTGCATATTTAAAAAATGAACGAATGCATGACAAACGTTGGTTTCTTGTCGATATACCACAGTTTCTCTCTTTCTCCAACCAGTCTAAAAATTCACTAATAATCTGATGGTCAAGCAATGAAAATGTAATATCTTCTAAAAGAATCTGCTTTTTTTCAATAATAAAATTCAGTAGAATATTCAGTGATTCTCGATATGATTTAATTGTATTCTCACTGCAACATTTCTGTTCTGGAAGATATATGACAAGATAATCCCTTAACAATCTAAATAATTTTTCATCTTTCATTTTTTTCATAACTTCACCTCTGGTATGAGATCATCAAATTTATTCCAGTTAATAATTGATGAGTTTATTAATCTTTCAGGTAAAAGATGAATATAATAAGCGGTTTCAGAAAAATTTGAGTGACCCATATATGCACTTAAATAAGGCAAACAAACATAAAGATCTTTACCTTCATCCATCCAGTTCTGAAGAGTACGTGTGGCATAATTATGCCGAAAATCAGATACTCTTGGTCGAGATCCATGAAAGTCATAAATTCCAGCAATATCCCAGCATTTCCAGAATAGATTTTGTATCCAATCTGCTGTATAAGGATTTCCATTTGGGCTTTGAAAAAAATATTTTCTATCTTTATATTTTTTTTTAATTTGATTATCATATCTGGTACATAAGGCTAATACATCTTTTGAGATCACAATAATTCGATCTTTATGCATTTTTGTTTCACTTATATAAATAATTCCTGTTTCAAGATTAATATTACAACATTTGATATTTCTAATTTCGTTAGGACGGAGACCACAGCAATAAAGTAGACGAAAAAGAACTGGTGCAGTAATCTCCCTGAAGGGAGAAAGTTTATGTGCTGAAATGTTATCTGTTGCTTTAAAGAAAGCGCTTAATTCTAAGTCTGTAAATATATAAGGAGTAAACGGCTTAAAACTTCCGATCATCTCCGAAGGAACAATATAAGCCATTATACCAACAGAACTAAGATATTTACCAAATTCTCTAATTGCTATTAGCCTTCTTTTTACACCATTAATATTTTCACCTGATCTTCTACAACCCCACTTCATTACAAGACTTTGGGTTAAAACAGATTCCTCTGGGAAATATTGGAGACAAAACTTATCAAAGTTCAGAAGGAATTTATAATAACTACTTCGCGAATACCCAAGTGCCTCCTTATATTGAAGCATATTATTCATTTGTTTTGCAAAAAGACTCTGAAAAGGAGAAGTCATAGCAATTCCTCCTTTTGAGTTTCAATTCCATTAAGGTTTAAAGCACACTCTGCTAACATTAAATTATTTAGAGAAAGATATTGCTTAGTTGAATCTTGATTATGGTGACCCAGGACCTGAGATATGGTTGGAAGAGGAACACCTGCTTCCAGCATCCATGTCCCCATAGAACGACGTAATGCGTGAAATCTATGATTAGAAATTCCTGCACTCTTACAATATTTTTTAATAATACTGTAACTACTTCCTCTATCTGAAAGTTTAGTATAAGGTGCTATTGACCTTATAAAAACATTGGGAGAATCAGTATCTGGGCGACCTAAAAGAATATAATCATAAATAGCCTTTTCTGTATTTATGTCTAGTGGAAGAACTAAAGAACGACCAGTCTTTTTTTGAACTATACGTATCTCATCTTTATTCCAATCAATATCCGTAAGCTTAAGATTTATTATATCTACAGAACGAAGCCCTGTATGAGAAGCAAGATAAATAATAGCATAATCGCGTTTTCCTTTTGCTGTAGAGGTATCAATCTGATCCAAAATTGACTGAACTTCTTCATGGCTGAAACAGGGGAGAACTTTTCTTTTTGGCCTTGAAGCTTTATATAATATTGTTTCTACATTAAGATCCGTTATTTTATTTTCGTTAAGATAATTGAAAAACTTTTTTACAGAAAAAAGAACATTATCCATACTACCATGATGTTTTGGTGAAATATTTAATAAAAAATCATGTACTTCATTAATAGTTATCCTTTTCAGATCAATATGTCCATTATTCTCTATAAATTCAAGAAACTGTAGTGTGTTAGATTTAATATATAATACTGTTGCAGGAGCTAATTGGCTAACGATGTTCTTTTCAAAATCAAGGATAATAAAATTAAAATATTCATTTACTTTGATTTTAGAACGTTTATGCCGAATTCTCCACACCAAAGTGCCTGTTGTATAATATTCATCTAATAACTCAACTGCTTTTCGAAGGACTCTATAATATTTTTTAGATATTTTTTTATTATTTAATCTTTCTTTCTGAATCTTAAGAAAATCATCTGTGATGTCCTTTGAATAAATAAGCGTTCCCCTTTTTTTAGCATAAGAATTAATAGAAGAGAAGGCACTATACCTATAACTCTTTATAGTACTTTCACTTAGATTAAAAGAACACATCAAATCCAGTACAAGATCAATCATTTCTTTTAATTTAATTTGTTTCATAAATATCACTCCAATAAAATTTAGTCAGGAAATATCCTGCTAATTCTATTATCGTTGATATTTTATAAAATTGCTACAAAAAATTTATCCCGATTTTTATAAATGTTAATAACTATTTATCAAGATACTTGCTCGAAAATCGGAATAATTAATTTATCGGGATAATCGCCCT
>NZ_SOEF01000070.1 GCF_004366375.1 Halanaerobium congolense
AATGGTAAAGGATTTGATTTCAAAGAAGTGCAGATTTCTCAGGAAAAAAGGCTTGATGTGGTAGTTACTTATCTTGAGCAGAAATTTATTGTAGAATTAAAAATCTGGCGGGGAGAAGAATATCACCAGCAGGGATTAAAACAGCTGGCTGAGTATTTGGAAAGCCAAAATATGGAGCAGGGCTATCTTTTGAGTTTTAATTTTAATCAGAATAAGGAATACAGGGATGAAGAACTGGAAGTAGATAATAAAAAAATATTTGCTTACTGGGTTTAATGTCACTGCGGTATTTAACGGTGGCTGAGGCTCACTGCAGTGAAATCACGGTGGAAAATAGAATAAAATTAGAATCTCAATTGGAGATGATTCACCCTCAGAGAAACTTCATTTTGTTCAGTTAATGATGGAGCTTTTCTGGGGGTTTTTGTTTTTATAACTATGGCTTTGTGATATAATAGAAATAGAAAGTAATAAAGGGAGGATTTAAAAATGAAATGGGAAGATGTTAGAAATGAATATCCTAATAATTGGATCCTATTAGAAGCGATAGAAGCTCATTCAGACCAGGGGAAAAGAGTTGTTGATAAAATAGCTGTTCTTGATAAATTTAATAATAGTGATAAGGCTATGACCGCATATAGAGAGCTTCATAAGAAGAACCCTGAAAGAGAACTCTATGTTGCTCACACTAAGAACAAGGATCTTGAAATAGAAGAAAGAAAGTGGTTAGGTGTTAGGGTATGACTTTAAATCTTAAAATAATTAACAGCTTACCTTTTGTAACTATGGAAGTTGGATATAGAGATAAAGAAAAAAGTTTAGATAATGTGCTGATAGATACTGGTTCTGCCAGCAGTATTTTAAAAGCAGAATTGGTTGAAGATATTGGAATAAAACTTGAACCAGAGGATACGATTGGAAGCGTTAGAGGTGTTGGTGGTTCAGAATTTGTGTATATAAAGAAAATAGACTCATTATCAATTGGGGATTTAAATGTAGAAGATTTTAAAATTGATATTGGAGAAATGGATTATGGCTTTGATATTGATGCAATAATTGGTATGGACTTTTTACAAAGAACTGGAGCTATTATTGATTTGGACAAAGGAACTATTGGTAAAGAAATTTAATAGAATTAGATGCCAGGCATAATGTCTGGTTATTTTTTTGTCTATATAGTTTATTATCGAGGAATTAAGTTAGGTGAAGAAGAGGTTTATGCGAGAACCAAAAAGACAGAATTGCTAGAGCTTTCAGGATATTATAATTGAATTAACTTGTCTATATTGAGCTAAAGTGATAAACTTAAAACTGAGAAATTGTTAAAAATCTCCGCACATATCTATAAGTGCGGATGATTATAACGGAGGTGTCATTATGGATCCTACTATTTACAATAAAATAAAGAATATATTTGAAAGGAATAATGGATATGCTCGAACTAAAGATATACTTGAGGCAGATATTCACTCTTCACATCTATATAAACTTCAGGAAGAGGGAGACATCAGCAGAATCAAAAGAGGGCTGTACCGCTGGAATGGTGATGAGTTTAATAGCAATACAGAACTAATCGAAGTAAGCAATATAGTTCCTAACGGTGTAATTTGTCTGCTTTCAGCTCTTTCATATTATGATCTTACTACAACCAATCCCTGTAAGTATTATATTGCCATTCACCGAGATGAACACAGGCCTAAACTGCCTGATTATCCGTCGATCTCTATTTTTTATTTTGCAGATAAACAGTTCAATACTGGGATTAAAGAGGTTGATATTGGGGGGGTAAGGTTAAAATATATGATAAAGAGAAAACAATTTGTGACTGTATTAGACTGAGAAACAAAGTGGGTACTGATGTTGTAAAAGAGGCAATGCAGGACTATCTAAAGAGGAAGGATAAGAACATCTCCAAACTACTTGAGTATGCAGAAGTTACAGGGGTTAAAAATATAGTTAAAAGATATCTGGAGGTACTTGTATGAGTTGTGTCTGCTTCAGTAAAGGAAAATTAAAGAATTTCTTGAAGTATAAATAGTAATAGGAAAAATATTTTTTTGCTGGTGACAATACGGTGTCAGAGTAGAAGCTTATGAAAGCATTAATTAAACTTTCTCAGAATATATTTATGTTTTAATCGGAGGTAATAATGCAGCAGATCAAACTGGGAAATACACTAATAAATTATAAAATAATACGCACTAGTCGCAAAACTATGGGGGTTATTGTTGATCATGAGAGGAATTTAATAGTTAGATCTCCAATAAATACAGCAGAAACTAAAATAGAAGAGGTACTAAAGAAAAAAACTAACTGGATTCTTTCCAAATTAAAGGAAATGAATAAGATTAAGCCGGCACCAAAAGAAAAAGACTTTATGACCGGGGAGAAACTTCCTTATTTAGGCAGAAGATATAGGCTGGAAGTATCACCAGCAGAAATATCAAAGGTAGAAGTTAAACTTTATCAGGGTAAGTTCATTATCAACTATCCTGAAAAGTTAAAAGAAAATGATGAGCAGAGAAGAGAAGAAATTAGAGATGTTTTAATAGAGTGGTATCGTGAACATGCAAAAGAAAAAATTAATGAGAGAGTAGAAAAATATAAGGATAAACTTGATGTGCAGCCCAATAATGTAGTTGTAAAAAAGCAGAAAAAAAGATGGGGCAGCTGCAGCAGTAAAGGTAATCTTAATTTTAATTGGAGGATTATCCTTGCCCCAATGTCTATCGTAGATTATCTGGTAGTACATGAGCTTACTCACCTAATACATGACAATCATTCTAGAGATTTTTGGGCAACAGTAGCTGCTGTTATACCTGACATTAAAGAGAAAAAAGAATGGCTTAAAGTGAATGGTAGAAGATTAGACTTTTAACTAACTAAAGTTTTTTGTTATAGAATAATAAAATTGATATAATAGTATTAGCAGGTAGTTTACTCTAGAGTAGGAAGGAGTTAAAATATGGATAACAAAGATCTTAAGAAAAAGCTAAGAGATTTAAAGCCGATTTTAGAAAAGAATTATAAGGTTAAAAGTATCGGTCTTTTCGGATCATTTGCAAGAAATGAAGCTAATGAAGATAGCGATGTAGATATTCTAGTTCAGTTTTCTGAAGATATAGGCTGGGAATTTATAGATTTAAAGCAGTTTTTGGAAGAAAGTTTAGAGCGAGAGGTTGATTTAGTAACTGTAGAGGCTTTAAAGTCAGAATTAAAAGAAGAAATATTAAGAGATGTGATAGAATGAAAGTCTGCTCGCAAACCTCGTGGGCGTGCCCCGAGGAAAGAGAAGACGGTATTGAATTTTAAGTATTATATTTAGATATTAAATATTCCAAAAACTAGAACAAATGTTTGTTTATGGTATAATATTAGATAACGTCAAATAAAATATGATAGTTACCATAAAATGTAAGTAAATAGTAATAGATCACCACTAATTTTAATTATAATAAAAATATTCAGAATG
>NZ_SOEF01000071.1 GCF_004366375.1 Halanaerobium congolense
CATTATGTAGAGGAAAAGATTATGGTGAGTAGCTGTTAATTTCATTAAGATACTTGTATTTTTAATTAAAACACTCACCATAATTATCATTTAACTACATATAGAATTTAACCACTGCATCAAGTTGCTATCTTTTTCCCATCTAGGAAACTCCTCGGGTACTAAATCCTGATACGCATTTTCAATTGCCTTTCGTTTCATTTCACTATTGGCTCTGGCATAAATCTCAGTGGTAGAACAATCACTGTGTCCAAGAAAATCCCTAATATAAATAAGATGAACCCCTGACTGCAATAAATGCATGGCTTTGCTATGGCGAAATACATGTGGTGTTACCGGAAAACCAATCGTAAAATTAGTATTTTGACTGGCCATTTCTACATATTTATTGATAATGTAGGATATTCCCCAGCGAGAAAGTTTCTGTTGTTTTTGATTAACAAATAGAAAATTTTCTGATTCTCCAATTCCTGGGTTTAATTTTCTTGACTCAATATATTTTTTTAAAAAATGCTTTGTTCTTCCCATAATGGGTATCTGTCTAACTTTATCTCCTTTACCATGTAAAGTTATGACAGCTGGATCAGAAAGACGAATATCTTTTAATTTTATCTCGACTAACTCCTGAACTCTGGCAGCTGTATCATATAAAATGGCCATTAATAATAAATCACGGTAACCTTTTTCATTTGATAAATCAGGTTGTTTTAACAATAACTCCATCTCGTTGCCTGTAAGGTATGAGATCATGGGCTTAATTTTCTTCTTACTGGGAATGGACAGAATTTTTTGTATTTCATAAAGATTTTCTGGATATTCTTTTTGAACATAATGAAAGAACGAATGTAAAACTGCTAAACGTTGATTACGAGTAGAGATTGAATTTTTACGTTCCTGCTCCAACCAGTTCAGAAATTCTAACACTAACTTTTTGGTGATTTTCTGTATAGACAGTTTTTCTGGATAAATCCTTTTTTCTTTCTCACAAAATATAAGAAATAACTTAAAAGTATCGCGATAAGAAGCTATGGTATTGGTACTAAGATTTTTCTGACCGGGCAAATATTGAGACAGAAAAATGGTCAAATAATGTGGGAAGTCATTTTTCATTTTCAACTTCTCCCTTCGGTATTACAAATCCAAATTCTGCTTCTGTTCTGCTGATAATGTCCGGGTATAAATCTGCCGTTAGTCTTAAATAATACTGAGTTCCTCTAAAATCAGAATGTCCCAGATAAGCAGCAAGATATGGCATTATGTTGGTAATATCCTCTCCGGAAAGCACCCATTTTTTAAGACATCTAACAGAAAAATTATGTCTGAGGTCATGAACTCTAGGCCCGGCTTTAGTGTGAGAAATATCAGCCATTAGAAGATAATCCCGAAATCTACAATATACAGTACTTTTATCTATCTTTTTTCCTTTGGTATTTGGAAAAAAGAAATAATCTTTTCCCTTAAACTGATGTATATCTTCAGCCATTACTGTCATTCGATCTGTCATACTTTGAGTCATTGGAACCAGGCGGTCTCGATTGTTTTTTGCCTGGTGTATTGTAAGAACACCTTCATCTAAATTGACATCTTTCATCTGAAGATTTAAAGCTTCTGATACTCTTAAACCAGTTCCATATAAAAGACGGAATAATACTGGATCTATAATATTACGATTATTGATATTTGCTATCGGATAATTATCGATAGCAGTAAATAATCGCTTCAATTCATCAGTAGTAAAAATATATGGAATATGATTACTTTTTCGAGTTGGACTTGATTTTATTTGGGGTACATAAACACCATATTTTCTTTTGTGCAAATAATTGGCAAAATTATTCATTAATATTTCTTTTTTGTAATGAGTTGATGATTTTTCGAATTCTCCATAAATAAATTTTTCTAACATTGGCTTTGTTAAACGAATACCGCTGTAACCACTGTAATAATAGTAATTATCGAATCTTTCTAAGTCTCTTGTTTGTCGTTCATATTTAAAACCGGTCATCTTTTTTTCTTTAATAAATGCTTTTAACATTTTAGAGATATCACTTTTCCATTGATATTGATTTTTCATTGCTCAAACACCTCATCCGGGTCCAGAGCACATTTTCTAAGACCACTAAGGTCAATTTTAAGATAGATACTGGTAGTATTGATATTCTGATGCCCAAGCACTTCTGAAATTACAGGAAGTGGTGTTTTAGCTTCGAGCATTTTTCTGGCCAAGGTACTTCTTAAAGAGTGCATTCCACAGTGAACATCAAGAGGTATTTCAAGTCCAGCTTTAATCATATAACGGTGCAGTTCACGATAAAAACTTTCATTTTCACCAAAGGCATCAAAAGGAGCACGATGGCGAATAAATACTCTGTCAGATCTGGTTTCAGGGCGACCATTTTTTAGATAATCAATAATAGCCCAACCGATATCTTCCAATAAAGGTAGTTCCAGCGGTTGTTTAGATTTTTGTATATTTAAGTTGATTGTCTTACGATTCCAGTTTAAGTTAGATAGTTTAAGAGCTCTAATATCACTTACCCGAAGTCCTAGATGCACTATCAAAAGCAGAATTGCATAATCACGTTTCCCTTTTGGAGCTCCTCGATCAACTGCTTTTAATAATTTTTTTACATCATCTGTTTTCCAGGAATGAGGAATAAAGGCATTGCGCATAATTCTAACTTTTGGCAAGTGAATTGATACATCCTGACAAATAAATCTGTTATGGTATAAAAACGATAAATAACTGCGAAGATTAGATATAATAGTAGCTATATATTTTGGCTTTGCTTTATCATATTTTGATAAAAACTCAGTAAGATGTGAATAAGTTATTTCTTCAGATGAAGTTATATCATTTTCATTAAGAAAATATAAGAATTTGCGAAGTATTCTATTATGGCTGATAATAGTAGCTTTAGCATAATGTCTTTCTTCATATTCATCCTGATATAGATTATATTCTTCTTCAAAAGCTTCTGGACACTGAAAATCGGAAATCTTAGATCTCATTTGAAATGTAACTTTGCCTTTTTCAATAAAGTCTAACAAATTTTGAATTGGCTTCATATAGCGGTTGGTTTTTTTATCACCAGTACCGTAAAACCCTTTCATATCAGTTCCGGTGCGGGAATGTATAAAATCCATTCCAATCTCTTTATTAAAATTTTTAATTTTGTTAGTTTCCATAAATTTTAATAAGGAATTAAACACATTTTGCTGGGCTTTAATAGTTCCTTTAGCATAATTCATTTTTTCTAAAGAATTAATTACACCATCAATTGAAGACTGTAAACTTTGTAAATTTTTTATTATAATCACCCTTTCATTTTAATTTTAAATAAGGATGATTATACTTTATTATGGTGAGAGTTACAATAGAAAATCTTTTTATGTCAAGAATATATTAACCTACTCACCATAATCTTTTCCTCTACATAATG
>NZ_SOEF01000072.1 GCF_004366375.1 Halanaerobium congolense
TCCCCGGAGAAAGTAGATTCACATCATTCTGCGAAAACCAAACCCTTTCTCTCGGTCTTATTAGCTGCAGTGACATTGCTATAATGTCAGATAACGTCCCTGGGATTTGCGCTCGTGCCTGGTTCCGCAGGAACTGGCGTAAAGCTTGCATTTTCATATCCGTGATTGGTTAACCTGCAAGCTTTATGACAGAAGGCATGACGCCAATCCCATGTTATCTGACGTTACCAGATATAAATACTCTTTTTATAAAATTATGGTTTTGGATATCCAATATTATTATTTTTCCAAGTAGTTTTAGTAAAGTTATAATCATTCCCATCATCATCTTTCTTAGAATTTATAAAATCAATTACATCATCTACACCATCTGAAAATTCAGAAGCTATTAAGACACCTTTATGAGGTTTTAATCCATCCATCACAGCTCCATCCCAATACATTAATAATTGATAAATACTTTTTACATCAGCAATATCTTTTTTAGCTTCATATAAAGTTATATTATGACCGTCATAAACATAAAGATCTACAGGTACTGGAGAATTAATACTTTTAAATACTTCATACTCTGTTTCTATATGTTTGTCTGGAGCAGTTAAATGATTTTCTTTTAGTTCCGATAATTTACTTACTAACTCTCTTTCATGAATAGCACCTGCTAATTGTTTTGGAGGCTTATTTTTTGAAGCACTTCTTATCCAATTAAATAAAGCGTCTAGTTTTTTATCTCCAACTCTAAGTCCATTTTTTGATGTTCTAGTTTTAGGTAAAGCAGATAAATTATCACTTATTAAATTTACTTGTACCAAATAATGATTATAAGATGGGTGATTTTCTAATTCCCAAACTTCTTTAAATAAATTAGTTTCCATTATTCTTCCATTAATTCTTAATTCTAAACCATTTGAACTTCCATTTTTTTTATAATATTTTATATTATTTTCATTATCATCCACTTGAGCAAAAGCATAATCAATCTTAACTTCTCCACCTCCTAAATCCTTTTTTATAGATCCATTTTTTGGTTTATAATAATCTACAATATTAGGTTTAATACTAGGTACAACCTCATTATAAGGCTGACCATTTCCATTATCAATTTCATCTGAAATAATATTTATTGTTATTTCACCCTGTTCAATTATAAAAGAATATATATATCCTAACTCTTCTCTTAAATAATCAAGGCATCTGGAAAAACTTGCTCTACCACGAATCCCTTTTTGAATTGTATTAAATAATTCCATTGAGCATTCAAATTTTATTATTGTTCCTGTCTTATTAAATTCACCAGGCCAACGTTTATCATTTATTGAAATATTTTTTGATTCTATATCATATTTATAAGGGGCAGATATGTATTTATAAACTCCGTTATCTAAATCATCTTCTGTTCTAGTATAAACTTCCCAATTGTTATTTTCTGGATCAGCAGTAGCTAGTGCATGTTTAAAACCAAATCCATGTTCATTCATAGGAGATTCTTGTATCTCTTTATCACCAAGTTTAAAAGCTGAATCTAATTCTTTAATTCCAGTACCACTATCTTCTATTAAAACTTCTGCATTACCATTCCTAGACTTATTCAAAGTAATTCTTATAGTTTTCATTGGAACTTTATTAGCTCTATAATTACTTATAGTGTTATCAATAAATTCACATAACACCTGACTTAATGAGTCGAAATGCCCTCCTATACCTTTCCATAATTCTTTTGCATCTGGCAAAATATTCATTTTCCCCATTAAAATACCTCCTTAATTTATTATAAAATAAATTATACTTAAAATTGAACCTAAAAAATATAATAAGATTTAAATCAACACAAAAAAATTAAGTAATGTCAGATAACGTCCCTGGGATTTAAGAAGTTTATGAGGCTTAGGGCGACTGCCCTTGCCGAATAAATTTGCAATGGAGCGAAGCGGAATCTTCAATCCCATGTTATCCGAAGTAACTATATTACATAAACTCTTTATAAAAATAATCAATTTTCATAAAAAATTCTTTAATTAATTCTAAATCAGATTCTTCATCTAAACCACTCTTTATTATTGTTGCAAGATTTAATTTAGATAAATCTCTATTTCTTTCTAAATCAAGTTTTTCAAATGCCTTTGAAAATTTTATTAAACCTGCCTCTTCATAGTGTTCATTTTTTCTTGCTTTTAATAGATCCTCTTTATTAAGTGAACTATTGTATAATTCATTTATACTATTTAATAAAATATCATCACTTATTAAATCTTCAATTTCACATTTATCATGTTCTTCTTTATCTAAAGAGATAACTTTTAATTTGTTAAAACGATTATCTTCTTCAATTTTTTCTTTTGCATTTTTTCCTTGTTGATCTTTATCTACTAAAACAACAGTTGGTAATCCCATTTGAGATATTAATTTTGAAAAATAATGCAAGTTTGGTGCTCCTTGAGCACTCAATAAATTAATATCTTCTTCGCTAAAACCAATTAAGTCCTTATCATATAGTATATTTATTATTTTTGGGAAAATAATTTTTTCAGTAGGTCCCTCTACAAGTAAATTGAATTCACCGACGAATAAAGAATCATTAATACCTAATCCTAAATCTTTTCTTATATTAAACCAATTATTTCTATAACTTTCTTTTAAAACCTTCGTATGCATATTATTGTTTCTTTTTACATGATGAACAGACTCATAGTTAAATTTATCTATAAAAACAGGAGAATGTGTTGTCAAAAAAATCTGAACAGAATATGCTTCAGAAATTTCTCTTATCCTCTTGAAAAGTCTTTTTTGTAAAGAAGTATGTAAATTAGATTCAGGTTCTTCAATACCTAAAATAATATTTTTAGGTTTTTTTAACAAATTAAAAGAAAAAACCACCCCTAAATAAACTAATTGCTGTAGACCAGAACTTTTATTAGATAACAAATTACTGTTTCCATAACTATCAATTACATCTATGCTATAAGAATTATCTTTTTTCAAATTAATTGAAATATTAATATTAGTATTTAAAATATATTGTAAAAACTGTGAAGCATTAGTTTCAATTTTTCTTCTTTCATTCGCATTATTTATAGAATATAGTTCTTGTAAATTATCTGAATTAAAATTAATTTCATTTAAATCACCAAAATAAATATATTTTGGATTATTTTTAAAAAAACTATCTTTAGACATATTTTTATATTTTCCTTCTTTTTTAAGCATGTATTTTCTATTATTTTCATTTAAATCAATTTTTAAACTAATCTCACTTCTGTTGCTATTAAACATATCAGAAGCGTCAGCAAAAACTACTTCCATATATATACCTGAATTATTCATAGCAACCACGAAATATAATTTTCCTCTGGTTTAACTCTAAAATTATCTAATTTAAGAACTAAATAATAACTTTTTGAGTTG
>NZ_SOEF01000073.1 GCF_004366375.1 Halanaerobium congolense
ATCCTCGATTCGCTAACTCCACTAAAATTCCTACTTTTCTGTTCACAGGTTTAGTTTTGTTTATTTTTTAGTATTATATAGCATTAGAAAGATTATTGCAAGTGTTTTAAAATAGAATTTTCTGCAAAATAACTATACCCCTTTGAATTATTCGGATTTTTGAACTTCTGCTAATGTTGGTAAAGCAGCCACTGCACCGCTCACAGATGCAGCCAGAGAACCAGCATAATTTGCAAATTCATCAGATAAAACAAGATTATCTATATTAACTTTTTGTATAAAGAATTTTTTCCCCTGCCTTAGTAATTTCAACAACTCTAGTCTGATTGGAGTTAAATCTATCTTTAAAAAATTTAGTTACATCATAATTATCAGCAAAATGGATTGGTATAAAAAGTGCTGGCTTTATTTCATTAATAAAGTACTCTCCTGCCAAATAGTAATTTTCTTCTAACCTTGGGTCTACAGGAACAAAGGCTATATCTATTTTTTTTCCTTTTAGTTTATCCACTTCTCTTTTATATTCTCTTGCCTCTCTTTTTTGAACTTTCTCGCTAAATTTTTTCCATTTCCACCAGTTTAGATCCCCAGCATGAAAAATACTTAAATCATCAAGCTCAACTAAAAATGAAACTCCCTCATCTGTACTGCCATAAGTTGAAATGCTGATATTTTCCAGCTTTAGTTCCTCATCTTTTTCCATTAAATAAAGATTATCCTTATTTTCTAGCTCAGCTTCTAATTCAACCTCAGCTGCCAAGATATAATTTAGCTGATCACAATAATTTTCCCATTCAAAAATCACTTTATTATAGTGGTCATGGTGGCTGTGCGAGACAAATACATAAAGCTCATTTATACTCTTAAAACTTTCTTCTCTAATAACACCTTTTTCTAAAGAACTGCTCAAAGCTTTTTTATTTTGTGGCTCATCCTTAAAATAATCAAATACAAATAATTTATTTTTAACTTTAACTGCAGTTCCACTGTGAAATAAGTGATATATTTCTGTCTGCATTTTATCATCTCCTGAATTTAAGGCTAACAAAAAAAATTATTTTTATCAAGTATAATTATTACAATTAATTCAATAAAATCAGATCTAATTTAAATCAATTTTTTCCATCTGACTGTTTAAGAGATCAAGATGCAGCAGCTGATTTTTTAAATAATTGTCAAAACCGAGTAAATATTTTAAAGCTTCGAGCACTTGAATAGAAGCGGTTACTGCTACAGCTGGTGAGAAAACAGCGGGAGTTTCTTCTTTTTCTGAACCTGCAAAAACATCTTTTAACCTTATTTTGCTTTCAGGAAGCACCAGCATAATCTGAGCAAAAAACCCTTCGATTCCGGCGTGAATAAAGGGCAGCTCATTCTCTAAAGCCAGCTGATCTAAAATAAAGCGAGACTCAAAATTATCCATTCCATCAAAAATAATATCTATCTCAGTTGGAATTTCAGCTGCCGGCGTTATTTTTTCATTTCTGGAAATTATCTCTGTCTCCAAGTCAAAGTCATTTAAAAACTCAGCTGCTGCCTCTACCTTTAGCCGGCCGAGATCTTTTTTCCCGTAGCAGAGCTGGCGGTTTAAATTGGAGATTTCAACCCTGTCATAATCATAAAGATAAAGCTTATTAACCCCAATTCGCTGCAGCTGCAGAGCCTGATTGGTTCCCAGTCCACCAGTTCCAGCAATCAAAATATTTAGTTCTTCTATTCGTTTTCTTTGTGCTTTGCTGAAAAGTTTTTCCTGTCTTTTTAAATAATCTTTCATAATCAACCTCCTGCAGATGGGGGAAATAAAGTGACTATATCCTGGTTACTTATTTTTGTTTTTAACTGATCTAAATGTAAAACATTATGGCCATTGACTAAAATGATTGCTCCTGCAGAAATACTCCGGTCCTCCTCCAGCAGCTTTTGAGTAAAATAGCCATCATACTCCTGATCTAACTTTTCAATTAATTCAGCAATTGTAATTTCATTATCCAGTTCATATTCAGTTCCCGAACTTTTTAAGTTGATTCTAAATAGCGAATAAAATTTAACTTTTAATGCCAACTTGATCACCCTTTATATAAAATTCCACCCAGCTCTCTAGAGAGAACTGGATGGATTTACGAGGCTAAATTGAATAACCTTAAACTGCAATATATTTTTTAAAAGCCAATTATTTACCCCGCCAATATTATTATTTAATTTTCATATCCTTTAGTTTCTGTTCACTGATCCAACCATCTTCCTGCCAGCCTCTAACTTCATAATATTCAGGTAAAATCTTTTTGTATTCTGCCTTCATACCTTTTTGCGGACCATCAGGTAGTGGCTCATCAAAACGAGGTGGCAATGTATCCTCTGCAGGAGTTATTCCAGCTTCCATGTTAAACTGACGCTCTAAGTTATAAATTCTCTCACCAGTTTCAAGTAAGGAATCAGATGTATAGTCAAATTGTGTACCGGCATTTACTATTTCTCTGTAATCATCAAGTCCCAGAGCAAAGGAAGTAAAAAGACACATTCCAACCGAATCAATAACAGCTGTTAAATCCTGGAATGTTTTAACCCAGCCAGCTTTACCTTCCAGTTCCTGTGGATCAAGCTTTTCTGGAGCTCCTAAAACCTCAGGTGAAATCATATAACCTCTAACATGACAGCCGCCGCGGTTGGAAGTTACATAATTAAGTCCCTGTCCCTGAACTCCGCGAGGATCATAAGCAGGAAGCTCCTGTTTTTTAACACTCATTGAAAGTTCAGGCTGACCTTTAGAGTCTGCCAGACGATATGAACCTTCTGCTAGCTTATCACCTAGTCCTTTACGGTAAGCCATCTTCTCTGTGTAATAAATTATTGATTCTGAAGAACCGAATTTTAACTCAGGTCCGTTTTCCAGTTCATCCTTATCAATATAACCTTTTTCATATAACTCCATGGCACAGGCGATAGTTGTACCTGCAGTAATGGTATCCATGCCAAGATCATTACAGAGAAAATTAGCCTCAGTAATTGCATTTAAGTCATTAACTCCACAGTCAGCTCCAAATGCCCAACCTGATTCATATTCTGGACCTTCACCCTGCTGGCCATTAGGGAGTTTAGTGTCCCTGGCACAGCGAATTGGACAGCCATAACAGCCTTTATTCGACTGTAGATATCCTTTTTCCACCAGAGCTTCACCGGATACCTCATCTACATCAGCAAAAGTACCACCATCCTGAAAATTATTGACTGGATAAAGACCTGTAGAGTTAATAATATTATCCAGTACCTTGGTACCTAAAGCAGGTAAGCCTTCTCCGGTTACCCCATCTTCTTTCAGCATCTTGGTCTGTTTTCTAACAACCTTCATCATTTCATCTTTAAA
>NZ_SOEF01000074.1 GCF_004366375.1 Halanaerobium congolense
ACAAAAGCAGAGAAAAAAGATATGATAGAAGAAATTCAGGCAGAAGTAGACCACCGCTGGGAAAAGCTTCTAGTTAAGTGTGGAGAAAAGTAAAATTATAGTTTTAATAGGGTGAAGCTAAATTTCGCTTAAATTTTAAAAAACAAAGTGTTATAATTATTACAAATTGTTAGAATAAATTATAACATTATGTTATAAAATGCTTTGTCATTATAAAATAAAAGACTGCTGGAGCCACACCAGCAGTCTATTTTTTGATTTAAAATTAAGATTTTAAAAAAAGAAGGTGATTAATATATTTAATTCTTTAAAAGAAATTGATGAATTGCTGGACAAACATAATAATTATAGAAATAATTGTCTTAATTTAATTGCTTCAGAAAATTACATAAATCCTGTCATTGGCGAATATCTAAATTCTGATTTAGTTGGAAGATATGGCTGTTATGAGGGTTTAGAGGGAGAAGAACGCGAGTACACAGGTAATAAATACATAAAAGAAATTGAAACTAAAACTCAAGATCTTGTTAAAGATATATTTAAGGCCAAATATTGTGATTTGCGACCAATTGGGGGCCATATTGCTGGAGTTGCGACAGTTTTAGCTTTAACTGATCCTGATGATTTAATTATGGAAGTTGTATTAGAAAACTGGGGTCATGGTTTGATTGAACCAATGGCAGATACAGTAGGACATTTTGATAGAGTGTTTAACGTCGAAGCTATACCATATAAAGAGAATCAAACTATAGACACTGCAAAATTTATTAAAGAAATAGAAGAAAAAAAGCCTAAATTAATTATCCTTGGAAGCTCTGGTATGCTCTTCCCGGAAGCTGTTGAAAAGATAGCTGAAGCAGCAAATGACGTTGGAGCATATTTAATCCATGATTCCTCTCATATCAGTGGTTTAATTGCAGGAGGAGTTTTCCCAAACCCTTTAGAACAGGGAGCTGATGCGGTATTTTGCAGTACTCATAAATCATTCCCTGGTCCTCAAGGGGGTATTATTCTTTCTAATTCAAAAGAGATTATGCTTAAGGTAAATGAAGTCATACCAAGCCTCGTAACCAGTCATCATATTAATCGATTGCCCGCTCTTGCTGCAGCTATTTTGGAGATGAAAAAATTTGGAGATAAGTACGGCAAACAAATAATCCAAAACTCTAAAGCTCTTGCTGAAGAGCTTGATAACAAAGGTTTTAATGTACTTGCTAAAGAAAGAGGATTCACCGAAAGTCATTTAATCTTAATGGATGTTAGTGAGTTTGGTGGCAGCTATAAAGCTGCAAGAATGCTAGAAAAAAGCCAGATCCTAAGCTCTGATGATTTTGGAGGTCCAGATCGTGAAATTAGAATTGGAACAGCGGAAATAACCCGCAGAGGTATGAAAGAAAAAGATATGAAAAAAATAGCCGATTTTTTTGAAAGAGTACTGATAAATCAGGAAGATGAGCTAAGTGTTATAGATGATTTAAAAAATTATTTGATAAAATTTGATAATAACTTATACTGTATAGAAAAATAAAAGATTTATATTTCAGACAAGTAAAAATAATTTAACAACGGCAATTTATGTTTACATAACTTTAGAATATTTTATTCAATAAAAAGCTATTAACTCTATTATTCACCTATTTTCTCTATTTTATTTAGGTGTAAACTATTCTTTACTTAGTTATAAAAAATAGAGTTAATTTTAAAGAAAAGATAAAAAATAATTTAAAAATAGAACTATCTTTATCCAATTATTATTTAAAACATCAATATCAGTCTTGAATTAAAACAAAAACAAAAAATAATAGGAAAATTAAATTATTTTAAATTATTTTAAGTTTCGGCATAGAATATGCATAATAATATAGGTAAAGGATAAATTTTAAACAACCCCAGAAAGGAAGTGTAAGAGATATGATGCAGATCAGATGGCATGGTAGAGGCGGCCAGGGAGCTAAGACAGCTTCTCTGCTTTTAGCAGACGCGGCATTTTCTACCGGCAAATATGTACAGGGTTTCCCAGAGTACGGACCAGAAAGAATGGGAGCTCCAATCACAGCATACAACAGAATAAGCGATGACAAAATAAGAGTACACTCCAATATCTACAAACCAGATTATGTTGTAGTAGTAGATGAGACACTTTTAGAAAGTGTAAATGTTACAGCAGGTTTGAAAGAAGAGGGAGCAATAGTTGTTAATACAGCTAAAGATGGAGAAAAGATCAGAAAGAAACTTAAAGGATATAAAGGAGACCTATTTACTGTAGACGCAAGAGAGATTTCAATGGCTACAATAGGTAGATATTTTCCTAATACACCAATGCTTTCAGCACTGGTAAAAGTTGCAGGAATTATGGATGAAGAAGATTTTGTAACTGAAATGGAAAAATTATTTAAAAAGAAGTTTGCTTCTAAACCAGAGGTAATAGATGGTAACGTAGCAGCAGTAAAAAAAGCGTTAAAAGAGGTGAACGCACATGGCTAAAGAAATGAATGAAACAATGACCTGGAAAGAGCTTACAGCTGGAGGAACAATTCATACAGCAGGAAATGCAGAAAACTTTAACACAGGTGACTGGAGAGTAAACAAGCCAATCTTTAAAGAAGATAAATGTATACAGTGTCTGCTTTGTGCACCAGTATGTCCTGACACATCAATTCCAGTAAAAGACGGAAAAAGATTGGAATTTGATTATGATCACTGTAAAGGATGCGCAATTTGTGCAGAAGTATGTCCTGTAGATGCAATAGAAATGATTCCAGAAGGACAAGATGAATAAGGAGGGAGAGATCAAATGAGTATTAGAGAAAAACTATCAGGAAATGAAGCAGCAGCAACAGCATTACGCCAGATGAATCCAGATGTAATGGCTGCATTTCCAATAACACCATCAACAGAAATACCACAGTATTTTTCTAAATATGTATCAGATGGAAGAGTAGATACAGAATTTGTACCAGTAGAATCTGAGCACAGTGCAATGTCAGCCTGTATCGGATCACAGGCTGCAGGAGCAAGAACAGTAACAGCAACATCTGCTAATGGACTTGCTTTAATGGTAGAAGAATTATATATAGCATCATCATCAAGACTACCAATAATTTTATCAGTAGTAAATAGAGCTTTATCAGGCCCAATTAACATCAATGCAGACCACAGTGATTC
>NZ_SOEF01000075.1 GCF_004366375.1 Halanaerobium congolense
CGGAATATTTTCTGTTTGCCATTGGTGTTTCCCCCTTGTAATTAGAGTATATCACTTTCAAACTTTTTCTCCAATTCTGTTAGGGGGCTATATAGTTTTGTACCATTTTAAAGAAGAACTATTGAAATATAACAGTCTAAGTGTAATGGGCTCAGCATTAAGCCATCTTAGCAATTGTATTAACGTAAACACATTATTAGATATAGATATAGATAGAACTAATATTAAATGGAAATTATATTTGATAAATCATGGAATAAAATACAAGGGGAAAACAAACTCCAATTATTTTGCTTTTATGAATAATTTAATGAAATTTATTCATGATTTTTATGATGATAGAGATGAAACAGATAAAAATATTTGGAATATAAAAAACATACGGGGAGCAAGAATTCCCGCAAGCGGTCTTTCAAATCCAACATTAGATTTTTCATCTATACCTCAATATTATAGAAAAGTTGTTAAAAGCTACCTCAAGACTATTATAACAAAAAGATCAGCTAGTCACTGCTTTCATATGTTATCGAGAATTAAATATTTCATTAATTCGTTTTATTCTAGAGATTACAAAGATGGATTTATTGAACAATTAAATAGACAGGATATAGAAGATTATCTATATCTTTTAAATAATGATTTTAGAGATAATAATCCAACTTATAGAAGTAAATTTATATCTTATCTAAGAACATTTTTAGAATATATTCAACTTGCTCAGTATAAAAAAGCACCAAAAAAAGAAGTATCCTTTTTAATATTTCAAGATGATATTCCCAGAAGGGAATTAAATAAAGATGAAGTTAAGAAAGCTAAATTTATACCAGAGCCTGTGGTAAAGCAGCTTGATAATAATATCAGAGAGCTAGATCGAATTCAATATATCCCCTTCTATATTTTGCTTAGGGAAACAGGTTGGCGAGGAACAGATATATTAAATCTTAGGTATAATAATTGTTTGAAAAGATATTGGAATAAAAAAGAGGAAAAATATAATAATCAATTGTGTGGGGATATTACCAAAACTGGTATAGCTAATCTTAAAATACCCATTAGAGATCAGGTTGCAGAAATGCTTGATAGTTGTATAAAAAAAACTAAAAAAAAGAGTGATGATAATAACAATCCTAAAAAATATTTGTTTAACATGTATAAAGGTCCAAGAAAAACAAGACCTTTTAGTTTGACAGTATTTGTAAACTCAATTAGAAGATTAATCAAAGAAAAAGATATTAGAGACCATAATGGTGAATTATATCATTTCACTCCACATCAACTGAGGCACACTAGGGCTAAAGAATATATAGATCAAGGAATGGGGATTAGTATCATTCAGCAGATATTAGGACATACAAGCCTGCAAATGACCATTCATTATGCAAAGATATCTGAGAATAAATTATATGAAAAATGGAAGGAAACAAAAGATCTAGAACTGTTTAAAGTAGAAACAAATATTGAAAACAATCAAACCAATCTTGAACCCAAATCTAAAGAAAATTTAATTAGATATGAGTACATTAAAGAAAATTTGGATGCAGTAAAGGTTCCTTTTGGAATATGCTTTAAACCGTCTAAATTGCCCTGTAAAAAGCAGTTAAACCATTGTCTAAACTGTGCTAGCTTTTGTACTTCAATTGAACACATACCTGAATATGAAGCGGAAATAATTAAGGTTAAAGAACATATTGTAAGAAGTGAAAAAAATGGTAAAGACTTGTGGGTAGAAAAAAACAGAGCCTATCTAAAATTATTAGAAAAAATGCTGATAAAAATTAAAGAAGAAAAAATTGTTCATAAAAATGCTAGAACAAGGGAGGTACAATCTAATGGCTAAGAATAACACAAATGGTTTGAAAAAATATGCTAAAAAAAGAACAGATATTGCTTTAGAAAAAGCAGATAAGGCTATTAGAAACCTCTCTATGCATAAAGAAAAAATTAACTTTAATAGTGTTGCTAAAGAAAGTGGGGTGTCTAAATCCTTTTTATATAATAATCAGCAAATAAAAGAAAGAATTGAAGATTTAAGACAAAAACAGGTTAATATTAAAATGAATCAGATAAGCAAAAAAAATAAAACAAATAAATCCAAAGATACAGTTATTCAGGCTAAAGATAAAAAAATTAAAGAACTTAAAAAAGAAAATAATGAATTAAAAAGACAGTTAAAAATCTTAAGAGGAACAATTTACGATAGAAATTGATTAGAAATTCAAGAAAGACATTCTTACTTGAAACATATGTCTTTCAAGTAAGAATGCTATCATATAGACATTTGTTAAGGTCTTACACTAGATATAGTAAGGAGTTGATTATTATGCCTAATATTAAACCAGTTTCAGATTTAAGAAATTATAATGAAGTGTTAAAAGATATAGGAGAGGGTTCTCCGGTATTTTTAACCAAAAACGGCAGAGGTAAATTTGCAATCATGGATATTGAAGAATATGAGAAAAATCAAGCTACCATAAAATTACTTTCTAAATTGATAGAAGCTGAAAATAGAGTTAAATCTAAAGATGATTGGATGAACGAAGAACAGGTGAAAGAAAAACTGGGGGTTTAAATATAATGCCACCACTTTACAAAAAAATTAGATAAAAAATTGGCGACTTATTCCTTCTTTTGATATAATATTTGTTACCTACAACAAATATGAAAGGAATAAAC
>NZ_SOEF01000076.1 GCF_004366375.1 Halanaerobium congolense
TGCTTTTGTCAAGCGAAAAATGTACCACCCTACCAATCGAATTGTGTACCACCTAGTTTAAAAAAGAGAAGGAGAAGAAAATACTCCTTCTGTAGTTAAAATTACTGGGCTTTCTTTGTTTTCTTTTGCTGATCTAAGAGTCGATGACTGGATCCATTAAATAACATTATCTTGCTGTTGTGAATCAGTCTATCAATAATTGCAGCAGTCATCCTTTCATCATGAAACACTTTAGCCCATTCAGCAAATTCAAGATTGCTGGTTAAAAATATAGAGCCTTTTTCATATCGTTCTGAAAAGATTTGGAACATTAATTGTGTCGCCTGATTTGATAATTCAACAAAGCCCAATTCATCAATTAATAATAAATCCAGTTTGTTGATCTTCTTTAAGAATTTAAGCAGCTGCTGTTCTTCCTGCATTTCAATTAGTTGATTACACAAACCAGCTGCTGTGAAGAATCCAACTGTTTTACCCTGTCTGCAGGCCTCAATACCTATTGAAATGAGCAAGTGGGACTTCCCAGTACCTGGTGATCCTAAAAATAAAACATTGGTGTTCTGATCAATAAATTTGCAGCTAAATAATTCTATAACTTCAGTTTTCGATAAAAAAGGAGCTTCAGAAAAATTAAACTGTTCGATTGTTTTTAAATTAGGAAATTTAGCCTGTTTAAAAAGTCTATTAAATCTGTTGTTTTCCCGCATGATAACTTCATATTCAACAAGGTTACTAAAAAATTGCTCATGGTTCCAGCTGTTATCTCTTGCTTCTCTTAGAATATCATCATAGCATTCTACAATACCTGGCAGGCGGCAGAATTTAAGCTGTTCTCTTAATTTATCATCCATTTATCTCACCACCTTTTACCAGTAAAGAATCGTACTCGCTTAAGGGAAGATGAGTAGTGTGGATATGGTCAATATTAAGTTTTTTCAAAATATCATCTGCTAAATACTGTGTACCACTGGTACACTGAGTTTGGTAACGAAGTACACTTAATACATCCTGATAGCTGTATCTGTTTTTCTGATCAAGTTCTTTTAAAATTCTGGCGATGGTTGGAACTGAATATTCTTCTGTTAGTCTCAGAATATCAATGAATTCTCTGGTCCCTTTAGATTTTGATCCTAAATGAGCCTGAATTAATCTATGATATTCAGTATATATTTCTGGTAGTTTCCAGTCCTGGATCACTTTTGCCTGATCATAGCCTCTAGCTTTTTTCCAGAGTAAGCTCAGGAAATGATAGGGGTTAAGAATTTCTTTGTTTTTACCAAAGAGCCTATCATGTACGGCAACCACTTTATCATTATAGACCAGTCTGATTTCAAATGGATATAGTCTAGCCTGTAGTCTTTTGCCAACATATTCAGTCGGTACAGAATAGCGGTTGGTATCTATATGAACCAGCTGATAGCTGCTAACTTTAACATCTTTAAGACGGGCATATTCATAAATTTCTGTTAGAGGAAGAAAATCTTCTGCTAACAATCTTTTCTCCCAGGTTTCACCGAGATGTTTTCTGGTTCTAAGTCTATGCAGACATTTTTTAAGCAGCATCTGATTTGTATCTTCAAAACTGATAAATTCTGGTCTAGGTAAAAAGTAATTATTCTGGACATATTTGACTAAATTCTCAACTAAGCCCTTTTCGTTACCTTTGCCAGGTCCACAAAACTCTGCTTCAAAAGAGTAAAATGATTGTATTTTAAGGAATTCCTGCTGCAGTATACGATCCTGTTCTTTAAGAACTGTTTTTACTGCTGGTTTAAGATTATCAAAAATAATCTTTTTGGGAATACCACCAAAAAATTTAAAGGCTGAACTAAGTCCATCAAAAAAGAATTCTGTCTGTTCTCTCGGATAGGCTTTAACAAATTCTCCTTTGCCAGAGCATAATTTAGCACAGAAGGCATGTTTTTTGACGGGTACTCCATTTCGTTTAGAGTACACTTCACCAAAATCAACCTGTAAGGACCCACTAATTGGAACCAGTTTCAGATAGGCTTCCTGCTGGTGTATATGGAGTTCTTCTTCCTCCTTTCTGCATTGATAGGTAAAGGAAGAATAAGTACCTGAATAGCCTTCCTCACAGATTAATTCATACATTCTGAGTTTAGTTAATTTTTGTCCCTTGGGAGCTTCATGATTTTCTTTAACCATTATGTTTATTCGTTTTTTGAAATCACCATTTACTGGCTGAGGTCTGTCTGTACTTAGCCTGTACTTTTGCTCTGGGTTTGCAATAGCTCTAGTTACAGTATCGCGATGTATCCCAAGTTCGCTTGCAATAGCTCTCTTACTTTTCTTTTGATTAAAAAATAAAAACCTAATATAATTATATTGTGCCATCTCTTTCACCTTTCTTACCTCCTGTTTATAATGATTATTGGATAAATCAATTATACAGGAGATGGTGTTGAGATGGTACACTTTTCGATTAGCAGAACATTATTTTTGGTACACTTTTAGTTTAGCATATGCA
>NZ_SOEF01000077.1 GCF_004366375.1 Halanaerobium congolense
GGGATAGACTGTCCATCTTTAACTATAGTAACTTCTACAGAAAGAAGATAACGCGATCTACCACGACGTTTTCTGTTTTCTCTGAAGATCTTTGTTAAAGGCTGCATCCCTATATGTTAGGATAGTTGTCGTGGGGCACAAAATCTGTGTATAATAGAGTAACGACAATAAAATCTAAGGAGAATTACAATGCCAAGAAAAGTTTATTCTAAAAAATTAAAAGAATCCATATTTAAAAGACTGGCTCCACCTAATGCTGAAAAAGCACCTGATATAGCTAGAGAAACTAATATTCCAGTTAATACCCTCTACACCTGGAGAACTAAGGTTTTAAAGAGTAATCCAACCAGCAATAAGAAATCAAGCAATTGGTCTTCCAGTGATAAATTTCAGGCTGTTTTAGAAACTGCAAGTCTCTCAGAACTGGAAACTGCTAAATACTGCCGTGAAAAAGGTATCCATGTAGAAGAACTAAAAAACTGGATTAAGCAGTGTCAGAACGCCAATGAATTCAAATATGAAGATCCTAAAGAACTAAAAAATAATCTTAAAAAAGAACAAAAGAAATCTAAAGAACTAGAAAAAGAACTTCGCGAAAAGGAAAAAGCTCTTGCTGAAACTGCAGCATTACTGGTGCTCAGAAAAAAGGCCCGAGCGATCTGGGGGGATCCAGAGGACGACTAATAGGAATTTCAGATCGCAAAAAAGCGGTAGCACTAATTAATGAAGCACATGCAAATGGCTGCAGGCTATTTAAAGCCTGTGAAGAACTGGAAATATCAATTAGAACCTATCAAAGATGGACTAAAGATGGTGCTGTTAAAGAAGATCAGCGGCCGCTGGCTGAAAGACCAGAACCCAAAAACAAGTTAACTGAAGCTGAAAGACAGGAAATAATTGAAGTCTCAAATAGCAAAGAATTTGCAGATCTACCACCTTTTAAAATTGTTCCTAAACTTGCTGAACAGGGTAAATATATTGCTTCAGAATCAACCTTCTATCGAGTCTTAGATGAAGAAAAAATGAATACCCGTCGAGCTAAAACTAAAGAACCTGTAAAACGAGAAGCTCCAACTCATATTGCTACTGCTCCCAACCAGGTCTGGACCTGGGATATCACCTGGCTGAATGCTATGATTAAAGGCAGTTTCTTTAAGCTCTATCTGATAGTTGACATGTTCAGCAGAATGATAGTTGCCTATGAAGTCTGGGAAACTGAAAACGCTGAGTATTCAAAAAGACTGATTAGAAAAGCTTCCCTGTCTCAGGGAATAGCGGCAAATGATAAACCACTGGTACTGCACTCTGATAATGGCAGTCCAATGAAAGCAGCAACATTTTTAGCAACACTGGAGAAACTGGGAGTACAGAGTTCATTTTCCAGACCGAGAGTAAGTAATGACAACCCCTATTCTGAGTCATTATTTAAGACAATGAAATACAGACCTGTTTATCCTAACAAAGGCTTTAAAGACCTAAATGAAGCCAGAGAATGGGTAGCTGAGTTTGTCCGCTGGTATAATCACCAGCATTTACATAGCGGAATTAAATTAGTAACGCCCTACCAGAGACATTATGGGCTTGATATAGAGATCCTGAAAAAGAGAACTGAAACATATTTAAAAGCCAAAGCAGAACATCCAGAACGATGGTCAGGGGATATTAGAGACTGGTCCCAGCCAGAATATGTAACTTTAAATCCAATGGATACTGCTGAAGTAGAAAAATATCTCAAGCAGCAGAGCTCTTAAATGAGCTTCTGCAGGAGTGGTATTCAAAGAAATTTTTAACTAAATGCGACAACTTTCTTGACAAACACCGGCATCTCACCATTGTACAGATAATGCACTTTAGATGTCTTTTTAGCCATAGCTATTACATCATAGCCAATATTTTTGACAGCAATCAGAGAAGATGGAGAACAAAACCAGGTATCAAAAAGTACATGAGATGCTGGAATAGCTGCTTTTTTAGCAGCTTCAAGCAGTTCAAGCATAACTTTAGTAGCTTTAGTCTGAGCAAGTTTTCTTCTGGAATAACCGACAGTTCGTTTGTCAACTTCAACTGCTTCATTAATTCGATTTTTAGAGTTTTTAGTAGAGAGCAGACAGCCATTAACTGGCAGGAATGTGTTTCCATCTGACCAGCCGAGAGTAAGTAATCTAAAGCCAAATTTATACTGTTTTTTGGCATGATCATATATTTTGGCAAGCAGTTCAACTTTTTTGGATCTTGAACGCTCAAAGGTTGTATCATCAATAATCAGAACGTTTACACGATCATTATTTGTTAAATGCTCAATGCTGTCATC
>NZ_SOEF01000078.1 GCF_004366375.1 Halanaerobium congolense
GTTATAGATTTTATCGACAGAAAACCAGATGGGCTTGCCCTCTGGATGAATGCCGATATCTTTTAATGCAATTAAATATTTCTTAAAAAATATAATATCCTCCCAATTTTCTATAAAACTACTTTTTTCTATTTACATATATAATCTACTATGATATGATATATATGTAAGGAGGGGTAACTAATGAAAAATGTTCAAATTAATATTTCTATTCCCGAGAATTGGAAAGACGAACTTGAAAATTTAGCAAGAATATACTCTGTTGAAGAAGAATCTACATTGACTTATTTAGACCTAATGCGTAGAGCTATACAAGAAAAATATGAGTTAGATAGCGATGAGTAACGATTACAAAAGTTTAAGTCATTGTAGATACTTAGTACAATATCATCTTGTATGGTGTCCTAAATTTAGATTTGAAGTCATAAAAGGAGATATAGAACAATCATTAAAAAATATTCTTGCTAAGGTATGCAATAAATATCAATATGAAATTTTAGAATTAGAAGTAATGCCAGACCATATACACATTTTTCTATCAGCCAAACCAACAGCAGCACCTACTGACATAGTTAGAACTTTAAAAAGCATTTCTGCAATAAAGCTATTTAAAGAATATCCAAAACTAAAGAAATTCTATGCTCGTTGTGGTTCGCTTTGGAGTAAAGGCTACTTTGTAAGCACAATAGGAAATGTAAGCTCTCATACTATTAAGAGATACATTCAAAATCAAAAATCTAATTAGGAGGTGGAATTATGCAGACTAAAATTGTTGATAAAGCATATAGTTTTAGAATTATACCCAATAAAGAGCAAGAAGAATTAATTAATAAAAATATAGGTTGTGTTCGGTTTGTGTTTAACCACTTCCTAGCTCAATCTAAAGACGATAAATACTTATCATATTCTAAATTTGCTGCACAATTACCTAAACTAAAGCAAAAATATAATTGGTTAAGAGAAGTTGATAGCATTTCTTTACAACAATCTCTAAAAGATTTAGATAAAGCATTTAAGCGTTTCTTTAAAGGTTTAGCTGGGTTTCCTAAATTCAAGTCTAAAAAGAATAATAAACAATCTTATAGAACTCAATATTTTAAGCGTTCTAATGGAACTGAAAGCATTGAGATAAAAAATAATAAGATTAAGCTACCCAAACTTGGTTGGGTGAAATTTAGAAAATCTAGAGAAGTTACAGGTAAAATTAAAAATGTAACTATTAGAAAATCAAAAGCTCAGAAATACTATATTTCTATATGTGTTCAAGAAGAAATAAAAGAATTACCTCAAAAAAATAAAGCTATTGGTATAGATTTAGGTTTAAAAAATTTTTTAATTACTTCTAATGGTGAAGTAGTTTCTAATCCTAGAACTCTGTCCAAATATGAAAAAAGGATTGCTAGATTAAATAAAAGACTTGCTAAAAAAGAAGAAGGCTCAAATAATTGGTATAAAGTAAAGAATAAATTAGCTAGAGTACACGAAAAAATAGCTAATATTAGAAAAGACTTCTTACATAAACTTTCGACTAAATTAATCCGTGAAAACCAAACAATAGTAGTTGAAAGTTTAAAAGTTAAGAATATGCTTAAAAATTCTAATTTAGCTAAATCAATATCTGATGTTAGCTGGAGTAAATTTGTTGAATATATAGAATATAAAGCAGAATGGTATGGGAGAGATTTAATCAAAATTGATACATTCTTCCCTTCAAGTCAACTTTGTAGTGAATGTGGATATCAAAATAAAGAGGTTAAAGATTTAAGTATTCGTGAATGGGAATGTCCGAAGTGTCATTCAATTCACGATAGAGATATAAATGCTAGTAAGAACATATTGCAGCAGGGTTTAGAGCTGCAGTTAGCTAGTAGATAGATTTCATACCGTAGGGCGTACGGAAATTTAAGCCTTTGGAGAACTTGTAAGACCAGTTCACACTTAATCTTGTGACGCACTCAATGTGCTAACGCAAATCTATCTATCTGCTACAAAAGAAAGATTTGTGAGATTAACTGTAAAAAGGCTAGGTTCTATGAATAAGGAATCCTCGTGGGCTTGCCCCGAGGAGCGTCAA
>NZ_SOEF01000079.1 GCF_004366375.1 Halanaerobium congolense
ATGATTCTACCACAAAAAGCTTAAAAAATATAGCAATGAAACCATAATGTGTAAATTATTTTTATTAAAATCAGTGTTATTTTATAATATTAAATTACCCATAAGCCTTGCTATGACAGCGTTTATATGGTATAATAATAGTAAGAATATAAGGAAAGGGTGACTTTTAATGTTTCTATCAAATTCATTTCAACAGATAAGTTTTTTTGATAAAGTTCATAATATGCCTAAATATCTGCAGAATATGCTATATAATAGCTGGGCTCATATCTTTCAGGAGATTATTTTCCCTGAAATAAATGAAAATAGATTTGAAGTACTTTACAGTGATAAACCATCCAGGCCTAATTCTCCTGTGAATGTTATCATTGGAGCTCTTTGCTTAAAAGAAATTTTCCAGCTTACTGATGAACAATTATTAGGATCCATCTTTTTTGACGATAGATTTCAATACGCTCTAAGACTAACAAGTGAAGAAAGACCACCTGTTTCTTTTAACACATTTACTAATTTTAGAAATCGGGTTTACGCTTACTATAATCTTACCGACATTGATTTGATTCAGCAGGAAGTAGAATCATTATCCAGATTAATTGCCGAGCATTTAAATATTGATGGACAAAAAGTTAGAATGGATTCATTTATGGTCTCTTCTTCCTGCAAAAATCTTTCTCGTATTGAACTTGTTTATACTGTTAACTACCAATTTATTAAAATGCTTGCTCAACTTTCTACTGACCTTATACCTGAAAAATGTAAATCTTATCTTGAAAAAGGTCATAAAAATGAAACTATCTATAGAACTAAAGACAGTGAAAGTGAAACTAAACTAGAATTTTTATTAAAACAGGCCGGAGAACTATATAATAGCGGTCTGGAAGCCGGTAAAAAAGTTACTGAAACTGAAGAATTTAAAACTTTAAAAAGAATGCTGGGCGAACAAACTAAAGATGATGACAACTTTAATATAGTTGAACCTAAAGAGAGCAAAAATATAGAATCTGATAGTCTGCAGAATCCCAGCGACCCTGATGCTACCTACCGTTTTAAATATGGCAGTAATATTGGTTATGCTGCAAATGTAGTTGAAATTTTTGATGAAAATGGCAGTATCATTACAAACTACGATCTTAAGCCCAACATTTACAGTGATAAACACTTTAGTTCAGATATAATTGAAATACTGAGTGATATTTATGATGATGCGACCACAAATGATAGTGAAGAGAAAATCGACAATACCCTGGAAAACCATGATAAGATTGAGCAGGTAAATTCTTCTACTCAGGAAGAAAATACAGCTTTAATTCAAATATTTATAGACGGCGCTTATTATTCTTTTGACCTTGCTAAAAAAGCTCTAAGTCTGGGGATAATATTAATCCCTGGTGAATTAACCGGTAGAAAACCGGCAGAAGATAAAATGAGCTATGCCAGTTTTAAAATTGATGAACAGGAAAAAGTGATAACTGAATGTGCTAACGAAAAAGAGCCTGTTAAATCAGAGTTCAATGAAGATACAAATACTTATACAGCTAAATTTGATAAAGAGGATTGTCATGGCTGTCCTCATAAAGAAAGCTGCCGTGTTAAAGAACAGGTTAAATATAATTCAATCAGGTTTAGTGAGCAGCAGTATGCCACCGCTAAACTTAGAGAAGAGATGGAAACTAAAGAATACATAAAGCTAACCAGCCAGCGAGCAGGTGTTGAGGGTATTCCTTCAGTCTTTAGAAGAGTCTACAATGTAGACAATATGCCCGTCAGGGGATTAGTGCGCTCAAAAATATGGTTTGGGATAAAAATAATGGCAAGTAATGTCAAAAAGTTGTTCAAAAGCGTAAAACTGGCGGGTATTTAGAAAGATACCTGTCTTATTTTCTTTTGTTTTACTATAATTTGTCAGTATATTATTTTTTAACTTTAAAATTAATATACCTGCCAATAATCTGTCTGTTTAATTTTTAAAACGCTGTCTTTTGGTGGTCAAATCAT
>NZ_SOEF01000080.1 GCF_004366375.1 Halanaerobium congolense
AAGTAATACGGTAAGATGTCAAGAGCAAAATAAGAAATAATTTAATTTATTTGGCTGAAATTAGTTGAATTAGGCATAGTTCCATCCGCCTAGCCTGAATAGTAATTTTTTACCAATTCAGCCCATGACTAAATAATAGTTCTGATAGAAAATAAAGTAAACAGACTAATTTGCAATAATTATCTACCTCCGTGGTTGATATATTTCGCCTTTGCTCAGCAAAGCAAAAACGAGACGGACAAATTTACGTGCTGTAAGCACGAGGGCTCTTTTGTGCTTGTGCTTTGGAACTTCATTATACTTTTTGTAGTAGTAGCTTTTGTACCTATCATTGTGTACTCTCAATGAATTAGCAGCTTCTACCAGGTAATATCTAAGGTATTTATTACCCTTTTTAGTTAAATTAGTTTCCTCAGCAGTAAAAGAGCCTGATTGATACTGGGACCAGGTAAGACCAGCATATGAGGCGAGATTAGTTTCTTTGTCAAAACGATTGATATCACCAATTTCAGAGATTATTCCAGCTGTTAGAACTGGACCAATTCCATCTACTGTAATTAAAGTTTGAGGTATTGCTTTTAGCTGTCTCTTAAGGACCTTTTTGAGTCTTTTATTCTGACTCTGATAAAATCTAATGTTATCAAAGGTCATAGAAAGTGTCTGGGTGATTGCCTGATCTATTTCGGGTTTTAAGCGGTATGAATTGCGAGCAGCTTTTTTGAGTGCAGTGGTTATTTTTTCAATTGGAGTAGAACCACCTAATCGATTGTTGCTGTTTTGATGGAGAAATTCAGCCAGCTCATGGATATCAGTATTAACTATTTCCCTAAGTGTGTAGTTTTCCAGCAAAGCCATAGAGGCTTTAGTAAAAGTTCCAAAAGGAGACTTTTGAGTGAAATCTGAGAACTTAAGGAAAACCAGATTTAAAGCTCTAGCTTTTTCAGCTTTAATGTGCTGAGCTAGTTTGAATTTATGACGGGTAATCTGTCTTAGAGCCCTGTAGAGAGCTTCAGGAGAAGATGAATTTTCAACTCTGCCAAAGCGTATTCTATCAGCGATTACCCAGGCATCAACATTATCATTTTTAGGCAGATCTGTGTATGCTTTTTTGAAATTGCTAACTACTTTAGGATTGACTGTATATAATTGGAGTTTGAAATTGGAGTTTAACTTTTCATGGTTTTTAATGAGTCGGTAGCAGTGTTCCCAGAAAACATTGGTAGCTTCCATGCCAACTTTAATAATATCAGGTTTAAGGAGATTGGCATTATCAGCAATTAGATTAATCAGTTTTAAACAACCTGGTCTGTTGTTTTCAACTGAATAGGAGGGGAAAACATCTTCACCCTGATCATCCATTGCACAGGCTACAAGAGAGTCTTTGGCAACATCAATACCGACAAACATTTTATTAATATGAATCACCTCCTTTGGTTTGGGAGTCTAAAAAAGATAACCAGATTTAGTCCCTGAAAAACTGAGAGATCGACAGCCTCGCCATTAGTGTTCACCAGTAAGTTTTGAGTACAGAGGCAGCTGCCTGCTAAAGCAGCAGAAAACAGATGGGACACAGCATACGGGTTAGGAGTTCATGTCAGCCTCAGGGGATCAAACTTTTAAAGTAGTCATGTAAATACATGCTACAGGAGGAATACTAGATCTACCCTGGATATCTTTTGATATCATTATATCAGGGACTAAATCTAAAATTAATAGAAACAAGCAAATTTATTTAAATTAGTGATGAATATTTTATATCACTAAGTATATTATACGAGGAGGAA
>NZ_SOEF01000081.1 GCF_004366375.1 Halanaerobium congolense
GATTATACTTTATTATGGTGAGAGTTACAATAGAAAATCTTTTTATGTCAAGAATATATTAACCTACTCACCATAATCTTTTCCTCTACATAATGTCTCTTATGGAGAGCTCTCCATAATCGCCATGCCCTGGCAAGCACTTTATTGGAGCAGGGAACTCCTCTTTCTGTAATTTCTGAAGTTCTGGGACATATTAATTCAAAATCTACAGAAGTATATTTACAAACAGATGTTGATGGATTAAGAAGATGCACACTTGATCCTGATGATGTGATGATAAATGACTAAAGCAATTTCTTGCTCAAGTGTTTTTGCAGAAGAAATTAAAGGCTATGTAGATGAAAAAAGATCAGTTGGTTACAAATTTGAAAAGGGAGCGTCTATTTTAGAAAGTGTAATCTATCAAATTAATCCATTAGAAAATGATAAATATCTTGCATAATAATTTAGAATTAGAACTTCCTTTTCCTAAATTAATCTGATAAAATATTGTCAGAATATTTAGGATGTGATCAAATGCAAATCATTCACGACTTCAAAAAGAGCATTAAAAAGTATTCCAAACTGGGTAAAAAGAACAAATTTTTTCATCCAGAAGAATGTCCTTTCTGCCATGACAAGCTACATAAAAATGGATTTTATCACCGCTATGTAATCTCAATTGACGGGAAAACTCATAGAATCTTAATCAGAAGATACAGATGCCATCACTGTGGCAGAACTGTTTCTATCCTGCCATCTTTTTTATTCCCGAGGTTTCAACGATCTCTTAAATATATTGTCTGCTGCATTAAAGAATATCTACTGCAGAAAAAACTGCTTCTATACAAAAGAGCAATCTTTTTCTATATACAGAGATTCCAGCATAATATACCTGGGTTAATATCCTTTTTTAGAGATAGATATCATTCTTTAATTCCTTTTAATTTAGCAAGAATAAAAAAAGCCACAAAACTAATTAAAATGATTTGGAGCTCCGACGCTCAGATACTCTCAAAAGAGTATCAGGATCACTTTAATCAATGTTTTATGGCACTTTAATTATACCATAAAGATTAAAGTTTTGGAACTATTTTTTTAAACACAAAAGCTTTCACTAGAAAAGAGCTATTTTTCTAATTAAAATGTTATTATCGGCAGTTTAAGAACTTTTTCGCTCTTAAATGCTAAAATCTAAGCTTAAAGGAGCTGATTTTGATGACTGATAATGACAGAGAACAGATAGCTCTATTTCGCTTTTCCCTCATTTCTCCTATCCTGAATGGACAGGTAGAAAAACAGAGTGAGTATCTGGCCGAGGTTGCTGCTAAAAAGCATAATGTCCCTTACTATGGAGTTAGAGAATACTCACCAAAAACTATCGCTATGTGGGTCAGAGACTATCGTAAAAATGGTTTTAATGGACTTAAACCTAAAACCAGAAATGATAAAGGGAAAAGCCGTGTTTTAACAGCTGAACTCAAAGAAATTATTCTTGAAGCCAGAGAGAAACATCCTGATCGATCTGTTTCTTTACTCTACGATCAGCTGATTACTGAAAGGAAAATGATGCCTTCTCAGGCTTCCTATTCTACTGTCTATCGTTTTTTAAAAAAGAAAAACCTGTTGGTCAACTCGCCCCGCAAAGAAGAAAAAAGACGCCGTTTTGCCTATGACAGGGTCAACATGCTCTGGCAGGGTGATTATCCTGATAAATTAATTATTCCGATTTTCAAAAGAATATAAAAGTATATCATTAAAGTAGTCCATGAAAATCGGAATAATATTTTA
>NZ_SOEF01000082.1 GCF_004366375.1 Halanaerobium congolense
CCTGAATTATTCATAGCAACCACGAAATAAATTATCAGTCCTAATATAGCAACATTCTATCAAAATATTATTTTCACCCGGTGGGTGAAAGATTTTTTTGAAATTTTTCCTCTAAAAACATAGAAAAAGGAGTCCCTTTCCTTTATAATAATAGTAACCAAACAAAATTAAAAGGAGGGACTCCTAATGGTTACTATATCTGAAAAAAAAGTTAATTTCAAGTCAAATTTAAGAATAAATTTTAATGGTGGTGATTTAACATCAGATTCTGGTCTGCTGATTTTTAAAGAATTTGATAATCAGATCGGCTTCAGTCAGGAAATAAAAAATGCTTTAGAATTTGATGATGATGTTAATCATAGATTACATGAAAATGTGGATGTTGTACTGCAGCGTATTTATCAGAATACTGCTGGCTATCATGCTGATGATGACGCAGACGATCTTAGATCTGATTCTCTATTTCAGACTATACTGGAAAAGGAAATTCTTGCTTCACAGCCCACTATTTCAAGATTAAGCAGCTGTGTTAATAAAGAAAATATGAAGCAGCTGCAGCAGGTTAATTTCAGCCTGCTCGATAAAATATATGAATATGAGGCTCCCGAAGAAATAATCTTTGATCTTGACTCAACAAACTGTGAAACATATGGAAAGCAGTACGGTTCTGACTATAATCATCACTATAAAGCAAATGGATACCATCCACTGTTAATGTTTGATGGAGTTACCGGCGATCTGATTAAAGCTGAACTAAGATCAGGTAATGTATATACATCAAGAGGAGCTGTAAGATTTATAGGTCCGGTATTTAAAAGATACAGCAAAAAGTTTAAAGAAATTCCTCTTTTATTAAGAGCTGACAGTGGTTTTGCCACACCGGGCATTTATCAGATGGCTGAAGAACATAATATCTCCTATGCCATACGCTTAAAAGCCAATGCAAGACTTTATAATTTAGCAGAATCTCTTTTAGAAAAGTTAAATCAAGGCTCTGAAATATCTGAAAAACAGGTCATTTACGGTGAATTTAACTATCAGGCCGGCAGCTGGGATAAAAGCCGGAGAGTTATAGTTAAAATTGAAAAACCGGCAGGACAGTTAGTCTACAACCATACATTTATTGTTACAGATATAAAAGACCGTACACCTGAAGAAATAGTTAAGTTTTACTGTCAGCGGGGCACCATGGAAAACTTTATCAAAGAAGGAAAAAGAGGTTTTGCCTTTGGTAAAATGAGCAGCAGTGAATATCTGGCAAACGCTAATAAATTACAGCAGATGATGCTGGCCTATAATCTAAACAACTGGCTGAGACGACTATGTTTTCCAGAGCATAACAGATCAGATAGAATAGAAACTATCAGAACAAAATTAATTAAAATAGCAGCTAGAATAGTAAAAACAGGTAGATATATTTATTATAAACTGGCAGAAGGCTGTCCCAATAAAGAATTGTTTTTTAAGGTGCTGGACAATATACAGAATTTAGGATTTGCCTGACATTGAATTCTAAAATAACTGTAAAATTTTAAGAACATAAAGGAAGACCACGGGATATCCATGCCCAATTTTAATAGTAATTTTTACCATAATAACAAAAAATAAATCTTTTTTAAGAATTCAACTCAAAAAGTTATTATTTAGTTCTTAAATTAGATAATTTTAGAGTTAAACCAGAGGAAAATTATATTTCGTGGTTGCTATGAATAATTCAGG
>NZ_SOEF01000083.1 GCF_004366375.1 Halanaerobium congolense
AAAAAATTTATCCCGATTTTTATAAATGTTAATAACTATTTATCAAGATACTTGCTCGAAAATCGGAATAATTAATTTATCGGGATAATCGCCCTTATTCCGATGTCGGAATAAGGGCGATGAGATGTATGGACCTTATCTCAACCTGGATGGCAAAAAAGTTAAAACCTTTCTCTTTGCTTTTATTGATGACTGTTCCAGAATTATTACTTATGCAAAATTCTTAACGACAGAGAAATTTTCTGCTGTACAGCAGGTACTCTCTGAAGCTCTTTTAAGAAGAGGTATCCCAAAACTACTTTATGTTGACAATGGTAAGGTTTATCGCAGTGATAATCTCCATTTTGCCTGTGCTTCTTTAGGTATTACCTTAATTCATACTAAGCCATATGACGCTGCCAGCAAGGGTTATGCAAAGTATATGATTATGTAAAGTATTTAAAAATAATATTGTTCTGTCAAAATTAACTGCTGGTTTACTTTACATAATTACTCTATAATTAGTTAAGGCAAAAGCCTAAATATTATAGAGAGGAAAATGCAAATGAAAAGAGAACAAAAACTTCAGGAACTAATATCAGAACTGGGGGTGCATCTTAAAAGTCTATCCTACCAAAGAGCTACACAATTAAAATATCAGAGAGGCTGGCAGCTTTTAAATGACTTTATGACCAAAAACTCTATTGAATTTTATAATTCTCAGGTAGGAGAAAAATTCATATCCAGTATAATGAAAAATCGCCCCTATGAAAACCTATGCAGAAAAGAAAAAGACCTTATTAGAATAGCAAATGTAACCAGTGAATTTCAGGCTACGGGTGTAATTAAATTTAGATCAGTCTCTAAAAAGTATAACTTTGATGGAGAGATAGGTAAAATTATTTTAACCTATCTAGAACACCTTAAGCTTAGAGGATTTGCAGCAAAAACACTGGAAAGCAAAAAAATTTATTTATTAAGATTTTTAGATCACCTGAAAGCAAATAATATAATTTCTTTAAACAGACTAGAAAGTCAGCATATACTTCAATTCATTAATAATCTGGGAATATATTCTAAAGCCACAATCCATAATATGTTCAGCACTCTTAGGGGATTTCTAAAATATCTTTATCAGAATGAAATAGTGTTAATTGATTTTTCATATATTATTCCAAAAAGTAGTTACAAAAAAGAAAGAAAATTACCAACCACCTATACCAAAGATGAAATTAAAAGGCTGCTTAAATCAGTAGATAGAGCAAATCCCAAAGGTAAACGAGATTATGCGATGATGCTGCTGGCAGCAAGACTTGGATTACGAACTTCTGATATCTGCAGATTAAAATTTGAAAATATTAACTGGAAACAAAATATGATTAGAATTAAACAGACAAAAACAGCTAGGACAGTTGAACTACCTCTTTTAACAGAAGTGGGTAATGCAATTATTGATTATCTTAAATTTGGGCGTCCAGAATCAGAACTCCAGTATATTTTTATTTGTATAAATCAGCCTTATGATAAGTTAAAAGAGCCAACACTGCACAGCATAGTTTCATTTTATTTAAATAAAGCAAAAATTTCTAATCTGGATAAGAAAAAACATGGACCTCATGCCCTGAGACATTATGTAGAGGAAAAGATTATGGTGAGTAGGTTAATATATTCTTGACATAAAAAGATTTTCTATTGTAACTCTCACCATAATAAAGTATAATC
>NZ_SOEF01000084.1 GCF_004366375.1 Halanaerobium congolense
AGAGAACCACAACTTACTACACCCAGAAAGGAAGGGATCCTAAGTTATGTTTTCTCGAAATTTACCTAATTTCCTGCTTAAACCTCTTATGAATTTTGTTCTTTTGGTCTATCTCTTTTTCTCCAGGCTCTTTCACGTTGATTTTGAACCTAAAGAAAAACTTGATGACAGCTATACTAAATTTAACAGTTTTGATGATCCACTACCTGATATTGAACCCAATTACCCTGATTATAAGGAGCTTCTGGCTGAAGCTAAAGAAAACGGTGAACCGATTAAAGCTGTTAATCGTCGTAAACCTCTAACTGTAGATGTTGAAGAGTGCTCTAAATGTGGGGCACCCAAAGAATATCTTTACAGCTATGGTCATGACCCAGATGGTTACCAGAAGTTCCAGTGCAAAGTCTGTGATCATCAATGGGCTCCTGAAAAGCCTGAGCAACCTAAAAATCATCCTACCTATCGCTGTCCCTTTTGCGGCTATGCTCTCTCTAAAGAGAAAGAACGTAAGAATTTTACCAAGTATAAGTGCCGCAATGATAACTGTTCTAAATGGAAAAACGAACACAAAAGATATCGCTATAGAGCTTATGATTTTGATGTTGAAAACCTTGAAGTTTCAAGACCTGATAAAGAACCTGTTAATCTTGACCATTCCCAGTATGGGCAATTCATAATCTCCAAAGCTATGGACTTTTATGTCGGTCTTGGCCTTTCTTTAAGGCAGACTAAAAGGGCGCTTAAACTTGCATATAATGTTTCACCTTCAGCTCAGACTATCCAGAACTGGACTGTCTCTTTAGCTCACAGACTGGGTCCTAAAATCAAGGATCTTGATCTGCCTTTATCTGGCATTGTGGCTGTTGACGAAACATATATCAAAATCAAAGGCAGCTGGCATTATCTCTTTACTGCCATTGATGGTAAAAATGGCTGTGTCATTGCTCAGCATCTCTCAAAACATCGAGATGCTAAAGGTGCAATCACCATCCTCAAAAGGATTATTGACCAATATCAGGGTCAGGATTTTGTCCTAGTTTCTGATATGGCACCAATCTATAGAGCTGCTGTCCATGCTGCAAAGGCCTTTTTGAAGACCGATGTAGATCACAGACAGGTTAAAGGAATTTTTACTGATGATGATAATTCAGATGAGGTTTACAGGCCCTATAAAAACATCATTGAGCGTTTCTTTGGCACCTATAAAGCTCATTACAAGCGTCATAAAAGCTTTAGTTCCTTTGATGGTGCTCTTGCTCATGTAACTTTATATCAGCTTTATTTTAACTATATAAAACCACATAGCTCCTTTGATAACAAACCACCACTGATAGTAGAGGACTCAAGAGGTCAGCCCATTGAATCCTGGGCTCAACTTATCAGGTGGATCAACAAAACTGATAAGTAACTGAATATCTTTACTGACTAACTTTTTAGAAAATCAAGTTTAACTCTTTTAAAGTTCTACATTTATCTAATTCCATTTTTTAACACTATTTACATCTTAAAACTTTTGACATTCTGAATATTTTTATTATAATTAAAATTAGTGGTGATCTATTACTATTTACTTACATTTTATGGTAACTATCATATTTTATTTGACGTTATC
>NZ_SOEF01000085.1 GCF_004366375.1 Halanaerobium congolense
CACTAGCATTGCATAAAAATATTTAAGAAAAGTCAAGTTCTGTTTTTAACGAAAATACTTGCTTAAAATAGAAAAACTCCTTATAATTGGGATTAGGATAGTCTTTGTCCAAATCCCAAAAAATAAGGAGCATATACTATGGACAAAGATATCACAGAAACCACATTTAATCAACTACTTGTTTCAATAAATTTTAATTTATTCTCAAAAATTGTTACTGAACTTGAACTGGATAAATATACTAAAAAACTTACAACAAAAAGATTATTCTTAATTTTACTCTATGGTCAGCTTGAATCTGTTAGCTCTCTTGACAGTTTAAGCATTGATGTCAGCAATAGGTCTGATCTTAAAAAAGAAATTGGCCTGGACTCTATAAGTGCCTCTCAGCTTTCAAGAAAATTAAGAGATATTCCACCAGTGATCTTTGAAGAAATATTTAATCAGATTAAACTTGAAGCTCTGGCAAAAAGAGGTTCTAATTTCTACAGAAATAATCTTGGCCAGCTAAACATCATTGATGCATCAACTGTCTCTATGGCTTTAAGTAATTATCCCTGGGCTGATTTTAGATCAACAAAAGCAGGAATTAAAATACATACCCGCATTATTTATGATGGAGAAATTATGCCTGATAAAGTTGAGATTACTCCAGCTAAGGGTGCAGATAAAACCAAGATGGATAATCTCATTGTTCAGGATAAAAATACTCTCCATGTCTTTGATAGAGCTTATGTTGACTATCAAGGCTTTGATAATTACTGTGATGCTGGTATTCTCTTTTTATCAAGGCTTAAGAGTAATGCTAAAATTAAAGTTCTAAAATCTAAAACTGTAATTATTGATGGCCAGGAAGTTAAAGATTCAATTGTTCTTTTAGGTGATAAAAAACAGGACAAACAGATGGATAATATCTTAAGGATCTTAGAAATACCTGACAGAGAAAACCCTGGCAGTACAATTAGATTAATTACAAATGACTTTGAACATTCTGCAGCATTAATCAGCAGATACTACAGAGATCGCTGGCAGATAGAGATTTTCTTTAAGTGGATCAAACAGCATCTGCATGTTAAAGTCTTTTATGGACACAGTGAGAATGCTGTTAAATCACAGATATTTACTGCTTTAATCAGCTTTGTATTACTTACTCTCTTAAAAAGAGAAGCCAATACAGATAAGAGTTTATTTAAGGTGCTTAAATATTTTAGAGCCTGTAAGTTTGAGAGTTTAAAAGCTTTTATCAGAAAGATAAATCGACCACCATCACGCTCGTCTAAAGGTCGGAGAGTGATAGATTACGAAAAAATCTATCAGCTACTCGAAAGGCAGGTGATGGCAGGAGAAACAGAGCTTTTATATTCAACAGAATTCAATCCAGTAATTCTGTAAAAAGAGCAAATATATTATGGTAAAATGTGGATAAAGACTATCTCTTAATACTCCATTATCTCTTTTTCTTAAAAAAGGATAAGGTAGTGACTGAATATTCTGTAGATAGTATATGTTCTCAATAACTTAAATTTGACAATGCTTAAATATTTTTATGCAATGCTAGTGA
>NZ_SOEF01000086.1 GCF_004366375.1 Halanaerobium congolense
TAATCCCAATTATAAGGAGTTTTTCTATTTTAAGCAAGTATTTTCGTTAAAAACAGAACTTGACTTTTCTTAAATATTTTTATGCAATGCTAGTGATTTCTTTTATGATTCTGCTAATAAATATATTGTTTTATATTTTATTAATTGGAAATATGAGTGTATTAGAATATTTTTATTATATTTACATAAAATTTGAGTTTTTAACTTTATGGTTATTATTATCAATAGCTTTACATTTAGCAGCATTTAAAGATATTGATTTAAGTAAGTAAAGTAAAGAAAATAATAAAATGAAAACATAATTATTTTATCCAATATAAAATTAATGTCATATCTTTACAATGAATTCTCAAAGGAACCAAATATATATATTAAAAATAAAATTCACACCATTTCATGATAGAACACGGAAAAGAACTAATAATAAGAAAGTTATATAAGACCCACCTGATGAAGGATAATAATTTTTTTATATAATGGTTCACTGGCACTGACTAATTTTGTAGTTAAGTAATAAAATATATTTTCCCATTCGGGACAGGACTATTAGTATATCTCTTTCAAATGCTTAAACAAAAAATATAGATGATAGTTAAACGACTTGCCAATCTAAAGAACAGCCGCATCGTAAAAGTTAGAGACTTTATATTTAACTTTATAAGTTTAATTATTTAGAATAACGCAATAGTAGGAAAGGAGATTTCATGTTATCAGAAGCTATACTAAGATATATTGCAGAAGTATTTATTGGGGATCAAGAAGATTATTATCAATATAAGAGTGGGAATGTATTAGTTGATTTTTTCAATAATGAATTTGGGTTTAATGATAAATATGACAGTGGCTTTCCTTCAAGATGGTATTATACGAGTGAAAAAATAAAAGCCTTGATTGAAAGCGATGATATTAACGATTTCCTTACTAAAATATTAAGCACTAAGTTTATTCAAATAGAAAATAGAGTTACTGAAGTAGAAGCTGTAGAATTATCTGAACAAATAGTGAATGACTTTAACCGTGAACTTAAATTAGAAGATCATAAAATTAACAAGTTAGATTCAAAATATATTTTAGTAGAGATTAATTCAGACTTAAAATATATTGGTGAAGGTGGTTTTGCAGTCGTATATAAACAAATTTCAACAGGAATTATCATTAAAAAATTAAAAGAAGAGTTTCTTACAAATCGTGGAATACGTAGTAGATTTAAAAGAGAATTTAAAATCACAAAATCTTTGTCTAATGTTGAAGGTGTTATAGATATATATGACTTTAATAATGATGAATTCTCATATACTATGGAGGAAGCTGATATTACTCTTTATGATTATATAGTTAATAATGATATTGATAATGAAGAAAAGGTAGATATAATAAATAAAATATTAAATATAATTAAAGATGCTTTTGTCAAGCGAAAAATGTACCACCCTACCAATCGAATTGTGTACCACCTAGTTTAAAAAAGAGAAGGAGAAGAAAATACTCCTTCTGTAG
>NZ_SOEF01000087.1 GCF_004366375.1 Halanaerobium congolense
CACCACTTTACAAAAAAATTAGATAAAAAATTGGCGACTTATTCCTTCTTTTGATATAATATTTGTTACCTACAACAAATATGAAAGGAATAAACCGCCATGAATATTATATCAAATAACTCACAAACTATCTACCATACAATCAAAAAAATTTTAAATAAATACCGTGCTGTCTTTACCAAAAAAAGTTTTCAGAGTTTTTTCTGGATCATTATTTCTATTATAAGTTTTGATCAGGTACAGTCAATTAGATTTATCTGGAAGCATTTTATCTCCAAATATAAAAAGGACAGTCTGAATTCTCTCTATTATTTTTTATCATACAGCAGCTGGAATCTCAATGATCTAATGATTAAAACAACTGAGATAGCTCTATCTCTGATTCCTGAAAATCTGGCGGATGAAAAAATTTATCTGATTATAGATGATACCCTGCAGGAAAAATTCGGCGATAAATTTGCAGGCTGTCAGAGCTTCTTTGATCATGTCAGACGCAACAACAGCAGTTATCTTAAGGGTAATAGTTTTGTGGCATTGGCCATTTCTATACCCGTTTCTGCCGGAGAAGATGAGATTAATTATCTCAGTATTCCTCTGGGGTTTAGACTCTATAAAAAAGAGAAAAGCAAATTGACTATTGCCCGTGAACTTATTTTAAATATCATCAAATTAATTGATGATAAACAGGCTGTTATACTCTGTGATTCATGGTATAGCAAAGGTGACGTTATTGACACCGTTGAAGAATTTAAAAATATAGAATTTGTGGGTGCTGTTCGCAAAGATACAGCTTTTTTTGATTTACCTCCAGAACATAATGGCAAAAGAGGCAGACCTCGCAAATATGGAGACAAACTTTCTCTTAAAGATCTGGAATACGAAAAAACAGGTGATTATTATATAGCCAGCAAAATTGTTAAAACAAGATTATTTGATGATCCAGTAGAGATTGTGGTAACTCTAAAGGAACTTGAGGGATTTAAAAGTCCCCGGGTTTATATTAATACTGATACTGAATCAGAAAGTCTCAAAGATTGTTTTTTATCAGCTGTTAGAGCTAAAAATTATTCTGATCAGAAAAACGGCAGTACCATGTCAGAAGTTCCTGTTTTAAAAGAATATCGTCTGCGCTGGAACATTGAAATAATTTTTTATGAACTAAAAACTTTCTGGTCATTTGGTAATTATATGGTTGTTAAAGAAAAAGGTATTGAAGCCTATATAAATCTGCTTGCAACAGCCTATACCATTGTAAAATGCTATCCATTTATGATAGAAAATAAGGAAGAATTCATAAATTTAAGTCCGCAGCAGATAAAGAATAATCTTTCCCGTTATTTAAGGGAAGAACTAATTTTAGGCAGTTTCGTATCAGACTTCGAAAATACCAAAATTTATGGGAATTTAAAGGATTGTTTGCACAGCTTTATTTCATTCAGGGATGCTGCATGATAAAAAGTTGTAAAGTGGTG
>NZ_SOEF01000088.1 GCF_004366375.1 Halanaerobium congolense
ATTTGCAATGGGAAAAGATCTTAAAGAGGGAGAAATGCCAGGAGTGGCATGTCCTGAGTGTAATGCAGAAATGAAGTTCAAATTTACATTTAAAAGAGAACCCTACTAAAGAAATATTAATTAACTTCTATAGTATAGGGGTGGCCGTTAGGCCATTTTGTTCTTATGGTATAATTTTTAAATTTGACTGTAATTTTATTATATAAATCCAAATAAATCGAGACGAAATAATATTCAAATTATTTTATACTATTAATAGAGTAATAATTATAAGAGTTAGTTATTCTAACATAAGTCCTATAAGAAATTAAGAAGATTACAACTTAAACTTATCCCGGGAGATTCGATTAACAACTAAAAAATAGGAGGACTTATTAATGTTAAATAAACCAGATCAAAAAGAAATTAAGAAAAAAAGAGAAAAGTTAAAAGAAAAGGGAAAATACCATAATGCAGAGAAATGGCAGATTGCATTTTTTGCTTTAAACAATACTGCTACAAATACGGCATTTGTACTAATTATGTATTATGCTTTCTTTACTCAAAATGTACTTGGTCTTTCTGCAGCAATTGTTGGTGGAATAGCAACTGCGATGAGAATTTTCGATGGTTTTACTGATCCTGTAATTGGGTTCATACTTGATAAAACTGACACTAAATTTGGTAAATATCGTCCCTTTATGCTTATTGGTAATATTATTTTAGTGATTATGATTATTGCACTATTTAATGTTCCACCAGAATGGTCCACCCAGACTAAATATATTGTTACAGCTCTGTTATATGGTCTAGCAATTATCGGTTATACTTTTCAAACTTCTTGTACTAAAGGCGCTCAGGCAGCATTAACTAATGACCCTGCTCAAAGACCACTTTTTACCTTTTTTGATGCAATTTATAATACACTACTTTTTGCTGGTGCTACCTGGTTTATTATGACCTACATGGCACCTAAATACGCTCAAAATGTAAATGATCCGGCTCTATGGTCAACAGTTTCTGTTATTTTTATGGCAGCTTCTTTTATTATGACAATTATGGCGATTATCGGTATCTGGTCTAAGGATAGAACAAAATATTTTGGACTGGCAGAAAATGCAGTTGAAATTAAATTTAAAGATGCCTGGGAAGTTCTTAAAAACAATCGTCCTCTGCAGATGCTAATTGTAGCAGCTTCTACAGATAAACTAGCCTTAACTGCCCGTCGTGCCGGTTTTGTCTATTTCTTTTCTAATATTCTATATAATACTGCTCTTCAGGGAACATTTTCGGTCTGGGTAATGGCTCCTGCTATTTTAGTAACTTATCTGGGAGTTAAATATGCAGACACCACTTTACAAAAAAATTAGATAAAAAATTGGCGACTTATTCCTTCTTTTGATATAATATTTGTTACCTACAACAAATATGAAAGGAATAAAC
>NZ_SOEF01000089.1 GCF_004366375.1 Halanaerobium congolense
AGTAATGTATAATAAGTTGTGTAAATAAAATTATGATAATTTTTTTAAATAAAAAGAGGAATCCTTCTTTGAGTGGTTGAATATATTTATTGACAAAATAAAAAACACAACCACAAGGAGGACTCCTCATGAAAAGTATAACTGAAAAACCCAACAATGGTCAAGTGAATTTTGACGATATGATTAATGATTTGATCAAAAATTTTATCGAAAAAATGCTTAAAGGTGAATTAACTGAATTTCTAAATTACGATAAATATGATTCTGCTGGTAAGAACTCTGGCAACAGCCGCAATGGTAATTATTCTCGTAATTTACAGACTAAATATGGTGTCATTGAAAATTTAGAAGTTCCAAGAGATAGAAACAATGATTTTCAAACTGCTCTTTTTGAGCCATATAAACGTCGTGATAACTGGCTGGAACAGACTGTAATCCAGATGTATGCCAGAGGTCTATCCACTCGAGATATAGCTGATTTAATTGAGAAAATGTATGGTCAAAAATACAGTGCTACCAGTGTCAGCAATCTGACAGATATAGCATTAAAAGAAATTGAACAGTGGAAAAAAAGACCCTTAGAAAAGCGCTATAGCGTAATCTTTATTGATGCTCTAAGCATCAAGATCCGCCGAGAGCATGTTGGCAATGAATCGGCATATATAATCATTGGAATTAATGAAGAAGGCTATAGAGAGATTCTGGACTTCTACATTGGTGTAACAGAATCAGCTGCACTCTGGCAGGAAGTATTAATGAACCTGAAATCCAGAGGTGTAGAACAGGTGCTTTTGGGTGTTATGGATGGTCTACCAGGATTAACTGACTCATTCCTTAAAGTATATCCAAAAGCTGATGTTCAACGCTGTGTAGTTCACAAGATTCGAAATACTCTTCATAAAGTCAAGAAAAAACATACAGATGAAATTGTTACAGATCTAAAGAAAATTTACAAAGCTCCCAGCAGAGAGTATGCAGAGCAGGCCTTAAATGATTTCAGCTCAAAGTGGGATAAACTCTATCCTCACTTAGCTCAAAGCTGGTTTGAAGATAAAGATGAATTGTTTGCTTTCTACAAATATCCAGATAGTATTCAGAAGTCAATTTATACAACTAACTGGATTGAAAGAGCCAATAAGGAAATCAGAAAAAGACTTAAAACAATGAACAGTTTACCGAATGAAAAAGCAGCAGAAAAAATCTTATATCTTAAGATCATAGACTACAATTATAAATGGTCAGAGAGAAGATTAAAAGGATTTTTAGCTGCTCGAGAAAAACTAATTCAACTATTTGAAGAAAGATATTAATTTATTTACACAAAATACTTGACGTTACCT
>NZ_SOEF01000090.1 GCF_004366375.1 Halanaerobium congolense
GGTAACGTCAAGTATTTTGTGTAAATAAATTAATATCTTTCTTCAAATAGTTGAATTAGCTTATCTCTAGCAGCTAAAAATCCTTTTAATCTTCGTTCTGACCACTTAGAATTATAGTCTAAGATCTTAAGATATAATATTTTTTCTGCTGCTTTTTCATTTGGTAAACTGTTCATTGTTTTAAGTCTTTTTCTGATTTCTTTATTGGCTCTTTCAATCCAGTTAGTTGTATAAATTGATTTTTGAATACTATCTGGATATTTATAGAAAGCAAATAATTCATCTTTATCTTCAAACCAGCTTTGAGCTAAGTGAGGATAGATTTTATCCCACTTTAAGCTGAGATCATTTAAGGCCTGCTCTGCATACTCTCTGCTGGGAGCTTTGTAAATTTTCTTAAGATCAGTAACAATTTCATCTGTATGTTTTTTCTTAACTTTATGAAGTGTATTACGGACTTTGTGAACTACACAGCGTTGAACATCAGCTTTTGGATATACTTTAAGAAATGCGTCAGTTAAACCTGGTAGGCCATCCATAACACCTAAAAGCACCTGTTCTACGCCTCTGGATTTAAGGTTCATCAGTACTTCTTCCCAGAGTGTAGCTGACTCTGTTACGCCAATGTAGAAGTCTAGAATCTCTCTGTAGCCTTCTTCATTGATTCCAATGATTATATATGCTGATTCATTACCAACATGCTCTCGGCGAATCTTAATGCTTAGAGCATCAATGAAGAGCACACTGTAGCGTTTTTCTAAGGGCCTGTTTTTCCACTGTTCAATTTCTTTAACTGCTATATCTGTCAGATTACTGACACTGGTAGCACTGTATTTTTGACCATACATTTGCTCAATCAAATTGGCAATATCACGAGTGGATAGACCTCGGGCATACATCTGGATTACAGTCTGTTCCAGCCAGTCATCACGGCGTTTATATGGCTCAAATAGAGCAGTTTGAAAGTCATTGTTTCTATCTCTTGGGACTTCTAGATTTTCAATGACACCGTATTTAGTCTGGAAGTTACGAGAGTAATTTCCATTGCGGCTGTTGCCAGAGTTCTTGCCAGCAGAATCATATTTATCGTAATTAAGAAATTCAGTCAATTCACCTTTAAGAAGCTTTTCGATAAAATTTTTGATCAAATCATTGATCATATCGTCAAAATTTACTTGACCATTATTGGGGTTATCAGTTATACTTTTCATGAGGAGTCCTCCTAGTGGTTTGGTTTTTATTTCGCTAATAAATAATTCAACCACTTAAAGAAGGATTCCTCTTTTTTATTTTAAAAAAATCGTTAAATTTAATTTACACAACTTATTATACAATACT
>NZ_SOEF01000091.1 GCF_004366375.1 Halanaerobium congolense
ATTAAATATTCTAAAAACAAGAACAAATGTTTGTCTAACCTCTTTGTTTATGGTATAATATTAGTGAGGAGGTGAAAGCATGACAGGTAAAAAAATTATAAGAGAAAAAGGCTATAAGTTCAGGCTATATCCTAATAAAAAACAAAAAATATTAATAAATAAATCAGTTGGTTGTACAAGGTATGTATATAACCATTTTCTTTCAAAAGCTAAAGAAGATAAATATAAAACATATACTGAATATTCTAAGCAGCTAACACAATTAAAAAGAGAATTAATGTGGCTTAAAGAGCCAGATAAATTCGCTTTACAAAATGCTCTTAAAGATTTAGATAAAGCTTTTAATAATTTTTTTAGCGGCAAATATGACTTTCCTCAGTTTAAATCTAAAAAGAATATTAAAAATTCTTATCGGACTAATAAATTTGTTAGAAAAAGTGGAACTACCAATATTGAAATAAAAGATAATAAGATTAAGCTGCCTAAATTGGGGTGGGTTAAATTCAGTAAATCTCAAAAAGTTAAAGGCAAAATATTAAATGTGACAGTAACTAAAACTAATACAGACAAATATTTTATTTCAATAGCAGTTAAAGAGGAAATTAAAAAATTCCCTGAGGTAGATAAAAAAATAGGTATAGACCTGGGACTTAAGGAGTTTGCCATTACTTCAGATGGTGAGAAAAAAGCTAATCCTAGAGTTTTAAATAAATATGAGAAAAAGATTGCCAGATTAAATAGAAGTTTAGCTAGAAAAGAAAAAGGTTCTAATAATTGGTATAAAACTAAGAAAAAATTGGCTAAGGTACATGAAAAAATGGCTAACATTAGATTAGACTTTCTTCATAAGTTTTCAACTAAATTAATTGAGGAAAACCAACTCATAGCAGTTGAAACTTTAGAAGTAAAGAATATGCTTAAAAATTCTAACTTAGCTAAATCAATATCAGATGTATCTTGGAGTAAATTTATAGAAATATTAACCTATAAAGCTAAATGGTATGGAAGAGATTTGATTAAGATAGACACATTTTTTGCTAGCAGCCAGCTGTGTAATAATTGTGGCTATAAAAATGAAGAAGTTAAAGATCTAAAAATAAGAAACTGGAAATGTTCTGAATGTGGAAAAGTACACGATAGAGATATTAATGCTAGCAAAAACATCTTAGATGAAGGTTTAAAAATGCAAAAGGCAAGTTAGAGGATATACTGTTGGGCTAACAGGATTTTAAGCCTGTGGAGATGGTGGGTTACCACTTCTAAGAAGCAGGAATCCTCGAGGGCTTGCCCCGAGGAGGGTCAA
>NZ_SOEF01000092.1 GCF_004366375.1 Halanaerobium congolense
AAGATGGAATAATTGACCGGAGGAGTTCTGTATTTGTCTAAAACTAAAACTAGTTTTAGTAAGTCGCGGTATAACCTGAACGGGAAAACCAAGATAAAGCAGATACAGAGTTCAGATGGCGTCAATAGTAGCTATGATGACTGGTCCTTAGATAGCAGGGTGACCTGCAGGAGGATAAAGCCAGTTTAGCAAAGGACAGCCAGCGCAGTCGAAGTTGAAATTAATACAGGAGTGGTAGACAGATTTTAATGGTTTAAACACTGCTTAAAGCAGTGGGTCAGGCTGGTAGCCGGAGGGAGAAATCTAATCTCAAAGGTGGTAGGTCAGAAACACCATAACCTCAGTAGTAAAATGTCAGAGGGGGCGATTGGTGAGAACCTAAAACGCGGCTGATAATATTATGAAAATAGGGTCTGTTTAACTGGACTGTAGAATTGGAGACTGGTAAGTCGTGAAGTAAGGACTGGTGAAAGAGATAACTGAGAAGACGTATTACACCCTTAAAGATAAAGTAACAAAGATTAGGAATATGAAAGCAGCCGCAAAACATGTCTTAGATAACAGTGGTAGTGCAGGTGTTGACAGAATAGATACAGTAGAATTCAAAGAAAACTATTCAGTCCACATGAGAGAACTATACAGAGAATTCTTAGAAGATAGATATCAACCCAAACCAGCACTGAGAGTATTTATCCCGAAAAGTGATGGAAGACAGCGACCACTTGGAATACCCACAGTTAAAGACAGAATAGCTCAGGCGGCAGTGAGAGGAATACTGGAGCCAATATATGAGAAAGAATTCTGTGACTGTTCTTTTGGATTTAGAAAAGGTAAATCGCAGATGGACGCGATAAACCAAATTGAAGAATATAAAGAACAGGGATACAAATGGGTATTAGATGCAGATATCAAAGGGTTTTTCGATAATATAGACCATAAGCTTTTAATAGAATTCATAAAGCAAAAAGTAACAGATGGTTGGGTAATTGAAATAATAAAATCGTGGCTGACCATGGGAGTCATGAAAGATGGAGAATATATACCCACAGAAA
>NZ_SOEF01000093.1 GCF_004366375.1 Halanaerobium congolense
TTTTACTTTTCTCCACACTTAACTAGAAGCTTTTCCCAGCGGTGGTCTACTTCTGCCTGAATTTCTTCTATCATATCTTTTTTCTCTGCTTTTGTTACATGCTTGAAGCGTCCCTGTGCTTTTAGGAATTCTTCAATAGGCAGCTTTTTCTTCGGCTTGTAGTTTAATCTCCACTCACCGTTTTCGATCTCATACATTGGCCAATAACATGTCTCTACTGCAAGCTTACAAAGTTCCATCAGCTTTTCTGGTGGATATCTCCAACCTCTTGGACATGGTGCCATTACATTTAAGAAGGTTGCTCCTTCTGTATAGATGGCTTTTTTAGCTTTTGTATGCAGATCTTTTAAGTTACCAATGAATGTAGTTTGTGCTACATATGGTAAGTTGTGATCTGCCATAATTGCTGTCATATCTTTTCTGAATTCTGACTTTCCTCTTCCTTTTTTACCTACTGGTGTTGTTGTTGTATCTGCATAGCGTGGTGTTGCTGATGATCTCTGAATTCCTGTGTTCATATAGGCTCCATTATCATAGCAAACATATGTCATATCATGGTTTCTTTCCATTGCTCCTGATAGTGACTGGAATCCGATATCATATGTTCCTCCATCTCCACCAAAGGCTATGAACTTGTAATTTGTATCTTTATCTATTTTTCCCTGCTTTTTTAGGGATTGATATGCTGCTTCGGCTCCACTTGTTGTAGCTGCTGCATTTTCAAATGCATTATGAATAAATGAATCTCTCCAGGATGTATATGGATACATGAATGTTGATACTTCTAAACATCCTGTTGCACATCCAATTACTGCTTCATCATCTTCTTCTAATGCTCTAAGCACTGTTCTTACTGCTACTGGGGCTCCACAACCTGCACACATTCTGTGTCCACCTGTAAATCTTTCTTCTTTATTTAATTCTTCTTTGAATTTATATTTCATTTCTGTTGTCACTTGCCTTTCACCTCCTGATATTTATTATTCTCTTAAGCTTAAGTAACGGTATCTTTCTCCTACTTCTCCT